>DATBBL010000033.1:0-16690 GCA_036271015.1 Acidimicrobiia bacterium
TACCACCCAGCCGCGCCATCGTCGAACAGGCGAAGACCGCGGCCGACTTCGGCTACGAGCGAGTGTTCGTGTACGACTCCCCCGCGCTCTACGGCGATGTCTGGGTGGCGCTGGCGCGGATCGCGGAGGCCGTCCCCGGCATCCAACTGGCGACCGGGGTGGCGGTGCCCAGCTTGCGCCACCCGGTGGTCACCGCGTCGGCCATTGCGACCATCGAGGAGCTTGCGCCCGGTCGCCTTCGGGCGTACTTCGGCACCGGGTTCACCGCTCGCAACACGATGGGCAAGCGGGGTATGCGGTGGGCCGACCTGGCGACCTGTATCCGCCAGGTGCGCGCGTTGCTCGCGGGTGAAGTCGTCGAGATCGACGGCGCGGCATGTCAGCTCATCCACTCCCCGGGGTTCGGACCCGCGTTCCCGATCCGGGTGCCGATCGGTTTGGCGCCCGTCGGACCGAAGGGCATGGCGGTGTCGACCGAATTGGCCGACATGGTGATCCTCACCGGCCCTCCTCGCCCCGACCAGCGCCGCTGGGATGACATCGCGGTGCTCGTGTCCGGATCGGTGCTCGACCCTGGCGAAGACCACACATCACCGCGCGTTCACGACGCGGTCGGTCCGATGTTGGCGACGACGTACCACGCGATGTGGGAGTGGGCTCCCGACACGCTTGCCGGTATGGCCGGCGGCCAGGAGTGGGTGGCCCGGACCGAAGCGGCTCGCCCCGGCGGCCAGCGCCACCTGGCGGTGCACGAGGGGCACCTGGTCGCGGTGAACGAGCGCGACCGTCCCCTGCTCGACGTCGCCGGCGAGGCCATGCTGACCTCCGGTTGGACGGGCACGGCAGACCAGGTGCGCGCCCGCGCCGAGGACGTCGCGGCGGCGGGCGTCACCGAGATCGCCTACGGCCCCGCCGGATCCGACATCGCTCGCGAGCTCCGGGTCTTCGCCGACGCGATCCGTCGGTAGGCGGCAAGAATCACGCGGTGGCTGCCGGCCCGACCCGGCGCTCGCCCGTCCGAGATCAGAAGGTTCGTGCGGCACTCGCGTTGGCGGCGTGCCGCGCGAAGCGCGGCAACACCTCGCGCGCGAGGAGCTCCATCGAACGCCGGCCGAACGGGGCGTCGGTCCACTCGACCGCCATGGTGGTCAGCACCCCGAAGTGACCGGTGAGATCGCGCAGCGCCACGAGCTGGTCGACGACCGTCGACGGCGAACCGAAGGTGGTCTGCTCGAGTGCCATCTCCTCCCAGGTGAGCAATTCGGGGTCCGGGTGGCGCTCCGGGGCCACCAGGGGCAGCGCCTGGCGTGCCCGCATGGCGCCCAGGACGTACCGGTACCAGAAAGCGAGCGCGCCATTCGGGTCGAGGACGTGCTCGCGCGCTTCCTCATCGCTCGGCGCGACCACGACCTGGCGCACGATTCGCCAGATCTCTGGATCCGCCGGTCGCCCCGCCGTTTCGGCAGCTTCGAGGTACTGCTCCCAGTGGCTCGCGGTGTAGCGAGCATGCAGGAACGCCGCGCTGGAGATCGGGATCCAACCCAGCTCGCCGGCCATGCGGGCGCTCCGACTCCCGGGCGACATGATCGATGTCGCCAACGGCGGATGCGGCTGCTGGTACGGCTTGATGAACTCGCCCACGCCGAACTCGGGCGCACCGCCCGGGTCGACCGACACCGTCCAGTGCGCGCCCGCGTGGTGATGGGGAGCTGGACTCGACCAGATCGCGAGCATGTGCCGGACCGACTCCCGCACCATCTCCTCACGGGCTGCGCTGCCTCCGACACCGAACAGCTGCACATCCGAAGAGAGGCTCCCCTGCCCGACGCCCATCTGGAACCGACCCTTCGACAAGTGATCGAAGAGCGCGGCCTGCGACGCGACCTGCGCCGGGTGCCGGTGCGGGAGGCACATGACACCGGTCCCCAGCTTGATCTGCGACGTCTCTCCGATGAGCGTGGCGAGGAAGACGAGCGGATCGGTGATCGGTTCCGACGTGCAACTGACGTGCTCGCCGACCCAGACCTCGTGGTACCCGAGCCGGTCGGCCAGCATCACGGTCTGGCGATCCTCCTCGAGCGCCGTGGTCAGATCACGGGCCGGGTCGTGGGTCGGCTGCAGGAACATGCCGAGCTTCACCACCTACCACCTTTCCGCGCGCGTGCGGTCCGCAGCGATTCGACGGCGAAGAGGATCATGACCCCGGTGATGGCCGGCATCAGGTCGGCGCCGAAGCGGTCACGAGAAGCGACTCGGCTCGTCGGACGCTCGGATTGTCGGACTGGAAGCGGGACGACACCGGTTCGACGAGGTACAGCGAGGGGACGCGGCGGAACAGCGAAGCGAGTGCGATCTCCGTCTCGACGCGCGCCAGCATGCTCCCGATGCAGCTGTGGACACCGCCGCCGAAGGTGACCGGACGACTGTCGGTGCGGGTGATGTCGAAGCGATCGGGCTCGGAGTACCGGGCCGGATCGCGATTGGCGGCGACGGACGAGAACAGCACGTTGGCGCCGGCGGGGATCACTGCGCCCGTGACCGCGATCGCCTCGGTTGCGTAGCGGCTGGTCCAGAGCGCGGGCGGTTCATACCGCAGGACCTCGTCGACCGCGCCCGCGACGAGCGACCAGTCCGACCGCAGGAGCGCGAGCTGATCGGGATGCAGCAATAGGGTGCGCACCGCGTTGGTGATGAGGCTCATCGTGGTTTCGAAGCCCGCGGTGACGAGCAGCACCGAGTTGGCGACCTGTTCGTGCTCCGAGAGGACGTTGCCGTCGTCGTCGGGTGCCTGCAGGGCGGAGAAGAGCCCGGTGCCGCCGGCGTGGGGCACGTATGCAGCGAGGAAGTCGGCGAGACGTTGCATATCGCTCACCCACCCCTCGCCGGAGCGCCGGAAGGGGTCGAAGAGCGCGACGACCTCGGTGTCCCACGTGTCGCCGTCGACTCCGAACAGCTGTCGGGTGACCTCCATCGGGAGGGCGAACGCGAGACCAGTGACGATGTCGCCGCCGCCGCTCCGCTGCACCCCGTCGACGAGATGCTCGGCGGCGTGGAGGATCGCCGGACGCATTGCCTCGACCGCGCGCGGCGTGAAGGCACGGCTGATCAGCGCACGCGCCCGTCGGTGTGCGGGCCCATCGAGTGCCATCATCCAGCTGTCCATGATCTCGCGCAGCGGGCCGCCGGTGACACCGAGGGAGTCGGGAACGCCCCGACCGGACGTGAGGCGGGTGTCGCGCAGCAACGAGACGACGTCGTCGTAGCGCGAGACGTACCAGTACCCGAAGTCGGTTTCGAACACCGGGTCGTGGTTGCGCAACCGGTGGAACAACGGGTACGGGTCGTCGCGGGTCTCGTCGGAGAAGAAGTCGTACGAGATCGAGTCGCCTCCCGCTCAGGCCCGCATGCTCACGATGGGCTCCCAGTGCATGACCCACGCCGGCGCCGGTGTCGGCTCGTCGGCCGCGTCGTCGGCGTCGGCGGTGTCGCCGAAGATCGTCTGGTACGGCGGGAGCGGCGAGGTGCCCGCCCGCCCGACTCCCGACCATGACCGGTCGAGGTCGCCCACCGGCTCGGCGTGAGCGAAGACCCCGAGGTGGTAGCCGGCGCCCTTGCCCGCGGGGTCACTGGTCGCCAGCCATCCCATCGGTGACGCGAAGCGGCCGAGCCCGTTCGCCTGCCACCAGGTGACGGCATCGTCGGCCGAATCGGCGGTTCGCCAGTCGTTCTGGACCGTGGTCAGGGACGAGACGGGATCGCAGCGCGAGCCGGCGATGCTGCCGATCCCGAACAGCATCACCGCGAAGCGCACCGAGGAGATGTCGCCGGCGCGTCCCGCCTCGCGGAGCGCTTGCGCTCTCGGTGCGATGTAGCCCCAAGCCTCGCCCTCGGATGCGAACCGGCCCTCCCAGAGCGCGAGGTACGGCGCGGCGCGGTGGCCGCCGCCGACGGCGCGGAACCGGTGCAGCGCGGTGAAGGACCCGTTGGCGAGCGCGTCAGGTCCGTGGATCGTGTCGTACCACTCGTTGAACTCGGCGTCGCGCTCGGGCGGCGGATCCGCGAACGCGACGAACAGCGTCGACGGGGTCTCCGGGTCGAACTGCATCAGCGAGCTTCGGACGCGTCGTCGAGTCGCTGGTCGAGCGGGTTGTCACGCAGGTGCTGCGTGAGGTCACCCACGAGGTCGCCGATGATGAGCCGGTCGCGGAAGCGCCAGTGGCCGTCGACCTTCTCGAAGATGTCGTGGTACCGACCGGTGATCACGCACTGCAACGGCAGCGCGGGGGTGGCCTGGTACACGGTGAACACCGACCTCGTGCGGGCGACGGCTCCGTCGTCGTCGAACTCGACGATGGTGTTGTGGGTGATGTGCTTCGTCCGCAGCGTGCCGTCGTCGTGGACCTTGTCGTGCTTCGTCTTGAGCGCGTAGACCTCGTCGTAGCCGTAGTGCTCGTCGCCGTCCTGGACGCGGTAGCCGGAATGGCGGAACAGCTCGGCCACGCCGGCGAAGTCGGCCGCGTCCTGCAGCTCGCAGTACCGGTACAGCAGGTTGAGGATCTCGCGTTCGTCGTTCATGTCGTGACGAGCTCCTCCGGCTCCGCGGCCCGGTCGGCGCCGAGGCCGGCGAGCACGATGGCGTCGAGGTCGGCCAGCAGCACGTCGAAGCCGCGACGCGCCGCCAGGCCGACGGTGTCGACGTAGCGCTCCCGGTCGGCGATGCCCTGGAGCGCGCTGGTGACGAGACGGGCGGCCACCAGCGGGTCGACGTCGGCGCGCACCGAGCCGTCGGCCACCCCGTCGGTGATCACGCGCTGCCACCGGGCGAAGATCTCGGCGTTGGTCGCGACCAGCACGGCGAGCTCGTCGCTGGCGCGGATCTGCGGCCAGCTGTAGTGGAGGATCGACATCGCGCGGTCGTGCGCGACGCACACGCGGAGCACCCCGGCCGCCATGGCTCGCAGCCGCTGCAGGCCCGAGCCCGACGTGGCCAGCGCGGCGTCCTGGACCCGGGCGACCTCGTCGGTGACCGGGGTGACCACCAACCGGAGGATCTCGGCCTTCGACCGGAAGTGCGAGTAGAGGCTGCTCGCCTTGATGCCGTCCGCCTCGGCGATGTCGCGCATCGAGCTGGCCGCGTACCCGTGCCGGGCGAAGAGGTCGCGGGCCACGTCGAGGATCTCGGCGCGGCGGTTCAGCGGCGGCTTCGCACCCACACGGGTCTCCTCTTGCGCGGCGAACGAACGATCGTTAGCTTCGCGGATGCGGCGGGCTTTGTCGAGCCCGCGTCGGCGTCACGGGGGGACCACGTGCCCGAGATCAAGCTCGAGGAGATGGAGACCCGCGAGGGCTTCATGCGGTCCCGCAGGCCCGAGCAGATCACGCTCCTGCCCGATCCGCCCCGCGCCCGCCGCCACCTCCCGATCGTCTCCACCGACGACCACCTGGTGGAGCCGCCCGACATGTACGAGGGCCGTTTGCCGGCGAGGTTCGCCGACCGGGCGCCGCGGGTCGTCGACCACGACGGTGGCGGGCAGGCCTGGCTCTACGACGGCCGCGTGAACCCGCAGATCGGGCTGGCCGCGGTCGCGGGACGGCCGATCGAGGAGTGCTCGTACGAGCCGGTGCGGTTCGACGAGATGCGGCGCGCGTCGTGGGACGTCGACGCGCGCGTCCACGACATGGATCTCGACGGCGTGTACGCGTCGGTGTGCTTCCCGTCGGCGATGCCCGGATTCTGCGGCCACCGTCTGCAGCTCGGCGTGCGCGATCCCGAGCTCGCGCTGGCGGTGACGCGCGCGACGAACGACTGGCATCTCGACGCATGGGCCGGCGCGCACCCCGACCGGTTCGTGCCGTGCCAGATCCCGTGGTTGCTCGACCCCGAGGTGGCCGCCGAGGAGGTGCGGCGCAACGCGGCGCGCGGCTTCAAGGCGATCTCGTTCAGCGAGAACCCCGAGCCGCTCGGCCTGCCGTCGATCCACACCGGCCACTGGGACCCGCTGCTCGCCGCGTGCGAGGAGACCGAGACCGTGGTGTGCCTGCACGTGGGGTCGTCCGGCGCCACGCCCACGACGTCGAGCGACGCGCCGGGCGACTGCATCGGCGTGCTGTTCTTCGGGTTCGCGATGTTCGCCGCGGTCGACTGGCTCTACTCCAAGATCCCGGTGCGGTTCCCCGACATCAAGCTCTGCCTCTCCGAAGGCGGCGTCGGCTGGGTGGCGGGGCTGCTCGACCGCCTCGACCACGTCGGCCGGTACCAGGCCATCTACGGCACGTGGGAGGGCATCGACCTCACGCCGCGCGAGGTGATGCAACGGAACTTCTGGTTCTGCTCGCTGGAGGACGAGTCGGCGTTCGACGTGCTCGAGCACGTGGGTGAGGACCGCGTGACGGTGGAGACCGACTACCCGCACCTCGACGGAACCTGGCCCGACTCCCAGGAGATCCTCTGGCGCCAGATCGGGCACCTGCCGCGCGCCACCGCCGACAAGATCGCCTGGCGCAACGCGTCGGAGCTGTTCCGTCACCCGGTGCCCGACGCGGTGGTCGCCGATCCGGAGCGGTGGTGAGCGATGGCCGCTGACCTCGTCGTGCGCGGTGGCACGGTGGTCGACGGCACCGGCGCGCCGGCGCGCCACGCCGACGTCGCGGTGCACGACGGACGCGTCGTCGCGGTGGGCGACGGGCTCGACGGCGACGCCGTCGTCGACGCGCGCGGTCGCCACGTCATGCCGGGCTTCTTCGACATCCACACCCACTACGACGCGCAGGTGTTCTGGGATCCCGGCCTCACCTCGTCGTCGTGGCACGGCGTGACGTCGGTCGTCGCCGGCAACTGCGGCTTCTCGATCGCGCCCACGCGGCCCGAGCACCGCGGCACGATCGTGCGCACGCTCCAGGCGGTCGAGGACATGTCGGAGCGCATGCTCGAGGCCGGCATCGACTGGAGCTTCGAGACCTTCGCCGAGTACCTCGCCCTGATCCGGGCGCGCGGCACCATCCTCAACTACGGCTGCTACGTGGGGCACAGCCCGGTGCGGCTGTTCGTGATGGGCGACGACGGGTATGAGCGCGAGGCGTCACCCGAGGAGATCGAGCGCATGCGAGCGGTCGTGGCCGACAGCATGCGCGCCGGCGCGCTGGGCTTCGCGTCGAGCTTCTCGGCCAACCACCGCGGCGACCGCGGTCTGCCGGTGCCGTCGCGCAACGGCACCCGCGACGAGTTCGTCGCCCTGGCCTCGGTGCTCGGGGAGCTCGGCCGGGGCGCGGTGGCGTACGCGCCGGGCGCTCCGGTCACCTGGCGCGACAGCTACGACGTACAGCCGCGCATCGGTCGGCCGCTCATGTGGACGCCGATGCTCACCACCTACCCGGAGACCGACCACCAGGCGATGATGGCGGAGCACGCCGCCGGCCGGGCCGCCGGGGCCGACGTGCACCCGCAGGTGACCTGCCTGCCGCTCACCATCCAGCTGCGGATGGACAACCCCTACTACTTCCGCACCGTCCCGATCTTCCTCGAGCTGCTGGGTCACGATCCGTCGGAGTTCCCACGCTTCTACCGCGACCCGACCTGGCGAGCCGAAGCCACCCGTCAGGTGCCCGACGTGAAGCCGCCGGTGATCTGGGACCGGTTCCTGGTCGCGGAGACGACCACGCACCCCGAGCTCGTCGGTCGCGACGTGGCCTCGATCGCCCGCGAACGCCGCGGCAGCGAGATCGAGGTGGTGTGCGACCTGTCGCTCGACGATGACCTCGGCACCCGCTTCCTGGTGACGCTGAGCAACTACGAGGACGGGCCGGTCGTCGACCTGATGACGCAGCCCGGCGCGGTGTTCGGCCAATCCGACGCCGGCGCGCACGTCGCGCAGCTGTGCGACGCGAGCATGCCCACCGAGCTGCTCGCGCACTGGGTGCGCGACCGTGCGGCGATGACGGTGGAGCACGCGGTGCACAAGCTCACCGCCGAGCTCGCCGACCTCTTCGGCGTGCACGACCGCGGGCGTCTGGCCCCCGGGGCGGCGGCCGACCTGGTCGTCGTCGACCTCGATGAGCTCGACCCCGGTCCGCTGCGCCGCGTGCGCGACCTCCCCGGCGACGAGGAACGCCTGATCGCCGACGAGCCACGCGGCATCGACCACGTCTTCGTCAACGGCGTGCCGATCACCACCCACGGTGAGTCGCGCGTGCGCACCATGACCGAGCGGCCCGGACGGCTGTTGCGGGCCGGCACATGAGGGCGGTCGCGTGAAGGCGGTCGTGTGCTGGGCGCCCGGCGACGTGCGCGTGGAGGAAATCGACGACCCGTCACCGTGCGCGGGTGAGGTGAAGGTGGCGGTGGCCGCGGTCGGCGTCTGCCACACCGATCTGAACTTCACCAGCGGACAGGTACCGGTGCCGTACCCGATCGTGCTCGGCCACGAAGCCGCCGGGGTCGTGGTGGAGTGCGGCGAAGGCGTCACCGCGGTGCGCCCCGGTGACCACGTGATCTGCTCGATCATCGGGCCGTGCGAGCACTGCTTCCAGTGCCTGCGAGACGACCACGCGTTGTGCGAGGAGGCGCCGTTCTTCACCGGCACCATGCTCGACGGGACCACGCGACTCACGTTGGGCGAGACCCCGATCCACACGCTGCACTATCAGGGTTCGTACGCCGAGTACGCGATCGTTCCCGAGCGCTTCGTGGTGCCGGTGCGAGACGACGCGCCGCTCGACGTGGTGTGCGGGCTGGCGTGCGGCCTCGCCACCGGGCTCGGTGCGGCGATGGTGCGGGCCGAGGTCGCGCCGGGCTCGAGCGTCGTGGTGGTCGGCGCCGGGGGCGTGGGGCTGGCCACGATGATGGGGGCGCGGTTCCGCGGCGCGACCACGATCGTGGCCGTCGACCGTCTCGCGTCGAAGGTCGAGAAGGCGCTCGCGATCGGCGTCGCGACCCACGCGGTCGACGCGTCCACCGCCGACCCGGTGGCCGCGGTGCTCGAGCTCACCGCCGGCAGAGGTGCCGACTACGGCTTCGACGCCGCCGGCGTGCCGGGCACGCTCGATCAGGTGCTGGCGGCCACCCGCCCCGGAGCGACCTGCGTGGTCATCGGCCGCGCCCTCGGCGCGGTGACCATCACCCTCGACACCACGGCGCTGTTGCGCCAGCGCGTGCTCACCGGCACGTACGGCGGGTCGATCCACCCGCGCCGGCACCTGCCCGAGCTCGTCGACCTCTCCATGGCGGGACGGCTCGACCTCGGCGCGATCCTCGACCGTCGCTACGCGCTCGACGATGCCCCGCAGGCACTCGACGACCTGCACCACGGACGGATGACCCGCGGCGTCATCGTCGTCGACCCCGGCCTCGCAGGAGCAGCCCGATGAGCAGCGGTTCGATCAGCTTCGACGAGATCGAGAGCCGCGAAGGCTTCCTCGCCACCGGCGAGAAGCCGGCCGAGATCGACTGGCTCCCCGAGCCGACCCGGCGGCCGCGCCACGTCACGCTCATCTCGGTCGACGATCACCTGGTCGAACCACCGGACATGTTCGAGGGCCGGGTGCCGGCGAAGTTCGCCGACGCCGCGCCCCGCGTGATGCGCGAGGACGACGGCGCCACCGAGTACTGGCTCTACGACGGCCAACAGCACTTCAAGGTGGGCCTCAACGCGGTCGTGGGCAAGCCGCTGCACCAGCGGACGTTCGATCCCGCGCGCTTCGACGAGATGCGACGCGGTGCCTATGACATCCACGCGCGCGTCCACGACATGGACCTCAACGGCGTGTACGCGTCGCTGTGCTTCCCTTCGTCGCTCGCCGGCTTCGCGGGCCAGCGCTACCAGCTCGGCGTCGGCGATCCCGACCTCGCGCGCGCGGTCGTGCGAGCGGCCAACGACTGGCAGCTCGACGTGTGGGCCGGCACGTACCCCGGCCGCATCATCCCCTTGCAGCTGCCGTGGCTGCTCGACCCCGAAGAAAGCGCGGCCGAGATCCGGGCCAACGCCGCGCGCGGCTTCCACGCGGTGACGTTCCCCGAGCTGCCGGAACGCCTCGGACTCCCGTCGTTGCACACGGGACACTGGGACCCGTTCCTCGCCGCCTGCGCGGAGACCGACACGGTGGTGTGCCTGCACGTGGGCTCGTCGTCGTCGGCACCCGCCACGTCGAGCGGCGCACCGTCCGACACCATCGGCGTGCTGTTCTTCGGTTGGGCCATGTTCGCGGCGGTCGACTGGCTCTACTCGAAGGTGGCGTTGCGCTTCCCCGACCTGAAGCTGTGCCTGTCGGAGGGTGGCATCGGCTGGGTGGCGGGCCTGCTCGACCGCCTCGACCACGTCGGTCGCTACCAGGCGATCTTCGGCACGTGGGAGGGCATCGACCTCACGCCCCGCGAACTGATGCAGCGCAACTTCTGGTTCTGCACTATCGACGACATCGCCGGCCTCGAGCAGCGGCACCGCATCGGCGTCGACCACCTGCTCCTGGAGTCGGACTACCCCCACCAGGACGGCACCTGGCCCGACACGCAGGAGATCGTCTGGTCGCAGATCGGCGGCTTCCCGGGCGACGAGATCGAGCGCCTGGCGTGGCGCAACGCGTCGGAGCTGTTCCACCACCCGGTGCCGGCGGCGCTGCAGCGCGACCCCGACGCCGACACCGAACCCGATCGGCAGGCCGACCGGTGAGGAGACGGTCCGATGTACGAACGTGACCACCTGTACGTCGGTGGCGAGTGGGTGGCACCGCTCGACGGAGGACGCGTCGACGTGGTGAACCCCGCGACGGAAGCGGTGATCGGCCACGCACCGCTGGCGTCGACCGCCGACGTCGACCGCGCCGTCGCGGCGGCGCGAGACGCGTACGACCACGGCCCGTGGCCGCGCACCGCGCCCGAGACGCGCGCCGACGCGCTCGTCGCGATGGCGGAGTACCTCCGCGAACGGGCGCGCCCGCTCGCGGAGCTCAACATCGACGAAGCCGGTGTGCCGATCACGTTCGCGCACGCGCGCGAGCTGGGACCGGTCGCGGTGTTCGGCTACTTCGAGCAGCTCACCCGCGCATTCCCGTGGCGCGAGGTGCGACAGGGCGCGCTCGCACCCGCGCTGGTCGTGCGCGAGCCGGTCGGCGTGATCGGCGCGGTGGTGCCGTTCAACGGGCCGATCATGTCGGCGGCGGCCAAGCTCGCGCCGGCACTGGCGTCGGGATGCCCGATCGTGTTCAAGCCCGCGCTCGAGACGCCGCTCGACGCGTTCGTCCTCGCCGAGGCGGCCGAGGCGGCGGGCATCCCGCCCGGGGTCGTGAACATCGTGCCCGGCGGCGCCGACGTCGGGGCGGCGCTGGTCGCGCACGCGGGCGTCGACCGGGTGGTGTTCACCGGCAGCACGACCGCCGGGCGCGCCATCTCGGAGGCGTGCGCGGGGACGTTCAAGCGGTTGACGCTCGAGCTCGGTGGCAAGGCGGCCGCGGTGCTGCTGGACGACGCGCCGGTCGAGCAGTCGGTGGCGTCGATCCTGCCGATGTCGTTCTTCAACAGCGGGCAGGCGTGCATCGCGCTGAGCCGAATCCTGGCCCCGCGGGCGCGGTACGACGAAGTGGTCGACGCGGCGGTGGAGGCGACGCGGGCGATGACGGTCGGTGATCCGCGCGATGCAGCCACGGTGCTGGGGCCGGTGATCTCCGACCGCCACCGCGCGCGCATCGAAGCCATGATCGACCGCACCCGGACCGAAGGTGGCGTCGTGGCGACCGGCGGTGGTCGTCCCACTGGGCTCGACACCGGCTGGTACGTGGAACCGACCGTGTTCCGTGACGTCGACAACACCGGGTACCTCGCCCAGCACGAGGTGTTCGGACCGGTGGTCGCGGTGATCCCCCACGACGGGGACGACGACGCGCTCGCGCAGTCGAACGGCACCCCGTACGGGCTCTCGGGCGCGGTGTTCACGGACGATCTCGACCGCGCGCTGGCGTTCGCATCGCGTGTCGACGTGGGCACGTTCGGCGTCAACGGCTACGCGCTCGACTTCTCCCTGCCGTTCGGCGGACGCAAGCAATCGGGCATCGGACGCGAGTTCGGCGCCGAAGGACTGAGCGAGAACACCGAGGTCAAGGCGATCGCGCTGCCGCCCGGCAGCATGATCGACGCCTGACCCACGACCCACGAGCGCCGAGCGCAGCCGGACGGCCGAGTTTGGGATGAATGCTCGGCAACCCGTCCCGCCACGTCGGACGCGCGGCATTCGCAGCTCTGGGAATGGTGGGAGACTCGCGGCATGAGCGAGGGCAATGGCGGCGGACGCGCGTCGGAGCCCGCCGCGCTCGTCGCCGCGGTGCTCGACGAAGAGTCGCGGCGGCAGGGCGAGGCGCCGGACGATCTCGCCGTCGACGTCGCCTCGCTCCCGGGTGTCGGTGGTGACGCGGTTCCGCTGCGATCCGTGCTCACCCGTGGCAACCGCGCGTTGCTGCTCACCATGGGCGCGACGTGGGGGCTCGGGTTCGCGATCTTCGCGATGACCGCGCTCCTCGCGGCGAAGATCGCCCACCACTACGAGTTCAGCTTCCGCTTCCTCGTGGCGACCGCGGTCCTGCCGGGCTTCACGATCGTGCTGGTGTCGCAACCACTCGGGAACTACGTCGACCGCGCGACGACCAACCGCCCGCGGGTCCTCCGTTGGCTGCTCGCGGTCTCGGTGTTCGCCCTCGTGCTCTCGGGTGCCGCGTTCGAGCGTTGGGAGTTTCTCGGCGTGCTCGCGTTCACCGGTGCCGGCGTGCTCGCCACGGTCCCGGTGCAGAGCTCGCTCCTCGCCGACACCTTCCCGATCCGCAGCCGGCCCATCGTCTTCGCCCTCTACGTCGGGATCGGCGCCGTCGGATTCGTGGTGGGACCGCTGATCGTCGCCGCGACCACGGCCCTCTTCCACGGTGACGCCGAATGGCGGCTCGGGTTCTTCGTGGCCGCGGCGATCGCGGCCCTCCTCGCGTTCGCGTCCGGACGCCTACGCGACGCGCCCCGCGGGCACGCCGAGGTCGAAGAGGTGTTCCACGACGGCGGCGAGATCAGCGACGAGCACCTCACGACCGTGCACGCGCTCACCCGATTCCGACAGATCGCGAGCCTGCGCTTCATGACCATCGGCGTGCTCGCGATGGGGTTCGCGTTCCTCGGCTGGGGGCTGTGGTTCAACCTCTGGCTGCTCGGCCACTTCCAGCTGCGGGTCACGGACCGTGCCTGGTTGCTCGCGCTGGTCGCGCTCCCCGCGCTGGCGACCACGCCGCTCGCCGGCCGTCTGGCGGGCGCGCAGTTCCGGCGGTCGCCGCGGCGCACGATCTGGCTGTCGGCGGCGCTGTTGCTCGGCTTCGACCTCGCGATCGTCGGGTGGTGGACCCACACGGTTGCGACGACGATCGTCCTCGCGGCAGCCGGGTTCGCGTGCGTCGCCGCCGCCATCGCGACCGTGCTCCCAGTGGCGCAAGCGGTGATCCCCCCGCAGACGCGCGCGCAGGGGTTCGGCGCCTTCATCAACACGCTGTTCATCGGGGCGTTCGTCGCGGGAGTTCCGCTCGTCGAGTTCTGGCCCGAGCTCGAGCGGTGGCACACGACGCTGTCGTTCGTCGTGATCGTCACCACGATCATCGGCGCGTGCCTGATGGCCTACGGGTCACGCTTCGTCGAGCGCGACATGCAGCGGATGGTCGAGGAGTTGGAAGAGGAGCGGGCCCGGACGGCCGCCGCGAGTGCGGGCGCCGACACCCCGGTCCTGCAGGTGCACGACCTGGACTTCAGCTACGGATCGCTCCAGGTCCTCTTCGGCATCGACTTCGAGGTGAAGCCCGGCGAGACCCTCGCGGTGCTCGGCACCAACGGCGCGGGCAAGTCCACGTTGCTGCGCGCGATCAGCGGTCTCGGGCTGCCGGACCGGGGCGCGGTCCGGCTCGACGGCGAGACGGTCACCTACCTCCCGGCCGAGGCGCGCTCACGCAAGGGAATCGTCCAGGTCCGCGGCGGCGACGTGTTCCCGGGCCTGTCGGTGCAGGACAACCTCCGCGTCGCGCTCGCCGCGCACCCGGTCGAGCGTCGCGACGCGCGCCGCCGCTTCGGCCGCGTGTTCGAGGTGTTCCCCGCGCTCGAGGCGCGCCGGAGCCAGAACGCGGGTTGGCTCTCGGGCGGTGAGCAGCAGATGCTCGCGTTCGGCTGCGCGCTCCTGTTCGAGCCGCGCCTCCTCCTCATCGACGAGCTGTCACTCGGGCTGGCGCCGCTCGCCGTGCAGTCTTTGCTCCGCGTCGTGGAGCGCCTCCAGGACGAGGGCTGCACGATGGTGATCGTCGAGCAGTCACTGAACATCGCGTCGGCGATCTCCGACCGCGTGATGTTCATCGAGAAGGGTCGGGTCCGCTTCGACGGGCCCGCTCAGGATCTCGCCACCCGCGACGACCTCGCCCGCGCGGTGTTCCTCGGAGGTGAGGGCGGCTAGCCCTTGTCGACGAAGAGCGGTCCCGTGATGACCTTGCCGCCCTTGTCGTAGCCGGGCTGTGGGACGAGGCAGATGCGGTAGTTGGCCGGGTTCGGCGGGAGCGACGGGTGCGCGCACGGGTACTCGGGCTTGTTCAGCACCAGCGTGTACGCAATCTTCGTCGGTACCTGGTTGATGATCTGCGTCGCGCGCGGTACCGGTGATCCCTTCGCCGCGATGCTGTCAGTGAAGGGAAGGTCCTCGAACGCCTTGATCGCGGACTTCTGCGTGAGATTCGGACCGGCGTTGTACAGGGCGCGCCCCAGCGTGCGGTACATCGCGCAGATCAGCCCGACCGTGCTGTACGGGTCGCGCGCGAACGCGGGAGGTGCGGGTTCGGGGAGGGTGTCCTTGGCGAGCGTGGTGTTGGCGTCGTAGTCCTTGTTGCACGCGGTCACGAGATCGCTCTCGGTCGCGCCGACCCGCCAGTCCTGCTGACCGGCCGCCGAGTAGGTGTTGATCTTCATGTCGTTGATCAGCTTCGCCCCGTCCGCGCCGCCGACGATGCGGCTGAGGTCGATCACCGCGTCGTACTGCGCATCGAGGTTGTAGAGCTGCACGGCCTGTTCGAGGCCCTGGCTGCGCAGCTCCTTGGTGAGTGCCGCGAAACGGAAGGTGTTGCCACCGGCGCTACCGGTGATCAGGACGTTGACGCCATCCTGCTTCAGTTGGTTGACGAGCACCGGGTACTGCGACGAGATGTCACCCGCCGGGTCGGGCGTGAGCGGTGTCGAGTACACGACGTTGACGCCCTTCGACTTCAGCAGATCGGTGACGTTGGCCTTGATCAAATCGATGCCCGTCGTGAAGGTGGGGTAGAGCACCGCGACCTTCTTGCCCTTGAGCTTGCCGCTCTTCAGCAGGTCGAGCATCGGCGCCTGGTACTGCGCCACCTCGTTCGTGTTGCCGAACAGGATGTGCCGGCCCTGGGCCGTCTTCAAGTATTGATTCTGGGTCACGAGGCCGTCGAGCATGAGGGTCTTGTGGTCGTCCGTGATGCACTGCGGCGAGGTGTAGCCGGTCCAGGACATCACGATGAAGGGCTTCTCGTCCTCGGTCGCCTTGATGCAGGCCGCCTGTGCGTTCGCGAGCGTCGTGGCCTGGTCGGCGGCTCCGCCCGCCTGCTCGACCACCGCGAGGTCGAGCTTTCGGCCGTTGATGCCGCCGCAGTTGTTGACCATCTGGGCGAAGGTCTTGAGCATGTCCACGGGGTCGCCGAGGTTGTACCGGTAACCCTGTGGCGAGTCGCCGGGCTGCAGGGGTGCCTCGATCGCGACCATCTTGATCGAATCGGCGGTCACGCCCGGTGCCGTCGCCTTCAGGCCGGTGTGCTTCGTCGTGTCCTTGGTGCAGAACGAGGTCTTCGACGTGAACGGCGACGTCGACGGGTCCGGCGTCACGCGCGGCGTGGCCGCCCCTGCCCCTGGTGCTCCGACCGCGGCGGTGACGCCGAGCCCGAGCGCCAACGTCAACAGGCCGACGAGCGCGTGCCGAGGACGATTCATGGTCCCCCCTGACGTGACCGGTAGCGCCCGCGAGCGTCACACGGGCAACGCCATCCTGACACGCGCGGGTCAGTGTATGGTCGCGAGGCCTCGCGCGCAGTCGCCCGGCACGTGCCGCGTACCAGCCGCGGATGCAGGGGGGAAGAGCCGCCTGATGATCCACGTCCACGGCTGGGACATCTCGCAGCAGATGGTGCTCACCGGTGCGGTGATCGGCCTGTCCTACAGCGCCATCGCCGCCGGGCTCATCCTCGTGTACCGGGCCAGCGGCATCGTGAACTTCGCCGTCGTCGCCTTCGGCGCGGTCGCGCTCGGCCTCTTCGGCCTGTTGACCGAGCACAGGTGGGGGTTCTGGCCGTGCCTGATCGTGTCGGTGCCGTTCGCCGCGCTCGTCGCGATGGCCGTGGAGGTGTTGATCATCCGGCGGCTCGAACACCCGCCCTCGGGCCACGGCACGGGCGCGCCGCGACTCGTGCTGTTGATGGCAACGATCGGGATCGCGCAGCTGCTCGGCTTCCTGATCCTGATCTTCGCCGACCTCCTGCCCGACGTCCCCCCGGGCGGCGACTTCCCGACTCTCGTTCCCAAGGATTGGAGCTGGCAGGTCAGCCCGGAGCTCCAGGTGACCGCGCGCGAGATCAGCGTGCTGATCGCGGTGCCGATCCTCGTGGTCCTGCTCGCATGGATCATGACCCGGAC
>DATBBL010000034.1:0-6272 GCA_036271015.1 Acidimicrobiia bacterium
GCCTTGAGCTGCATGATGGCGTCGATCGGACCGGGGTCGACGTCGTTGTCGAGCGCCAGGTAGTAGCTCGTCCAGTCGCCGATGGTGATCAGGTCGAGCAGCTGGGCCAGGCGCCCCTCCCCCTCGGCGTCGACCGTGACCGCCTGGCTCAGCGCTTCCTCGATCAGGTCGCGCGTCGCCACCGCCCGCTGCTCGAGGCGCGGGTGCTCGAGGCCGTGCCGGAGCTCGATCAGCGAGAACACCTGGCGGGTGACGTCGCCGTGCTGGCCCCAGCCGCACACCTCGTTGTGGTCGAGCTCCGGGTACTCGTTCCAGAAGGCCGGCGCCTTGGCGTTTTCGTTCACCGACTGCTTCCAGCGCAGCGCGGCGACGCCGCCGAGGCCGCCGCTCCCGTACACGATCGGGATCGTGCGCCCGATCTTCCGCGCCAACTCGCGCGCGGGGTTGCGCGCCGGGTCGGCATTCGGCTTGCACTGGTCGCGCCGGCGGGCGATCTGCTGCTGCGCGCGCAGGAGGCCGGCGTGCGCCTCCGGGAGCATGCCCATCCGGAACAGCACGACGAAGAGCGGGGCGACGAGTGCACCGAGCGCCAGGCGCGGCATCAGGATCCCGTCGGGGCTGGGCACGTGCAGCGACCCCGACTGCTCGGCGAGCTCGGCGAGCGCACCGCCGCTGGAGATGGCCACGAGCCGGGCGCCGGCGGCGAGCGCACCACGCGCCATCTCGAGCGTCTCCTCGGTGTTCCCGGAGTGCGAGAGCGCGAACGCCAGCGTGCGCGAGCCGACGAACGCGGGCGTGCGGTAGTGCTTCAGCACCGTGACCGGCACGGGGAGCGTCGCGGTGCCGACGGCCTGCAGCACGTTGCCGGCGATGCCGGAGCCCCCCATGCCGAGGGTCACGATGTGGTCGAAGTCGTGGGCGTCGGGCAGCGCCGCCGACGGCACCTTGCCCGCGGCCTCGTGGGCGGCGGCGAGCTGCTCCGGCATCGAGCAGAGTGCCTCGCCGAAGCCGAGGGAATCGGTCGCCACGGGCTGCGCTACGCCGCGAACGTGGGCTCGATGCCGTCGGCCTCGGCCTTGGCGTCGAGTCGGGCAGCTTCGGCGTCGTCGACCGTCTCGGCCTCGTCGATCAGCATGATCGGGATGTCGTCCCGCACCGCGTACCGCCGCTTCAGGCGCGGGTTGTAGAGCGACGACTCGTCCTCGAAGTAGAGCAACGGGCCCTTGTCCTCCGGGCACGCGAGGATCTCGAGCAGCTTGGGGTCCAACGCCATCGGGGCTCCTGTGGTTCGGGTGCTGGCTACTCGTCGCGGACCAGCGCGAGCACCTCGCGGGTGTGCTCGTCGCACGCGGCGCGGTCGCGCGCCTCGAGGTTGAGGCGCAGCAGCGGTTCGGTGTTGCTCGGACGCAGGTTGAACCACCAGTCGCCGACGTCGACCGTGAGGCCGTCGAGGCGATCCTGCTCCGCGGCCGCGAACTCGGCGGCGATCCGTTCGATCACCGCGGGCGGGTCGGCGACGCGCGTGTTGATCTCACCCGACATGGCGTAGCGCTCGAACGGGACACGGAGCTCGGAGAGCGGTTGATCGGACTTCGACAGCTGTTCGAGCACGAGCACCGCGGCGATGATGCCGGAATCGGCGCGGTAGTTGTCGCGGAAGTAGTAGTGCGCGGAGTGCTCCCCGCCGAAGATGGCGCCCGTCTCCGCCATGACCTGCTTGATGAACGAGTGGCCGACCCGGGTGCGGATCGGCACGCCCCCGTGCTCGCGCACGATCTCCGGGACGGCCTTCGAGCAGATCAGGTTGTGCACGATCTTCTCGCCCGGGTGCTGGTCGAGGATCGACGCCGCCAGCATCGCGGTGGTGGTGGAGCCCGACATCGGCTGCGACTGGTCGTCGACGAGGACCACGCGGTCGGCGTCACCGTCGAAGGCGAGACCGACCGCGGCCTGGGTGTCGAGGACGGCGCGCTGGAGGTCCTTCAGGTTCTCGACCGCGGTGGGGTCGGCGGGGTGGTTCGGGAACGTCCCGTCGAGCTCGCCGTAGAGGAGGGTGAGCTCGAAGGGCAGGCCCGCGAAGACCGCGGGGGCGATGAGCCCGCCGACACCGTTGGCGGTGTCGGCCACCACCCGGAGGGGCCGGAGCGCGTCGAGGTCGACGAAGGAGTGGACGTGGGCGACGAAGGCGGGCAGGAGGTCCCGCTGCTCGGCGCGACCCGGGTCCTCGGCCCGCTCGAGCAGGCCCCCGGCGACCATGGCCTTGATCTCGGCCAGGCCGGTGTCCTGGCCGATCGGCAGGGCCCCCGCCCGGCACAGCTTCACGCCGTTGTACTCGGCGGGGTTGTGGCTGGCGGTGAACATCGCGGCCGGGGAGTCGAGCGTGCCGGCGGCGAAGTAGCACAGGTCGGTGGACGCCAACCCCAGGTCGACGACGTCGGCCCCGGCGGTCAGCGCGCCCTCGGTGAAGGCGGCCACCAGCGGCTCGGAGGACGGGCGTGCGTCCCGGCCGACGAGCACCCGCGCCGACCCGGTGAACGCCACGAAGGCGTTGCCGATGCGGCGGGCGACCGATTCGTCGAGCTCGTCGGGATAGATCCCGCGAACGTCATAGGCCTTGAAGATGGCGTCGAGCGCAGAGTCGGGCACCGGAGCCTCGGGTCCTCACCGCGTGGAGCGGGACGGAAATCGTACCCTCCACCGACGCCGCTCAACACCGGAATCGTCGGGCGGCCGGGCGGCCAGCCCCCACCACACGAGCCCGCCGAGCGCGAGCACCCCGACGACGGTGAGCACGCGTCCGACCTGGTCGGCGGTGGAGGTGGCGAAGGTCAGGCGTACGTGGTGGCTGGTGGGCACGACCACCATGAAGTTGGGCGTGCCCCGCCACGGCCCGTCGGCGCCCTCGGCCTTCCAGTTGGGGTAGTAGGAGGTCTTCACCATCACCGGGACCCCGGTGCGGGAGACGTCGAACGACACCGAGGACTCGGTGGTCCGGATGTTCGAGACCTTCGCCGCGGGGAGCGGGCGCTTCGCCACGGAGCGCGCGTGGGCGTTGTCGGCGCGGACCCACGAGGAGGGCCCGCCGTCGGTCAGCGGGCGGTCGAGCGCAGCCGGGTCGTTGAACCACGGCACCGCGGTGCACTCCCAGGGGCTGAACTCGGCGGTGGGCGTCGTATCCGCGACGGGCGCCGGCTGCCCCTCGCACTGCCACGAGGGCGCGGCGTGCAGGTCGTCGACGACCACCGGCTGGTAGGCCAGCGCCTGCACCGTCGGCGAGTCGGCGACCTGATAGATCGTCCACCCGTTCGGCGGCCGGTGGTCGAGGTCGGGCACCGTCGCGATCGGTCGCAGCGAGGTGTTCTTCGCCGCCGCCGCCTTCGCCTCGTCGGTGAACGCGGCGTAGTAGCGCACACCCATCAGCTGCAGGTACCGAACGCCGAGGTCGAAGTCCGTGATCGAACGGTACGGCAGCCCCCGCACCGGGTTCGACGGCGACTGCGCGAGCGTCGCGATCATCATGAAGTGGTAGGGCGTCGTCGTCGACGCCTCGAAGTACAGGCCCTCCATGGACTGGATCCGACCATGCGTCCAGTAGGGCAGGAGCATGAGCGCGAGCGGCGTGCCGTACGCACCGATCGCGTCCCCGCCCTCCCACGCCATGCGACCGCTCGGCAAGGAGTTCGCGGTGTCGAGGAAGGCGCGGTACTCGGTCCACGACTTGGCGGTGAAGTCGGTGGTGCTGCCGCTCTCGTAGCCGGTGTAGTTGTACTTCGCCCAGTAGGGCAGGAAGGCGCGGGTCTGCTCGACGCGCACGAGGGTGACCGTCGTCGCCACCACCGCCAGCACCGCGATCGCGATCACCCGCACCGAGTTGCGCGACATGCCACCACGCGCGACGGGTGCGCTCGCGGGTGGGGCCGCGGGGACGAGGTCGTCGGAGAGCTCGGGCGCGGCCCCCGCGCCGAGCGCGGGATCGGGTGGCCGGCGGTCGCTCCCCTTGACCACCCACGCCACCCCCAGGGCGGTGAGGCGCGCCAGCTCGGCGGCGCCCAACGCCGCGAGCAGGAAGAGCATGAGGTACCAGAACGGGAGCACCCGCAGGTTCCAGGCCGGCGCCTTGCCCAGGATGTTGCGCATCCCCTCCCAGTTGTAGAAGACCAGGCCCGTCATCACCGTGAGCGCCGCGAGGTAGAGAGTGGCGCGACGGCGGTACCAGATCCCGGCGCCCAGCGCGACCGCGGCGAGCGGGTACAGGAACCAGTTCTCGGACAGGAACATCCAGTCGAGGTAGTGGCCGAGGGGCTCGTAGCGCATGTCGGTGGTGTTGCCGAGGTTCACCACGAGCGGCAGGAGCCAGAAGGCGGTGAGCAGGAAGCCCACCGCGCCGATGGCGGCGACGCGCGTGAAGTTGCGCACCGGGCGCAGGAACAGCCAGAGCACGATCGCGGCGAGCACCGCGAAGATCGCGACCACGAGGTGGCTGGTGATCGTGAGCGCGAGCAGCAACGCCGGCAGCCACATGGGCCCCCGGCGGTCGAGCGCGCGCGCCAGCGTGCCCAGGAAGAAGAGCGCCAGCGCCAACGCGAGCATGAACGAGAACTCGCCGGCCAGGGTGCTCGCCAGCGTGCCGCCCATGATGTGGAAGTCGAACGTCATGGTCGCGTCGCCGCCGTCCTTGAAGAACATGAACGCGGTGGCGGCGACCGCGAACAGCGGCGCCGCCGGGCGAGGCACCCGGATGCCGCGGGCGAACACGTAGGCGCTGACCGGGAAGGCGACCGGGCCCAGTGCGGTGACGAGCTTGAACGCGACGTTGTACGGGATGAAGACGTCGAGGATCGCGATGAGCACGGCCGGGAACGGGAAGTAGAACTGACCGGCCGGGAACCCGGCGTAGAAGTCGTTCGACCACCCGGCGACCCGCCAGGGCAGGAAGTGGTCGATCAGGAAGTCGGGGAACCAGACGTGCGCGCCGGTGTCGCCGCCGGTGACGGTCGTGTTGCGCAGGACCAGCTTCGGGTCCAGCTGCACGAACACGTAGATGCAGCACGTTGCGACGATCGCCACCCCGACCCAGAACTCGAGCCGGTCGAACGGTCGGCGTCCCGTCGGTACGGGACGGCGGGGATCACCGTCGTCACCGTCGTCCGGTTCGGACTCCTCCGGGCGCGCCGGCGCGGCGATCACGTCGGGCGCATGCACCATCCGGTCAGCATGCCAGGCGGCGCCGCTGCGACACGCGCAGCGCGTGCCGCTCCCGGGTCAACGGGTGCGCGCGAGCTCCAGCACGTGCACGAGCGGCACCGGGCCGTCGGTGGTCTCCCACGTCTGGGCCTCGCAGCGGCCGCAGCGCCGGAACGTCAGGTCGCGCTCGGCGACGCGCATCCGGATCTCGATCAATCCCGCCTTGGAACACCTTGCACAATGCACCGGAACCTCCCAGTCCTCAGCCCGGCTTTGCATCGGCAGGAGCCGTCGGGGACTTGAGCATGGGCCGGAATGGCGCGAATCGGGCGGGTCAGAGGAACAGGAAGAGCACGCTCAACGCGTTGAAGCCCATGTGCATGAGGATCGAGCGGGACAGGTTGCCGGTGCGGACGGCCTGGTAGCCGGAGCAGATCCCCAAGAAGATGATGGCGGGCAGGGCGATGATCGTGCCCACCGAGGGATCGCCCAGCGCGTGGACCCCGCCGAACACGATCGCGGTCACCAGGACCGCACGCTCCGGGGTCATCTTCCGCAGCAGTGAGCGGAGGAGCGCGCCCCGGAACAGCAGCTCCTCGGTGAGCGGCGCCAGCAGCACGATGGCGAGGGCCAGCACCGGGATCTGCCAGCCCGACGCCTTGTCGGCGGTGTTCACGACGTCCTGCTTCGCGGTGTGGCCGTAGAGCTCGTTGAGCAGGCCGATCGGGAGCAGCGCGGCCAGCTGGATGCCGATCCCGAGGAAGAAGTAGCGCACGTCGCCGAGCCACGCCGCCGGCGGCCGCCGCAGCGTCAGCCCGAAGTCGGAGCGCAACGACCCGGTGCCCGTGCGCCGGGCGACCATCGCCAGCCAGGCGATGATGGCGAAGTTCTGCGAGCAGATCAGCACCACGAGGGTGGTGGGATCGTTCGGGTGGTCGGGGTCGACGACGAACGCCGCCGCGACCAGCGACACCAACAGCCCGACGACGAAGGCGACGATGGCGTCGCCGACGCCCCACCGGACCCGGGCCCCGGGCACCGCCGACGGCGGCAACGAGGGTGGCGGGGGCGGCGGGGGCGACGGGGGA
>DATBBL010000035.1:0-8356 GCA_036271015.1 Acidimicrobiia bacterium
GAGCTCAGGCCGGCTCGAAACCGAACACGACCGCTTCGGTGCCTTCGTCGTCGGTTCCCGCGACGAACGTCGTGAGCCGCACCTTCATTCCGAGCTTCACGTGCTCGGGGTCGGGCTCGACGTTGACCACGTTGGCCTTCACGTCCCCACCACCGTCGAGGTCGACGACCGACGACACGTACGGCACCGGGACGCCCGGGGCCGCCTGGTGCACGATGGCGAACGAGCGCACGACACCGGTGGTGCCGAGCACCTTCTTGGTGAACGTGCGGTTGGCGCAGTGCGCGCAGGCGTTGCGGCGGTCGAAGAACAGCGCCCCGCACTTGGTGCACTCGTTGGCTTCCAGGTGCGGCTCGCCGTGGTCGAGGACCAGGTAGTCGACGATCGGGATCTGGTTTCCCATGCGTGCTCTGCTTCCCCCGGTGTCTGCTTTGGCCCGCAAACGCTACCCGGTGGCCCCGGATGCGACCACCTCCGGAGCGTCGGCGGAAGCAGGGTCGAGGTGCGCGGTCCACGCCTCGTACATCTCGGCGTAGCGGCCTCCGAGGGCGACCAGCTCGTCGTGGGTCCCGAGCTCCAGGATCTGCCCGTCGTCGACCACCGCGATGCGGTCGGCACGCATCGCGGTGGACAGCCGGTGGGCGACGATGATCGCGGTCCGCCCCTCGAGCACCGCGTCGAGGCCGGCCTCGACCTTGGTCTCGGATTTGAGATCGAGGTTGGAGGTCGCCTCGTCGAGGACGAGCACCCGGGGCGCGGCCAGGAACGCCCGGGCGAGCGCCAGCAGCTGCCGCTCCCCCGACGACAGCGACACGCCTCGCTCGTGCACCAGCGTGTCGACACCCTCGGGCAGCCGCTCGACCAGCTCGGTGAGGCCGACCCGATGGACGGCCTCCATGATCTCGTCGTCGGTGGCGTCGGGCCGCGCGAACGCGATGTTGTCGCGCATCGTGCCCATGAAGAGGAACGGCTCCTGCGGCACCACCCCGAGCTGGCGGCGCAGCGAGTCGATGGTGACGTCGCGCAGGTCGTGACCGTCGATCGCGACGACGCCGTCGGTCGGGTCGTAGAAGCGCGTGACCAGCTTGGCGATGGTCGACTTCCCCGCGCCGGTCGGCCCGACCAGGGCGATGGTCTCGCCCGCCGCGATGTGGAGGTCGACGTCGCGGAGCACGGGCTTGGCCGGGTCGTAGCCGAACGACACGTCGTCGAGCGTCACCTCGCCCTCGATGAGGGGCAGCGGCTCCGCATCGACCGCCTCCTCGACGCTGGGATGGGTCCGGAGCAGGTCGTCGAGCTTGGCGATGGCGGCCTGGCCCTGTTGATAGAGGTTGTACTGCTGGACCAGCGATTGGATGGGTCCGAAGAACGAGTTCAGGTACAGGAGGAACGCGGCCAGCTCGCCGACGCTGAGGTTGCCGTCGCGCACCATGTTCCCGCCGATCAGCAGCAGCGCGGCCTGGCCGAGCAGGCCCACGAGCTCGGTCGACGCGCCGTAGGTGGCGGCGAGATGCGCGGTGTGGTCGTTGGCGTCGCGGTACTCACCCGACACGTTGCGGTGGTGGAGCACGTTGCGCCGCGCCCGGTTGAAGCCGGTCACCACGCGGACACCGGCGAGGCTCTCGGACAGATCGCTGAGCACGTTGGCAATGCCGTCGCGGACGCGCTCGTACCCACGGTCGGAGGACGTCCGGAACCACAGCGAGAGTCCGGTGAGCAGCGGCACGATCATCACGAGGGTGATGAGGGCGAGCTCGACGTTGTAGAAGAACAAGACGACGGTGACGATCACCATCGTGAGTCCCTGCAGCGCGAACTGCGGCAGGCCGTCTTGCAGCAGCTGCTGGAGCGACTCGATGTCGCTCGTCATGCGGGTCATGATCACGCCCGCCTTCTCGTCCGTGTAGTAGTCGAGCGAGAGGCGTTGGAGGTGCGCGAACGTACGCACCCGCAGCTCGAACATGACACGGGACGCGAAACGCCCGGTTGTCCCCACCCGCAGCCCGCTGGCGACGGCCGACACGACCACCGCGAGGATCGCGACCGTGCCGATGATCGCCAGCGCGGTCCAATCGTGCGGAGTGATGCCCTCGTCGATCCCCATCTGGCTGAGGAACGGTCCCGCCTGCACGCACACCGCCTCGATCACGATGAACAGCGCCGACAGCGTGAGCATCCGCTTGTGGGGCCGCAGCATGCGGCGCAGGCTGACCCCCGACTCGGACATGCGGTGGGTGAACGAGCTCTCCTGCGTCTCCCAACGGGCGTCGCCGTCGAGGTCGGGCTCGCTCTCGAGGAGCCTCTCGACGCCTTTGCGCATCTCCGAGGGGATGCCCGCGAAGGGCAACCCGTTGCCGGGGTTCCCGGGCGATCCGCCGACCGAGCCCCCCATCGGCGCGCCGCCCGTGATGGTGCCGCCTCCCCACGCCATCTAATTCGCTCGCTCACTGCTCGCCGGGATACCCGGCTTGCGGCCGTTCGCTCGCATCAGTCGACGTCCCGCATCTCGCCGACATCGGCGTCGAGGACGCGCGAGCGCGCCACGTCGGCCTCGATGGCGGCGGCCACGAGCGAGCTGTCCTCGTCGTCGTCCGCGTCGTCGCCGGGGTCGGCCTGGGCCAGGATCTCGGCGTAGCGGGGCTCGCGCGCGAGGAGCTCGGCGTGCGTTCCCTCGGCGATGATGTGCCCGCTCTCTACCACCGCCACCCGGTCGGCCAGGCTGATCGTGGAGAGCCGGTGGGCGATGATGAGCGTCGTGCGTTCGTGCATGAGGTCGCGTAGGGCCTCGTGGATCTGCTGCTCGATCTGCACGTCGATCGCCGACGTCGCGTCGTCGAGCACGAGGATCGGTGGGTTGACCACCAGCGTACGGGCGATGGCGAGGCGCTGGCGCTGCCCGCCGGACAGTGTGAAGCCGCGCTCGCCGACCACGGTGTCGTAGCCGTCCGGGAGCTGCCGCACGAACTCGTCGGCACCTGCGGCACGCGCCGCGGCCTCGATCTCCTCGAAGCTGGCGTCGGGTCGGCCGTAGGAGATGTTGTCCCGGATCGAGACCGAGAAGAGAAAGGGCTCGTCGAGCACCATGCCGATGTGGTGACGCAGGCTCGGGAGCGTCACGTCGCGCACGTCGTGGCCGTCGACCCGCACCGCGCCGTCGGTCACGTCGTAGAAACGGGCCAGCAAGCGGGCCGCGGTCGACTTGCCGCTGCCGGTGCGGCCCACCAGGGCAACGGTCTCGCCGGGCCGGAGGTGCAGGTCGAAGTGCTCGAGCACCTGCGTGCCGTTCGAGTACTCGAAGCTGACGTCGTCGAAGTGCACGTCGCCGGTGCAATCGACGAGGTCGACCGCGCCGGGCCGGTCGACGATGTCGGGCTGCTCGTCGAGCACCTCGTAGATCCGCTGCGCGGATGCAGACGCACGTTGCCCCATCATCAGGATCATCCCGAGCTGGCGGAACGGGGGCTGCAGGAGCAGCACGTAGGCGTTGAAGGCGATGATGTCGCCCACCGTGGCGCGCCCGTTGATGGCGAGATAGCCGCCGTAGAAGAGCACGACCGCCTGTCCGAGCCGGGGCAGGTTCTCGAGCAGGGGCGACCACTTGGCCCGGATGTCGGCGTCCTTCACGTTCGCCCACTCGGTCCGCATCGCGGCGCCCGTGAGCTGATGGAGCTGCGTGTCCTCGGCGGCGAACGACTTCACCACGCGCACGCCGTTGATGTTCTCGTCGACCACGGTGGCGACGTCGGCCAGCCGTGACTGGATGAGCCACGAGACGGGGAACATCTCCTTTCGCATCCGCACGCCGACGATGTAGACGAACGGCATCGTCACCATCGTCACCAGCGCCAGCGGCACATTGATGAGCAGCATCTCCACGAAGGCCAGGATGGCGACGCTGCACTGCACGAGGATGCTCGGCGCGAACGCGAGGTACATCTGCACCGAGCGGATGTCGGAGTTGGCGCGGGAGATGAGCTGGCCCGACTGCACGCGGTCGTAGAACGAGAACGACATGCGGCTGAGGTGCTCGTACATGATGTTCCGCAGGTCGTATTCGATGCGGTATGCCGTCTGCAGCAGGTAGTTGCGCGATACGTACACGAGCACGAAGCGGATCACCGCAAGGATTGCGATGATCACCACGAAGTGCTCGAGCGACGGCCCCGTCGTCTTCCCGAGCGCGTCGATCGCCTGACCCACCTCGTTGGGAATCTGCACCTGCACGACCAGGCCGAGGAACGACGCCACCAGCGAGAAGCCGAAGATCCACTTGTGCGCGAGGACGATCGGCAGCATGCGCTGAATCCACGATCCGCCCCGATCCGGGCCGACGTTGGCGCGCGGCGGCGGGTAGTTCGGCGTGACGCCGGCGGGGACGAAGGGTGAGCTGACGTCGGCACCGAACGCGCCCATCTCGATAGTCACGAGCCGCGCCTCACGTGCTCCTCGCGGTTGCGGTCGAGCGCCTGGTTCCAGCCCTCGAGTCCCGCGGCGAGGGGCTCCGACTCTTCGAGGAACGCCGCGATCTCGTCCAGGCGGCTCTCGGCGGCGGCGTCGGCGGCGGCGAGCACCCGCTTGCCGTCGCGGGTGAGGAGCAGCGTGAGCCGGCGCCGGTCCTCGGGATCGGCCTGCCGCTCGACGAGACCACGAGCCACCAGGCCGTCCACCACCGCGGTGACCGTGGGCGGGCTCACCGCCAGCTTGCGGGCCAGCACCGACGACGCGGTCGAGCCGTCACCCAGCAGCGCGAGCACGCGGTACTGCGGGAGCGAGAGGTCGAGCGGGCCGATCGCCACCTCGACCTGCTTGGCCAGCCGGGCCACGGCCCGGGCGGCTCCGGTCGTGACCCGCGTGCGGCTCATAGTTCGACTCCCACATGGTGAGAGTATCGAAGTAACTCGGGCCCGTGCGAGAAACGGGCTCCGCACCGGCGGGTGCATCCGGCGTCGCGGCGGTGCGTCATGCTGTGGCATGACCTCCGGGCCGGCCGTGGCCATCGCGTGTCAGGGTGGCGGCAGCCACACCGCGTTCAGCGCGGGCGTCCTGGCCCGGCTCCTCGAGGGCGACGAGCTCCGCCGACCACCGGATCATCGGCCTGAGTGGCACCTCGGGCGGCGCCATCTGCGCCACCCTCGTCTGGTCGGCGCTGCGCGAGGGTGACCGCGCCCGGGCCGCCGCGCTCCTCGACGAGTTCTGGGCCGACAACGCGGCCAGTGATCCGGCCGACCGGGCGCTCAACGCGGTGGCCATGCTCGCGGGCCTCGCCCAGGGCTACGGGATGCTGCCGGCGGTGAGCCCGTATCACTTGCCCGCGCCCTCGTACGGGCTCGACGTTTTCCGCGAGATGTTGGAACGCCACGTCGACTTCGATGCGATCGAGGTCGATGACGACGCGCGCGATCCGATGCTCCTGCTGGGCGCGGTCGACGTGCTGTCGGGCCGATTCCGCGCCTTCAACAGTCGCACCGAACGCATCACCGCCGACCGCGTGCTCGCGTCGGCGGCCATCCCGACGCTGTTCCCCGCGGTGCAGGTCGACGGCGGCGTGTACTGGGATGGTCTCTTCTCGCAGAATCCGCCGGTGCGCGATCTTCTCGACGGCGCCCTCGACGAGCTCTGGGTGATCCAGGTGAACCCGACGGCGCGCGCGCTCGAGCCGACGACGGTGCTCGACATCGCCGATCGGCGCAACGAGCTGTCCGGCAACCTCTCGCTCTACCAGGAGCTGTCGTTCGTCGAGAAGATCGACGAGTTGCTGGAATCGGGGATGCTCTCCCCCGGCAGCAAGTACCGGCAGGTCGTGGTGCGGATCATCGAGATGCCGTCCGACGTGACGCGCGTCCAGGGTCCGGCGTCGAAGCTGAACCGCGATCCCACGTTTCTCGGCGGGCTCATCGAGCGTGGTCGCCACCAGGCGGAGGTGTTCCTGACCGGGTACGCCTTCGAACGCGCCTGGGTGGCCGGCGACGCCGACGGCGTTCTCCGCACCTTCGCCGATCGCGCCGAGATCGTCGCCGACGGGCCCTTCGGTGCCGCTCACATCCGCGGCGATGCCAATCGCCGCGACTTCGTGACCGAGCGCCTGTGCGACACCATCAGGATCAACCCGGTCCGCAAGCAGGTCACCGGCGACCGCGTCACGTGGTCCGTGCGGATGCGACGTGACGGGGTCGTGACCGAGGGGACGGGCGAGATCCTGGTCGGCCCCGAGGGCGTGTCGGAGCTCCGGCTCAAGTCCGACTGACGGACGAGGCGCGACACTGGTAGGGCGCGAGCGTGGCGGAACCGGCAGACGCGCCAGGTTTAGGTCCTGGTGTCCGCAAGGACGTGGGAGTTCGAGTCTCCCCGCTCGCACCCGCTTGCCCGCCCTGCCGTGGGGACTGCTGGTCGCTCGGCACGCGCGCTCGCTCGCGAATGCCTAGCGCGCGCCTCTGCCGCGCTCGAGACGGTCGAGCAGCCGCTCGATGGCGGCCTTGGCCTCCCCGTGGGCGGTGTCGAAGCCACGCACCTCGTCCTGGACCACGACCAGCGCGAGGCCCTGCACCGCGGCCGCGACCAACGAGGGTGGGAACTCATCGCGGTCGATTCCGTAGTCCTCGAGGATCGCGGACAGGGCTTCGATCTCCAGACGGCGCGCGTCGCGCGCGAGCTCGGCCACCTCGGCCTGCAAGGGCGAGCGGTGGTTCGCCGCGGCAGTGAGCTCCACCAGCAGAGCGGTCCCTCGCGGATCAGAGGCGATCGCCCACCACGCCCGCAGCGGCTGGTCCGATTCCAGCGCGTCACGAAGCCGGTCGACGCTGCGCTCGGCCCGGCGCCGGAACACGGCGACGAACAGATCGTCGAGCGAGCCGAAGTGGTAATGGAGCTTGATCCCGGCCTCGGCGTCCACCCGGCGCGACGTGACCGCCGCGTACCCGTCCTTCAGCATGATCTGCTCGGCCGCGTCGAGGATCCGGCTGCGCTTCTCGGTGGTCGCGGCACGGGGGCGCCGGGGTTCGGCCATCCGAGAGTTGTAGCCCGAGCTTGACGGAGCCATCCCGCTAAATTAGAACGAGTGCTCTAACTTTGCCGACGCAGGGACGAAGCAGGGGGCCCGGATGTCGCTCATGCACGAGACCTACGTGTACTTCGATCCGTACGACGTCGGCATCAACGCCGACCCGTACCCCACCTACGCCCTGCTCCGGGACGACGCGCCGATCTACCACAACGAGCGCTTCGACTTCTGGGCGCTATCGCGCCACGCCGACGTCGAGCGCGGCATGATCGACTGGCAGAGGTTCACGAGCACGCGCAGCGACATCCTCGACATCATCCGCGCCGGCATCGAGCTGCCCGGCGGCGTGATCATGTTCGAGGACCCGCCGCTGCACGGTATGCACCGCGGACTCATGTCGCGCGTCTTCACCCCGCGTGCGATGGCCGAGCTCGAGGACCAGGTGCGCGCGTACTGCGTCCACATCCTCGATGCCCTCGTGGGCTCGGGCGGGTTCGACCTCATCACCGAGCTCGCGTCGGTGATGCCTATGCGCGTCATCGGCATGCTGCTCGGCATCCCCGAAGACGACCAGATCGCGGTGCGTGAGAAGACCGACGCCGACCTGCGCACCCGTCGCGGTCAGCCGATGGCGGTGCAGCAAGAGAAGGTCGCCAACGGCGACATGTTCGCCGCATACATCGACTGGCGCGCCAAGCACCCGTCCGACGACCTGATGACACGCCTGCTCAACGCCGAGTTCGAGGACGAGCACGGCAACAGGCGCACGCTCACGCGCGAGGAGGTGCTGACGTACACCGCGGTGATCGCCGGCGCGGGCAACGAGACCACCGGGCGGCTCATCGGGTGGCTGGCCAAGGTGCTCGCCGAACACCCCGACCAGCGGCGGGACGTCGTCGCCGACCGCACACTCATCCCCAAGGTGATCGAGGAGACGCTGCGCTTCGAGCCCACCGGCCACGCCACCGCGCGCGTCACGACGCACGACCTCGAGTACCACGGCACGACCGTGCCCGCCGGCAGCGCCATGCTGCTCCTGATCGGTTCGGCCAACCGCGATCCGCGCCGCTACGAGCGCTCCGACGAGTTCGACGTGCACCGCGAGGACGGTGGCCACCTCACGTTCGGGTGGGGCGTGCACCATTGCCTCGGCGCCGCGCTCGCCCGGCTGGAGGGGCGCGTCGCGCTCGACGAGCTCCTCAACCGCTTCCCCGAGTGGGACGTCGATTACGAGGGCATCGAGCTCGCGCCGACGTCGACGGTGCGCGGCTGGCAGCGGATGCCGATCGTGATCCCGTGATGCCACTCGATTCGGAGCCCGTCGTCATCGTCTCCAACGACACGTACATCGGTCCCCGA
>DATBBL010000036.1:0-11353 GCA_036271015.1 Acidimicrobiia bacterium
GAGTAGAAGATCGCGGTGTCGGCGTCGTCGATCGCGACGTCGCGGTTCAGCAGCTCGGGCAGGTTGTCGGCCAGGCCGTGCGTGAGCGCGATCTCCACGAACACGATCGGCTCGTTCGGCAGCGCGGGGTGGAAGAAGCCGTAGCACCGCTGGTCGCCGTCGAGCCGGTGCCGGAGATCGTCCCAGCCGCTGATCGCGTGCACCGCCTCCGTGGCCATCAGCCGTTCCAGCACCGACGCCGGCGAGTCCCACGTGATCTGGCGCAACTCGAGCAGGCCGACGTCGAACAGGGTCGAGAGGTGCCCGGTGAGCTCGTCGTCGAGCAGGCCGAGGGCGGGATCGCGCCCCCGCACCGAGAGGAGGTCGCCCCGGAGGCCGACGAGGAAGGCGACGCCGTCCGGGAGGCCGGTGATGACGTGCAGCAACGCCGCGTACCGCGGGATGACCGCCCGGCGCAGCTCCCGCTCGGCCGCGAGGCGGTCGGTCGTGGTGCGTGCGGCCCGCACCCGGTCGACCGCGCGGTCGAGGGCGACGGGGTCGGTGCCGAACTCGCCGGCCAGCACCTGGAGGAAGCGCCGACGGCCGACGGGGTCGAGGCCGGCGTAGGCGACCACCAGCCGCTCGGCCGCGGCGCGCTGGGCGTCGGTCTCCGGTTGCGCGAGCACCTCGTCGATCGCCCGGGCGACGCGGGTCGCGTCTCCGGGCGGGAGCCCCGGCTCGACGACCAGCGCCCGGGTGCGGCGCAGGGTGCGCAGCAGCCCGCGGAACGGGCGGCGCCGGGTCGCTTCCGTCATCCCTCCAGTACACCCGACCCGGAGAGGGCCCCGTGACGCCGGACCCCGCGACGTCGGACTCCGGGGCTTCGGACCCCGGCGTTCAGTCGGCTCGGGCGGCCTGGTGCTGCTCGATGTGGCGCTCCTCGAACTCGCGGAGCTCGTCGTCCGGGGCGGCCTGGAGGTGCACGTAGTGGTCGTCGGCCTGCGGGATGGCGCGCACGATCTCGTCCAGCTTGAGCTGGGTCGCGGCCTGCTCCCGCCGCTGGGCGTGGTGCAGCACGAACACCATGACCAGGGTGACCGCCGCCGCCACGGTGGAGAACGTCACCTCCCACGACTCCGGGAACCCGGCGACGACGAGCGCGACCACGAATCCACCGACGACGAAGCCCACCGCCCCGGCGGCCGCCGAGCTCCCGACCACGCGGTCGAGGCGCCGGACCTCCCGGCTGAGCCGGGACGGGGACTGGACCACGGGCTCCATCTCCGCGTTCTACCCGGAGCCGGGAGGTTTTGCACCTGCGCCGGACGGGGACTGGTTGGGGGTGACCAGTGCACAGCCGGCGTACCTGCGGGTCCGTACCGTCGGGCCGGTGCTGGCGGCCGCGGTGCTCGTCTCCGGGGCCCTCGACGCGCTCACCACGCTGGCCGGCCTGCGCGCCGGCCTCCGGGAGACCAACCCGTTGGCGCGCCTGGCCTTCGCCGAGCTCGGCATCGGCGTCACCCTCGTGGCCCGGGTCGTGCTCCCGTTCCTGCTGTTCGCCTACGTCATGCACTGGGCCGCGCGACGCGACCAACGGCTCTTCGTGCTGACGGCGGCCGCGGTGACGTTCTCGGTGTCGTGCTGGCTCACCGCCAGTGCCCACAACCTCGTCGCGCTGGCGTCGGCGCGCTGAGGTCGCGGCCGCGCGCAGGACCGGCCCGGAGCCGAAACCCGGGGCCACCCCGGGTCCCACCCGTGCGGATCTGGTTACCCTCAGCTGGTGACCGAGCTCGGGACCACGGGCGGCGACACCAGCGCCGACGACGAGCGTGTGGCGGGCGGTCCCACCATCGCCCCGACGCCCTACACGCTCGGCGACGTCGCCGGCCCGCTCGGTCCCGACGAGCTGCGGCAGCTCGACGCCTGGTGGCGCGCCGCCAACTACCTGGCGGTCGGTCAGATCTACCTCGTCGGCAATCCGCTCCTCCGCGAGCCGCTGCGTCCCGAACACGTGAAGCCGCGGTTGCTCGGGCACTTCGGCACCGTCCCGGGCCTCAACCTCTCGTACGCACATGCCAATCGCGCCATCGTCGCCCGCGATCTCGACGCGGTGTTCGTCGCCGGACCCGGCCACGGCGGACCGGGCCCCAACGCGTGCGCGTGGCTCGAGGGAACCACGTCCGAGGTCGACGACGACGTGAGCCGCGACGAACGTGGCATGACGACCCTGATGCGCCGCTTCTCGTTCCCGGGCGGTGTCCCGAGCCACTGCGCGCCGGAGACTCCCGGGTCGTTCCACGAGGGCGGCGAGCTCGGGTACTCGTTGGTGCACGCGTTCGGCGCGGTGCTCGACCACCCGGGCCTGGTGGCGTTCTGCGTCGTCGGCGACGGCGAGGCGGAGACCGGGCCGCTGGCGACCAGCTGGCACGCGGCGAAGTTCCTCCACCCCGAGCGCGACGGCGCGGTGCTGCCGATCCTCGCGTTGAACCAGTACAAGATCGCCAACCCGACCCTGTTGGCCCGCATCCCCGAACCGGAGCTGCTCACGTTGCTCCGCGGGTACGGCTACGCGCCACGCGTCGTCGCCGGGGACGATCCGACGCACGTGCACCAGCAGATGGCGACCGCGGTCGACGCGTGTCTCGACGCCATCGCGGCGCGCCGCCACGATGACGCCGGCGCCTGGCCCATGATCGTCCTGCGCACGCCCAAGGGCTGGGGTTGCCCGCCGGTGGTCGACGGGCTGCCGGTGGAGGGGACCTTCCGGGCGCACCAGGTACCGCTCCCCGCGGCTCACACCGACGACGAACACCGGCGGGTGCTCGAAGCATGGATGCGCGCCTACCGGCCGGAGGAGCTCTTCGACGACGAGGGCCGGCCGTGCCCGGAGGTGCGCGACTTCCCACCTCGCGGCGCGCGACGTATGAGCGCGAACCCGGTCGCGAACGGCGGTGTGCTCCTGCGCGCTCTCGATCTCCCCGATTGGCGCGACCACACCGTCGCGGTGCCCGCGCCCGGGAGCACGACGCACGAAGCCACCCGGGTGCTCGGGGGGTGGTTGCGCGAGGTCACGCGCCGCAACCCCGACAACTTCATGTTGTTCGCACCCGACGAGCTGGCGAGCAACCGACTGCAGGACGTGCTCGAGGTGACCGGTCGGCGGTGGGAGCTGGCGGTGGGTGAGCACGACGAGCGGCTCGACCCGGAAGGCCGCGTGGTGGAGGTGCTCTCCGAGCACCTGTGCCAGGGCCTGTTGGAGGGCTACCTCCTGACCGGTCGCCACGGCGCCTTCACCTGCTACGAGGCCTTCATCCACATCATCGACTCGATGTTCAACCAGCACGCCAAGTGGCTGGAGTCGAGCGCGCGGATCCCGTGGCGCCGCCCGCTCGCCAGCCTCAACTACCTGCTGTCGTCGCACGTGTGGCGCCAGGACCACAACGGCTTCAGCCACCAGGATCCCGGCTTCCTCGACGTCGTGCTCAACAAGAAGCCGGAGGTCGTGCGCGTCTACCTCCCGCCCGACGCCAACACGCTCCTCTCGACGTTCGACCACTGCTTGCGCTCGCGACACTTCGTGAACGTCGTCATCGCGGGCAAGCAGCCCAGCCCCGACTGGCTCTCGGTCGAGGACGCGTTTGCGCACTGCGCGCGCGGCATCGGCATCTGGGAGTGGGCCGGTACCGAGCAGGAGGGCGTCGACCCCGACGTCGTGCTCGCGTGCGCCGGCGACGTCCCGACCTTGGAGACGCTGGCGGCGGCGTCGATCCTGCGCAACGCCCTCCCCGACCTGCGGGTCCGGGTCGTCAACGTCGTGGATCTGATGCGCCTGCTGCCCGAGGACATGCACCCGCACGGGCTCCCCGACCGCGAGTTCGACAACTTCTTCACCGAGGACCGCCCGGTGATCTTCGCCTTCCACGGCTACCCGTGGCTCGTGCACCGGCTCACCTACCGGCGCCGCAATCACGACGGTCTGCACGTGCACGGGTTCCGGGAGAACGGCACGACCACGACGCCGTTCGACATGGTCATGCTGAACGACCTCGATCGCTACCGCCTCGCCATCGCGGTGATCGATCGCGTCCCCGGGCTGGGCACGCGGGCGGCCGCGCTGCGCCAGAACCTGGTCGACGCCCGGCTCCGCGCGCGCGAATGGACGCGCGAGCACGGCGAGGACATCGCCGACGTCGTCGACTGGTCCTGGACCGGCTGAGCCGTGCGCGCGCTGGTCGTCAACGCCGGCTCGACGTCGCTCAAGGTGTCGCTGCTCGATCCTCCCGCGACCGAGACGTTCGAGACGCTGGAAGCCGCCCTCGCGCGCGCCGAGCACCTCGACGTGGTGCTCCACCGCGTCGTGCACGGCGGGGCGCGGACGGCACCCGCGCTCCTCGACGACGAGCTCGTGACCGAGCTCCGCGCGCTGATCGAGCTCGCGCCGTTGCACCAACCTCCGGCGCTCGAGCTGATCGACCGCTGTCGCGCCGCGTGCCCCGACGTGCCCCAGTTCGCCTGCTTCGACACGTCGTTCCACGCCACCGTGCCGCGGGCCGCGCGCACGTATGCGCTCCCGCCGCGCTGGCGCGACCGCGTCATGGTGTACGGGTTCCACGGGATCTCGCATGCCTGGTCGGCACGCCGTGTGAGCGCCGTCGCCCCGGGCGTGCGCCGGCTCGTCGTGGCGCACCTGGGTGGCGGTGCGTCGCTCTGCGCGGTCCGCGACGGCCGGAGCGTGATGACCACCATGGGCTTCACGCCGCTCGACGGGCTCGTGATGGCGACCCGCTCCGGCGCGCTCGACCCCGGCGCCGTGGTCTGGATGGCGGAGCACGCCGACGACGGCGAGGACATCGGAAGCGTCCTCGAGCACGAGAGCGGGCTCCTGGGCCTGTGCGGCGACGCCGACATGCGCGCGGTGCTCGACCGCTGCGACACGGGCGACACCGACGCGCTGCTGGCGGTCGAGGTGTACGTGCACCGGCTGGTCACCGCCATCGGCGGCTGCGTCGCTGCACTCGGCGGTCTCGACGGGCTGGCGTTCACCGGCGGCGTGGGCGAGCACGCGCTCGAGGTGCGCGAGCTGACGGCGGCGCGGCTGGCGTGGCTGGGCGTGGCGCTCGACGACGGGGCGAGCGGCGAACTGGTGCGTGAGATCACCGGGGAGGGCGCGCCCGTGCGGACCTTCGTGGTAGAGGCCCGTGAGGACCTGGAGATGGCCGAACAGGTGGCGCCGTTGCTGGGCGAGGTCAGCGACCCGACTGCCACACGTCCAGGAGCTGCTCCGAGCTGACCAACGTGGCGATGAGCGACAGCGAATTGTCGAGCACCGCGTCGGCGTACTCGCGCGGGACACCGGCCACCGCGTCGCGGGGGATCACCACCTGGTAGCCCAGGTCCATGGCCGACATCGCCATGCCCAACACGCCGAGGTTCACCGAGACACCCGTCGCCACCACGGTGCGGATCCCGAGGTTGCGCAGGATCTGGTCGAGCGACGTCGAGGTGAACGGCGTCATCCCGTGCAGCCGGCTCACCACGATGTCGCGCGGATCCTCGAGGCCCGGAATGAGCTCGGCGCCGGACGTGCCCAGATCGGTCGCGCCGCGGCCCTGCTCCCGGCGCTGGCGCGCGGCGAGGGCGAAGATCTTGCAGTTGTCGCTGGCACCCGCGCCGTCGGCGCGTGACACCGCGGTGCAGTGCACCACGCGCGCCCCCGCGGCGCGTGCCGCGTCGCAGACCCGGAGGACGGTTTCGAGCGTGGCGGCGCGCGTGAGCTCTTCGGTCAACGCCGGGAGCATGCCGCCTGGACCGACGATGCCGTTCTGCAGCTCCATGGTGAGCACCGCGGTCGTCGCCGGCTCGAGGATCGTCCGGAGCCGATCGTTGGGGTCGGTCATGCTTCCTCCTGGTCGGGATGGGCGGCGCGAGGATCGCCCGGCAACAGGTTCTCTGTGAGCACGATGGGGAAAGGCAGCCCGTCGACCAGCACCGCGCGGTCGTCGGCGTCGTGGTGGTGGACCACCACGCCCTCGGCCGCGAGCGCGCGCTCGGCGACCCGTTGGTCGACGACCGACAGCGCCAACCCGAGGCAGCGCGGCCGGGAGTGCCGACCACCCCAGACCGCGAGGCTCGCGTCCTCGTCGGGTGGGACCGGGTACAGCGCGAGCATGCAGTCACCGAGGTCGAGCGCGGCATGCGGCACGTCGGCGCCGAGGGTCGTGCCGTCGCCGTACTCGACCATCGCGGTGTCGAGCACCGCCGCGAGACGTCGCGCGTCCGTCGCCGGATCGCACACGATCGCGCCCACGAACGCCATGCGATCGACCGCGACTACCGGCGGCTCCACGTAGGGCGGCAACCGCGCGCCCCAGCGCGGGTCGTCGTCCTGCACGTGACTCGCCCACTCGAGGACCAGGCCCGCGGTCGCCGCCGGCCGCGTGAACACGATGTCGGGTCCGATGCGCGCCGCCACCTCGACGCCCAGCGGCTCGATCCGCTTCAGCGTCGCCGCGAGGTCCTCCACCTGGACCGCGACCGAGTGCATCCCGCCGCCGAGGCGCTCGACGAATTGCGCGACCGACGATCCGTCGCCGTAGGGGGCGCCGATCTCGATCGAGTTGTCGCCGATCCAGGTCATGCCACCGTCCCGCCCAACCGGCTCCTCCAGCCGCTGACGGTGCAGCACCCGGGCGCCGAAGAGGTGCTGCAGCGGCCCGAGGATGGCGTCGTAGTCCCCGCCCATGGCGGTGGCATGGAACATCCAGCGGACGTCGCCCATCGCCAGAGGCTGCCACGTGGGGCGCCCGGGGCCCTGGCCCGGTCGAAAAACCTCGACTGAGTGAGTCCTCACTCATGCTAGGGTGACCCCGATGACTCAGGTCCAGGGACGAGTGCGGGCGGCCGCGATGCCGTTGGAGGAGCGGCGGTCGGCGATCGTCGCCGCCACCCTCCCGCTGTTCCTGGAGCAGGGTCCTGGCCTCACCACCCGGGAGATCGCCCAGGCGGCCGGGATCGCGGAGGGCACCATCTTCCGGGTCTTCGACGACAAGACCGCCCTCCTCGACGCGGTGATCGAGGCCGCGCTCGATCCCGCCCCCACCGAGGCCGCCCTGCGCGCCATCGACGCCGACCGCTCCCTCGACGAGCGCCTCGTCGCCGCGGTCGACATCCTCCGGCTGCGCGTCGAGCACGTGTTCCGGGTGATCTCCGCGGCATCCGGGAGCAGCGACACCGCCGAGCGCGCGCGTGATCGCTCGCGCAGCCCCGAGCTGCCGGCACTGGTCGAGCTGTTCGCATCGGAGTCCGGGCGCATCTCGCGGGAGCCGGTGGAGGCGGCTCGGCTGTTGCGCGGCCTCGCGTTCACCGGCACCCACCCGTCGTTCGGTGGCGGCGAGCCGCTGCCCTCCGAGGAGATCGTGGCCGTGCTGCTCGACGGCATCCGGCGTCCGCAGGAGGAGCCGTCGTGCTGATCAAGCTGATGCGCGACTACCTCCGCGCCTACCGCCCGTGGCTGCTCCTCGTGCTCGTGTTCCAGACCATCCAGGCGGTTGCCACGCTGTCCCTGCCGACCCTCAACGCGAACATCATCGACAACGGTGCGCTCAAGGGCGATACGAGCTACATCTGGACGGTCGGCGCCATCATGCTCGCCGTCACCCTCGTCCAGGTGACGTTCGCGGTCGCGGCCACGTTCTTCGGCGCGCGCTCGGCAATGGGTTTCGGGCGTGACGTCCGCCGCGACCTGTTCCACACCGTGATGGGCTACTCGGCCCGGGAGGTCGGCCAGTTCGGCGCCCCGTCGTTGATCACCCGCATCACCAACGACGTGACGCAGGTCCAGATCTTCGTCCTCATGACGCTCACGCTGTTCGTGACCGCGCCGATCATGATCATCGGCGGGGTCATCTTCGCGGTACGGGAAGACGGCACGCTCTCGCTGATCCTCCTGGTCGCCGTCCCGATCCTGCTCCTCAGCGTGGGCCAGGTCGCCCTGCGCATGCATCCGCAGTTCGTCAAGATGCAGGACCGCATCGACCGCGTGAACCAGGTGCTGCGCGAGCAGATCAGCGGGATACGCGTCGTCCGGGCCTTCGTCCGCGAGCCCGACGAGGCGAAGCGGTTCGGCACCGCCAATGCCGACCTCACCGAGACCTCGTTGAAGACGGGCCGGATGATGGCGGTGATGTTCCCCGCGGTGCTGCTCACGATCAACATCTCGAGCGTGGCCGCGGTCTGGTTCGGCGCCGACCGCATCAATTCCGGCCAGATGCAGGTCGGAGCGCTCGTCGCCTTCCTCAGCTACCTGATCCAGATCCTCATGGCCGTGATGATGAGCACCTTCGTCCTCATGATGGGGCCCCGCGCCGCGGTGTGCGCCAAGCGCATCGAGGAGGTGCTCCAGACGTCGACGTCGGTGGTGGCGCCGGAGCACGGCGTGACCGAGCTTCCCGGCGCGGTGTCGCTCGAGCTGCGCCACGCCGAGTTCGCGTTCCCGGGCGCCGAACAGCCGGTGCTGCACGATCTCAACTTCCGCGTCGAGGCGGGTGAGACGCTCGCCATCATCGGCAGCACCGGATCGGGCAAGACCGCGCTGCTCAACCTGATCGCGCGCCTGTTCGACGCGACCAGAGGTGAGGTGCTCATCGGCGGGATCGACGTGCGCGACATCGACAAGCAGCTGATGGAACGCCTCATCGGGTTCGTGCCCCAGAAGCCGTTCCTCTTCTCGGGAACCGTCGCCAGCAACGTGCGCTTCGGCAACCAGGCCGCCACCGACGCCGAGGTGTGGGAGGCACTGGAGGTCGCGCAGGCCCGCGACTTCGTGGAAGCGAAGCCCGACCAGCTCGACGCGCCCATCGCGCAGGGCGGCACCAACGTGTCCGGCGGACAGCGCCAGCGGCTGGCCATCGCACGCGCCCTGGCGCACAAGCCCGGCATCTACCTGTTCGACGACTCGTTCTCGGCCCTCGACCTCGCCACCGACGCGCGCCTCCGCGCCGCGCTGGCGCCGGTCACCCGTGACGCGGTGACCGTCGTCGTCGCCCAACGCGTCTCGACCATCGTGCGCGCCGACCAGATCCTCGTGCTGGAAGAGGGACGGATCGTCGGGCTCGGGACCCACCGTGACCTGCTCGAGAGCTGCCCCACCTACCAGGAGATCGTCGAGTCGCAGTTCGTTGCCGAGGAGGAGGTGGCGTAGTGGCAACGAACGGCACGAACGGCAACGGCTCGTCCCCGAACGGCAAGGGGCGCAAGAAGCAGACCGAGGAGATCCCGGTCGCGGGGCAACGTGTCGCGGTGAACGCGGGCACCCGCTTCGGCGTCGGGATGCCGGTCGAGCGATCGGAGAACTTCGGCAACGTGGTCCGGCGCCTGCTCCGGCGCCTGAGGCCGGAGCGCCCCCGCGTCATCGCGGTGCTGGTCCTCGCAGTGATCAGCGTCACCATGACCGTGATCGGGCCGCGGATCCTCGGTCACGCCACCAACATCGTCGTCGAAGGCATCCAGAAGCCCGGCGGCATCGACTTCGGCGCGTTGCACAAGGTGCTGCTCGAGGCACTGCTGATCTACGTCGGCGCCGGACTGCTCTCGTACACGCAGAGCTTCATCCTCGCCGGGGTCGTGCAGCGCTCCATGCACAAGCTGCGCCGCGACGTCGAGGACAAGCTCAACCGGCTGCCGATCTCCTACATCGACAGCCAACCCCGTGGCGACCTCCTCAGCCGAGTCACCAACGACATCGACAACGTCGCGCAGAGTCTGCAACAGACGCTGAGCATGATGCTCACGTCGACCCTGACCATCATCGGGGTCGTCATCATGATGATCTCGATCTCGCCCCTGTTGGCGCTGATCACGATCTTCACCGTTCCGGTCTCGCTCCTCACCATGAAGCTGATCACCTCGCGGTCGAAGAAGCGCTTCATCGCCCAGTGGCGATTCACCGGCACGCTCAACGGCCAGATCGAGGAAGCGTTCACGGGTCACAACCTCGTGCGCGCGTTCGGGCAGCAGGACGAGGTGCAGCGACGCTTCGACGACGAGAACGAGGAGCTCTTCGTCTCCAGCTTCGGCGCGCAGTTCATCTCCGGCACCATTCAGCCGGCGATGATGTTCCTGGGCAACCTCAACTTCCTCGCCATCGCGGTGATCGGCGGCCTGCGCTTCTCGTCGGGGCAGATCAGCATCGGCGACATCCAGGCGTTCATCCAGTACTCGCGCCAGTTCACCCAGCCGCTGACGCAGCTGGCGGCCATGGCCAACGTGCTGCAGTCGGGCATCGCGTCGCTCGAGCGCGTCTTCGAGCTCCTCGACGTCGACGAGCAGAGCCCCGACCCGGACCGGCCGCTCACCGATCCCGACCCGCAGGGCCGCATCGAGTTCGAGCGGGTTCACTTCTCGTACGACCCGTCCCGGCCGCTGATCGAAGACCTGTCGCTGGTCGCCGAACCCGGGGCGACCGTCGCCATCGTCGGCCCGACCGGTGCAGGCAAGACCACGCTGGTCAACCTGGTGATGCGGTTCTACGAGCTCGACGACGGCGTCATCACGCTCGACGGCAACGACGTGGCCAACATGCGCCGCCACGACCTCCGCGCCAACGTGGGCATGGTGCTCCAGGACACCTGGCTGTTCGAGGGCACCATCCGCGAGAACATCGCGTTCGGCAACCCGGACGCCACCGAGGAGCAGATCGTCGAGGCGGCCAAGGCCACCCACGTCGACCACTTCGTGCGTTCCCTCCCCAACGGGTACGACACCGTCGTCGACGACGAAGGCAGCAGCGTGTCGGCGGGCGAGAAGCAGCTCCTCACGATCGCGCGCGCGTTCCTCGCCGACCCCACCATCCTCATCCTCGACGAGGCCACCAGCTCGGTCGACACGCGGACCGAGGTGCTGATCCAGAAGGCGATGGCCGCGCTGCGCACGAATCGCACGAGCTTCGTCATCGCCCACCGGCTCTCGACCATCCGCGACGCCGACACCATCCTGGTGATGGAGAACGGCGCCATCGTCGAGCAGGGCAACCACCACGACCTGCTCGAGCGCAACGGCGCCTACGCGAGGCTCTACAACAGCCAGTTCGCCGGCGCCGCCATCGAGGTCGACTGAGCGCAGCGGCGAGACCACAGGTGAAAGTCGGGCGCATCACCGTCGCCGTCGATGGGATGATGGGCGTCGTGTCCGAGCAGCACTGGCCGCTCTTCGGGCTGCGGGTCCGCACACCCCGACTCGAGCTGCGCTACCCCACCGACGACGACTACCAGGCCGTGGTGGCGTTGGCAGCCGAAGGCATCCACGACCGCGACACGATGCCCTTCTACGTACCGTGGACGCGCGCGGCGTCCCCCCTGCTCGAGCGGAACATGCTCCA
>DATBBL010000037.1:0-7652 GCA_036271015.1 Acidimicrobiia bacterium
CGACGGCGTGTTGATCTTGAACTGCACCGTGTCACCCGGCTGTACGCTCATCGAGGTGGCGAACCCCTGAATAGCCGCTGACCCGGACCCGGCGATCTGCCAGTCGCTGGCCGGAGTCCCCGGCAGCGTGTTCTCGCAGGCGATCGCGTTCACCACCGGCGGGCCGCACGGGCCGGCCGCCGCCGCCGGCGTCGTCTGGGCGACCAACGGCAGGATCAGACCTGCCAATGCGACGACCGCGGCGAGCACGGTGTAGCGAACCCGGCGCGTCGTTGTCGTCCGGCCTGCGAACAGGGACGGGGGCTTCTCGGTCATCGATCGTCCTACCAGCGCTGATCTCGGACTACTGACCTACTGACTCAAGGAGGTGCCCGGGGGCGCGGCTGATACGGCCCGGTTGGTTAAAGATGGCCTGCTCGGTACCGTTCGTTGCACGAGCAACGGGGGCTGTAGGAACATGACGGGGTCCATGGACGATCACCACGACTTCGACGCACTCGTGATCGGTGCGGGCTTCGCCGGTCTCTACGCGCTCCACAAGTTGCGCGACGACCTCAACTTGAGCGTGAGAGTCGTCGAGGCAGGCGATGGTGTCGGTGGTACGTGGTACTGGAATCGCTATCCCGGCGCGCGGTGCGACTCCGAGAGCTACTACTACTGCTACTCGTTCTCTCGCGAGCTGGCCGACGAGTGGAAGTGGTCGGGTCGGTACCCGGAACAGCCCGAGATCGAGCAGTACCTCAACCACGTGGCCGATCGCTTCGATCTCCGACGCGACATCCAGTTCTCCAGCCGCGTGACCGCGGCGACGTTCGACGACTCGGCGAATCGCTGGGAGATCCGCACCGGGCACGACGACGTGCTCACGGCGCGCTTTCTCGTCACCGCGGTCGGATGCCTGTCGACGCCGAGCGTGCCCGACATACCGGGTCTCGATGGCTTCGACGGCGACGTGTACTTCACCGCGACCTGGCCGCGCGACGGCGTCGACTTCACGGGGAAGCGCGTCGGGCTCATCGGCACGGGCTCGAGTGGCATCCAGGCCACGCCTCCGATCGCAGCCCAGGCCGAGCAGCTCACGGTCTTCCAGCGGACGCCGAACTTCAGCCTTCCCGCTCGACACGGCGGCTTCCTGCCGGAGGACCAGGCCCGGATCAAGAGCAAGTACGACGAGATCTTCGCGGCGACCCGGACGTCGTTCGCAGGCTTCCCGTTCTCGCCCATCGACCGCACCACGATGAGCGTCTCGGCCGATGAGCGCGATGCGATCCTCCAGGGCCTCTGGGCCGAGGGCGGATTCAAGTTCCTGTGGGGTGGGTTCTCGGACCTGCTCAGTGATCCGGAAGCCAACGAGATCGCGTCGGAGTTCATCCGGAACAAGATCCGTGAGACGGTCGAGGATCCGGACACCGCCGAACTGCTCTGCCCCAAGGGCTACCCCTACGGAGCCAAGCGGCCGCCGATCGACACCGACTACTACGAGGCGTTCAACCGCGACAACGTGCGCCTGGTCGACATCAGCGAGACGCCCATCGAGTCGATCACCGCGACCGGCCTCCGCACGGCGGAGGCGGACTACGAGCTCGACGTCATCGTCTTCGCCACCGGTTTCGACGCCATGACCGGTTCGCTGCTGCGCCTCGACGTTCGCGGCCTCGGTGGCGTCCGGCTCGCCGATGCGTGGGCGAACGGACCGCGCACGATGCTCGGCCTCCAGGTCGCGGGCTTTCCGAACCTGTTCACCATCACCGGACCCGGCAGCCCGTCGGTGCTCATGAACATGCCGGTGGCCATCGAGCACCACGTGGATTGGATCGCCGACTGCATCGAGTTCATGCGCATGCACGGTTGGAGCCGCGTCGAGGCCACCGAAGCCGCGCAGGACGCCTGGGTGGACCACGTCGCCGAGGTCGGCCGGCACTCGCTCTTCGGGCGGGCGAACTCCTGGTACGTGGGTGCGAACATCCCCGGGAAGCCCCGGGTGGTGATGCCCTACGCGGGCGGACAACCGAGCTATCGCCAGCGCTGTGACGCGGTCAGGGACTCGGGGTACGAAGGCTTCGAGTTCGGCGGAGTCGCATCGGACCCGGCGGTGCCTGCCCGCTGAGCTCGGTCGTCGTGCGCCGGGGCGCCGTCGTGCTCTCGCTGATCGCGGTCACGGCTCCCGTCGTCGCCGCGCACGCGACCGCGGCGGCGCAGACGTCGCAGGCCGCTCCCGCGACGTCGAGCTACACCTTCGTGGATTCGACTCGCTCCACTCCATGCACGGGGGCGACCGATCGGACGCTGAACGTGACCGTCGTGACCCCGGGCACGCCCGAGCCGTCACCGGTGGTCCTGGTGGGGCCGGGCAGCGGCGCATCGCAACGTGCGGTGGCGAAGTCCGACGCGGCCGCGCTTGCCGCACGGGGCTATGTCGGTGTCGCCCTCGATTTTCCGTGCACCAACGCACCGGGGCTCTCGACCACCGATCCGGCCGTGGCGCTCGACGTCTACCACCAACCTGCCGACGTGAGCTTCGTGCTCACGAATCTGCTCTCGCTCAGCGCCACGCCGGGCACTGCGCTTTCGGGACTCCTCGACCCCGCGCGTGTGGGGTTGGTGGGCACGTCGAGCGGAGCGGTCACCGGCCTCTTGCTCTTCAACACCTGCTGTACCGACGGGCGCATACGCGCGATGGAGATCATCAAAGGGTTCCCGCTGCCGACCACCGCGGGCTTGCCGGTGACCGGTGCCTACGACTGGTCGCGCCCCATCGCCACGTATTTCTGGAGCGGATGCCTCGACGTCGTCACCCCGCACGACGCCGCGGCCACGGCGTTCGCGCAACTCGGGCCGCCCAAGGCCTTCGTCACCGACCCCACCGGCACCCACGACACTCCACCGATCTTCCCGGGTGGAACCCCCGAGGCGTTCCTCGACCGCTACGTCGCCGGGGACGCGTCGGCCGCCACCGCCGCGCCCTTCCTCGCCGCCGCCGCCGATCCGTACTTCGCCTACGACCTCGGCGACTCGATCGCACGCCACGCGGCGACGTCGGGATGCGCGCCTCCTCCAACCGCGCCGATCCTGCTCGCACCGTCGTTCACCGGTTGAGGTCGCGGGAGGCGCCGCGTATCGTCCCGGAACGACTGCGAAGTGGACGCGCGAGTCCGCGAACAGGTCGGAGCAAGGGGACGGGCATGACCACCACCAACGACAGCAGCGTCTCCTACGACCCGTTCGACGTCGACATCAACGCCGATCCCTATCCGACGTTCCGTCGTCTGCGAGACGAAGCGCCGATCTACTACAACGAGCGCTACGACTTCTGGGCCCTTTCGCGTCGCGCCGACGTCGAGAAGGGGCTGGTCGACTGGCAGGTCTTCTCGTCGAGTCGTGGCGACATCCTCGAGATCATCCAGTCAGGGATGGAGGCGCCGTCGGGCGTGGTGCTCTGGGAGGACCCGCCGCTGCAGGCCCTGCACCGCGGCCTGCTCTCCCGGGTGTTCACCCCGAAGGCGATGAACGCGCTCGAGGGCAAGGTCCGGGACTACTGCGTGAAGTGCCTCGACCCACTGGTGGGCACCGACCGGTTCGACTTCGTCGCCGACCTGGGCGCCGAGTTGCCCATGCGGGTCATCGGCATGCTGCTCGGAATTCCGGACGCCGATCAGCCGACGATCCGCAAGCGCGCCGACGACGTTCTCCGGACGGAGCCCGGGAAGCCGATGAAGGTCGACCATGGGTTCCTGGCCGGCGAGCTGTTCGAGGAGTACATCGACTGGCGGGCGGAGCACCCATCCGACGATCTCATGACCAAGCTGCTGACCACCGAGTTCGAGGACGAGCGCGGTACGACGCGCACGCTCACGCGTCAGGAGGTGCTCGTCTACACCCAGGTGCTCGCAGGCGCCGGCAACGAGACCACGGGACGGCTCATCGGCTGGCTGGGGAAGGTGCTCGCCGAGCACCCCGACCAGCGCCGAGAGCTGGTCGATGACCGTTCGCTGATCCCGAACGCGATCGAGGAGACCTTGCGTTTCGAGCCGACGGGACCACATGTGGCGCGGTACGTGGCGCGCGACGTGGAGTACTACGGCACCACCGCGCCGGGCGGGAGCGCGATGTTGATGCTCGTCGGCGCGGCCAACCGCGACGAACGGCACTACGAGCACCCCGACCGATTCGACATCCACCGGGACGTCGGCCACAACCTCACGTTCGGCTATGGCGTCCACTTCTGCCTCGGCGCGGCGCTGGCTCGGCTCGAGGGTCGGGTGGCGCTCGACGAGGTGCTGAACCGGTTCCCCGAGTGGGAGATCGACTACCGCAACGTGAGGCAGGCCCACACGTCCACCGTGCGGGGTTGGGCATCGATGCCCGTCTCCATCCGCTGATCCGCGGCGTTGGCCCGCCGGTCAACCCGGAGGCGACACCCCTCGGGCGTCGGCCGTCACCGCGGTGGGCGTGATCAGAACGGTCTCGCCGTCGGGGAGCACGGCCTCGGGGAGGGGCTCGCGGCGGGCTGCGTCACGGATGGCCGCCGGCTTGCCGCCGGGCATGAGCGCGATGGCCAGCATGCCGAGGAGCACGATCACGAGCGCGGCGACGAACACCGAGTGCAGGGCGTCGGCGAACGCTCCCCGCACGATGTCCTGCGTCGCGGCCGGGAAGTGGCCCGCCGCCTGCGGTGAGAGCAGCTCCGAGGCCTTGATGTGCGCGTGCGGGAGCGCGGCCGCGAGCCGGTCGGTGACCGTGGTCAACATCAGCGCGGCACCGATGGCGACGCCGAACACTCCACCGAGTTGACGGGTGAAGTTGACCAGCCCGGTCGCCACGCCCATGCGCGGAAGGTCGACCGAGTTCTGGGCCGCGAGCGTGGTGGCGATGAACCCGAACCCCATGCCGACGCCGACGCACACCATGGCGATGCTCACGTCGAACTGCGACGAGTCGACGCCGACCCGGGTCAGGAGCGTCGCGCCCACCAGCAGGAAGGCGAAGGACGCCATGCACATCCGGCGGTAACCAATCCGGAGCACGACCGGTGCGCCGATCGCCGAACCGATCACCAAGGCCAGCATCATCGGTGTGAGGACCCGCCCGGCGTCGGTGGCGGACGACCGCAGCACCACGACCACGAAGAGCGGCAGGAACGAGATGATCGCGAACATCACCATGCCGAGCGGCACGCTGATGACGCTCGCGGCCCGCAACGCGCGCACGCGGAAGAGGCTGAGCGGGATCAACGGCTCGGTAGCGCGCTGCTCGGCCACGACGAACGCCACGAACAGCACCACGCTCGTCGCCAGGGCGCCGACGATGACCGGCGAGCCCCACGCGTAGTCGCGACCACCCATCTCGAGCGCGAACACGAGCAAGATCGTCCATCCGAGCAGCGTGCACATCCCGAGCCAGTCGATGCGGTGTCGATGTCGATCGTCGAGTGGTTCGACCATCACCGCCTGCACGAGGGCGATGGTGGCGATGCCGATGGGCAGGTTGACGTAGAACACCCAGCGCCAGGAGAGCTGGTCGGTGAGGAAGCCGCCGATCAACGGACCGATCACCGACGAGAACCCGAACACTGCCGACATCACCGCCGAGAGCCGGGCGCGCTGCTCGAGCGTGTACAGGTCGGCGACGATCGTCTGCGCCACGGGGAGCAGGCACCCGGCTCCGACACCCTGCATGGCTCGGAAGAGGATGAGCTCCAGCATCGACGTCGACGTGCCGCACAGGGCGGAGCCCACGAGGAAGATGATCATGCCGAGGAGGAAGATCCGCTTGCGGCCGTACATGTCGGCCAGCCGGCCCCAGAGCGGGATCGACGCGATCTCGGCGAGCAGATACGCGGTGAAGACCCAGGCGTAGTGGTCGATGCCGTGCAGGTCGGCGATCACCGTCGGCATCGCGGTGGCGACGATCGTGCTGTCGAGCGCGGCGAGGAACATGCCGGCGACCGCGCCCACGGTCGTCAGGACGATGCGACGTCGCGAGAGTCCTGCCGCGTACGTGGTCGTGTTCGCCGTCGTCATTCCGATGTGCCGGTCAATGCCGGACCCAGGATGCGCGCGAGGTCACGGATGCGTTCGTCGATCGGCCGTTCGGGCTGGCGGAGGTGCTCGACGAACAGCCCCCACAAGAAGGTGGTGAGCACGTCGGTCGCGGCCTCGACGTCTGCGTCGGGCGCGAGGTCGGTGCCGAGCAGGAGTGCCTGGTGCCAGCGCTCGCGCCATTCGGCGTCGAGCGCACTGCCCACCGCGCGCGCGTCCGGATCGCCGAGGACCGATTCGCGCTGCATCAGCCGCAGGAAGTCGTAGTCGTCGACGAAGCGCGCGAACTCGCGGCTGGCCTGCTCGACGATCACGCGGCGGATCGGCGCGGGATCGGGCACTCCCCAGGGTTCGCGCTCGATCCGCTCGCGATACACGGCGCGGACGAGCTCCGCCTTCGAGGCGAAGTGGTAGTAGAGGCCCGGCACCGTCACGCCCGCCGCGTTGGCGAGCTCCCGCATGCTGACGCCGGTGGTGCCGCGTTCGGAGAAGAGGCTCAGGGCGCGTTCGACGATTCGGTCCCGAGTGGCGGCGGTGGCTCTCGGGCGAGGGACCATCGCGTCGGAACTTACTTGAACGCTCGCTCAAGTTCAACGGTGGACGCGCCGCGATGAGTTCGCAACGGTCGTCGGGTCGAACCGGTACGAGACGTGGTAGCGGGAGGAGCGAGCGATGCGAGTCGTGGTGAACGAGTTCATGAGCCTGGACGGGGTGGTGCAGGCACCGGGCGGCCCCGAGGAGGACACCGACGGCGGCTTCTCCCATGGTGGCTGGTCGATCCCGTACTTCGACCCCGAGGTGATGGGCGCGGCAGTGAGTGAGGGCATGGCGACGGTCGAGGCGCTGCTGTTCGGTCGGCGCACCTGGCAGGGGATGGCCGCGGCGTGGCCCGAGCGGGCCGGTGACCCGTATGCCGACCAGATGAACGCGATCCCGAAGTACGTGGCGTCACGCACCCTCACCCAGGACGACCTGACCTGGAACACGACGTTGCTGTCGCCCGACGACGCGATCGCCGATATCGCCGCGCTCCGGGCGCGCGACGGCGGCGACCTCTTGATCTGGGGCAGCGTCAGCGTGGCGCGGGCCTTGCTCACCGCCGGGCTGGTCGACGAGCTCAGCTTGATGATCGAGCCCATCCTCCTCGGCGGTGGCAAACGGATCTTCCCCGAGGACGGCGCGGCGCGTCCCCTGGAGCTCGTGAAGGTGGTGACGGCTCCCACCGGAGTCCACCTCTGTACCTACCACCCGGCGTCGTAGGCGGACACGGGCACGTTCACCTTCCCGGGAGACGTTCGCGCGCCCGGCGCGGCGGTAGGTTCCCCGTCTCGCCACATCGACGGAGGGCAGGGTGAAGGTCGGTTCGATTCGTGCGCGCGCGCTGATGGCCGCCGTGGTCACGGTCGTCGCGGTGACAGGTCTCGTGGTGGTGGCGCTCCCGGCGCACGCAGCCCCTCGCGCCGCGGTCGCGACCGACGTGAAGCTGGGCGCGTCCACCGCGCACACCGACGTGCTCGCGTTCGCGCCGACGCCGAAGAACGTCAAGGCCGGCGACCACGTCACGTTCGTGAACAACTCGTCCGCGCCGCACACCGCCAGCTTCGGCGGTCCGCT
>DATBBL010000038.1:0-6169 GCA_036271015.1 Acidimicrobiia bacterium
AACGACTTGAAGCCTCGGAGCGTCAGTGACTTGAGGACCACGTGGGCAACTCCGGCTGGGTGGTCGGCGCGGGGTGCGGGACGGCGGTGGCCGTCTCCGCGGATCGTAGCGAGCGGCCTCCGGTGGACCGCGGCACTCGGACCGGGGTGGAGCCTCGTCCGGCGCCCCGGCGGGTGCTCAGACCTGGCAGGCCGAGCAGTAGAACGTCGAGCGCCCGGAGACGCGTTCGCGCACGATCTCGTGACGGCACCGCGGGCACGAGAGTCCCTCACGCGCGTACACGTTGTGGAAGTGCTGGTACTCGCCCGGCCGCCCGAACAAGTCGACGTACTGCTCGTCGGCCAGCGACGACCCGCGATGCTTCACCGCTTCCTGCAACGTCTCCATCATCGAGCGGTACAGGCGCCGCACCTCCTCCGAGGTGAGCGCGTCGCTCATGCGGTCCCAGCGCAGGCCGGCACCCCAGAGGATCTCGTCGCTGTAGATGTTGCCGATGCCGGCGATGAACTTCTGGTCCATCAGCAGCGGCTTCAGCTTGGCATGGCGCTGCGCCAGCATCGACCCGAAGTGCTCCCACGACATCGCGGTCTCGAGCGGGTCGATCCCGAGGTGGGCGAGCTCGGTGACCTCCTTCTCGACGGTGTCGGACTCGGTGACGAACATCTCGCCGAACGTGCGCGGGTCGACGAAGCGCAACTGGCCGCCCTGCGTGAACGTGATCACGACGTGCGTGTGCTTGGCGGTCGTCTCGCGCGAGCTCTTGGCCCGCAGGAGCTGCCCCGACATCCCGAGGTGGACGACGAGCACGTCGTCGCCGTCGAGCTGCACGAGCAGGTACTTGCCCCGGCGCTCGACCGCGGTGATCTTGCGGTCGAGCAACCGTCCGGTGAACTGCTTGCGGTTGTGGTGACGGCGCACCGTCCGCATGCCGTCGACGTCGACCGCCTTCACCTTCTTGCCGACGACCTCTCGCTCGAGGTCCCGTCGGAGCACTTCGACTTCCGGAAGCTCAGGCATCCCCCACCCCGATACGGTCCCCCCGGTCGGGGGAGGCGCTGCTCGCCTCGCCCTGCAACCGTTCCCACGCAACCTGCGCCGCGGCCTGCTCGGCCGCCTTCTTCGAACGTCCCTCACCGGCGCCGTACTCCTCGTTGCGGAGCGACACCACCGCGAAGAACCGCTTCGAGTGGTCGGGGCCCTCGTGGCGCACCTGGTAGCGGGGCAGTTGATCGCACCGCTGGGCCGCCAGCTCCTGGAGCCGCGTCTTGTAGTCCTGCCCGCCCGGGCCGGTCGCCTGCTCGCGGATGCGGCGCTCCAGCACCGCCAACACGAGCCGGGCCGCCGGGTCGAGCCCGCCATCGAGGTACACCGCGGCGATGACCGCCTCCATGGCGTCGGCCAGGATCGACGGCTTGGCGCGTCCGCCCGACGCGTCCTCGCCCTTGCCCAGCCGCAGCGACGCGCCGAGATCGAGCTCCTGCGCGATGTCGGCCAGTGCCTCCGCGCTCACGACCGCGGCGCGCAGCTTCGCCAGCTCGCCCTCGGGCATCTCGGGGTACCGCTCGTAGACGTACCGGGTGACGACGAAGCCGAGCACGGAGTCGCCGAGGAATTCGAGCCGCTCGTTCGAGTCGTCGATGCCGTGCTCCGAGCAGTACGAGCGATGGGTCAGCGCGCGGTCGAGGAGGGCGTGGTCGGCGAACTCCCAACCCAGCGCGATCTGCAGCCGCGCATCGAGTGCCGGATCGACGGCACCGCCCCCCCGAGCGACCATCAGGATGGTCGATTCCGTCGCGGCGTCACGGCCATCCGGCCACGCCTCCACTGCATCTCCATCAGTGTGGTCGATTCCGTTGCGGCGTCATCTACGTCCCCGCGCTCAGCCGGTGCATGACGTAGTCGACCGCGTCACGCACGGTGTGGAGGTCGCCGAGGTCCTCGTCGTCGATGCTGAAGCCCACCGTCCGCTCGCCCAGCTCCTCCTCCAACGCCTCGACCAGCTCGATGAGGGCGAGCGAGTCGGCGTCGAGATCGGTCGCGAAGTCGGAGTCGAGGGTGATGCGGTCCTCGTCGATCTCCAGGATCTCGGCGAGGCGCTCCCGGATCATCCGGAACACGTCGTCGGGACCAATGGGACTGCGCTCCACGTGGGTCTCAGCCGGCATCGGCCACCGCACCCTTCATCCGATCGACGACGTGCGCCTCGACGCACTCCTTCGCCCGGCGCACGGAGTTCTTCATGGCCCGTGCGTTCGACGACCCGTGGGCGATCACGCAGATCCCGTCGACGCCGAGGAGGACGCACCCACCCTCGGAGTCGGGGTTGAGCGTGTCGGCGGCCTCGAGGAGGGCGGGCATCACCGCTTCCGCCGCCGCCTGCAGCTCGGGCGTCGACATGAGGGTGTCGAACACCAGCTTGGCGGTACCCCGGATCGCGCCCTCCACCGTCTTGAGCGCGACGTTGCCGGTGAAGCCGTCCGTGACGATCACGTCGACGGTGTCGTGCATGAAGTCGCGCCCCTCGACGTTGCCGATGAAGCCCGGGATCCCCTCGAGGAGCGGATAGACCGCCTTGCGCAGGTCGTCGCCCTTGCCCGGCTCCTCGCCGTTGGAGAGCAGGCCGAGGCGCGGCTCGTCGATCCCCTGGTGGATGCGCGCGTACTCGCGGCCCATCACCGCGAACTGGCGGACCCACTCCGCGGTGCAGTCGACCGTGGCGCCGCCGTCGACCAGGATCTGCGGCGCGCGCCCCGGAACCGGGATCGGGACCGCGATCGCGGGTCGGGCGGCGCCCTTGATGCGACCCATGCGCAGCAGCGCCGCCGCCATCGACGCGCCGGTGTTGCCCGCACTGGCCATGGCGTCGGCCTTGCCGTCCCGCACGAGCTCGGCCGCGATCACGATCGAGGCGTCCTTCTTGGTGCGCACCGACGCCGGCGGGTCGTGCATCGCGACGACCTCGGTGGCCGGGACGAGCTCTACGCCGCTCGTGCCGGCGGGGAGCAACGGGCCGATCGCAGGCTCCAACCCGACGAGCAGGACCCGCACGCCGAGCTCGTCGGCGGCCTCGATCGCGCCCGCGACGATCTCGCCGGGGGCGTGGTCGCCCCCCATCGCGTCGACGGCAATGGTGATGGGCACGGGCGCGCTACTCGACGTCGATCACCTGGCGGCCGCCGTACCAGCCACAGTTGCCGCACACGATGTGGGGCTGCTTGACCGCGCCGCAGTTCGGGCACGTCGAGCGGGCCGGTGCCGCCAGCCGCCAGTTCGAGGCGCGGCGCTGCCGCGTCTTCGCCCGGGGGGTCTTGCGCTTGGGGACTGCCATTCGGGTTGCTCCTGTTGCGTCAGAGGTCGAGCTCGGAGAGGGCGGCCCAGCGCGGATCGATGGGCTCGGCGCCGGCGGGATCGGAGTCGGGGGGATCGGAGTCGGCGGCCCCGACGAGCACGCCCGGCACGGCGGCGGGGGCGCAGTGCGCATCCTCGCACGCGGGCGCCAGGGGCAGCTCGAGCACCAGCGCGTCCCGCACCAGCTGCTCGAGGTCGATCTCGTGGCCCTCGATCGGGTAGGTGTCCTCGTCGAGCGGATGTGGCTCGAACAGCTCGCCCACGCCGACGTCGAGGTCGGCGGCCAGCTCGCGGAGGCAGTTGCTGCACTCGCCCTCCCAGCGGGCGTGCAGCTCGCCCCGCGCCACGATGCCGTCCGGCACCCGCTCGAGCACGAGATCGAGCCGGACCGGCTCGACGATGCGGGCGACGGGCGTGCCGAGGTCGGCGACGGCCGCCTCGAGGTGGAGCGGACGGCGCGCGCCGGGATGGGTGAGGAGGTCGGCGACGTCGATGCGGAGTGCGCTCATGCTGCTTCGGCCTGGTACGAACGACCCTGGAAACGGGAGAAGCGCCGGGCGACGGGGACAGGACGCCCGTCGGCCGGAACGTCAGGATAGCAGTCGGCCCGCGGCGGCGGACGGACCGGACAACCCACCGAAATCGGACGTCAGCGGTCGTCCTGGTCGAAGACCGCGTTCTCCCCGCTCTCGTACATCGATTCGAGCCCGGTGTGCTCGTCGGGCAGGTCGCTGGGCAACGGCTCCACCACCGCCTGCAGCTGCTCGCGGCCCTTCTGCACCGTCGCCATGGTGCGCTCCAGCACGACCTCGAACGCGGCCAGTTTCTGGTCGATGTAGTCCTCGGCCTCGTGGCGGAGGCGCCGGCTGTCGGCTTCGGCGTGGGCGACCACCTGCTGCGCGACCCGTCGCGCTTCGCGGGCGACCTCGGTGCGCTCGACCATGCGCTCCGCCTGGACCCGGCCCGCCTCCACGATGTCCTCGGCGTCACGCCGGGCCTGCACGAGGTACTCCTCGCGTTCCTTGATGAGCCAGCGGGCGTGACGCAGCTCCTCCGGCAGCGCGGCGAGCGCGTCGTCGACGAGCTCGAGCGTCTCCTCCCGGTTCACCAGGACCGACGACGACATGGGCATCGTGCGCGCGGTGTCGATGATGTCCCGCAGCTCGCGCAGGAGGGTCTCGAGGTCGTACGCCTGCTGATCGCTCATGGGACCGCGCTCACGTATCGCCACCCGCGGACTGCTCGGCGAAGCGCTCCTTGAGCCGCTTGGCGACCTTCGGCGGCACCATCCCCGACACGTCACCGCCGTACTTCGCCACCTCCCGCACCAGGCTCGACGAGAGGAACGAGTACTGGGGGCTGGTGGAGATGAAGAAGGTGTCGATGCCCGACAGCTGCTGGTTCATCTGGGCCATCTGGAGCTCGTAGTCGAAGTCGGACACCGCCCGGAGGCCCTTCACGATCGACTCCGCCCCGTGGTCCTTGGCGAATTCGACCAGCAGGCCCTTGAAGAACTCGATCCGTACGTTCTCGAGGTGGGCGATCTCCTCGGCCAGCATGGCCTGGCGCTCCTCGAGGGTGAAGAGCGACTGCGTCTTCTGTGGATTGCGGATCACCGCGACGATCACGTCGTCGAAATGGCGCGCGGTCCGCTCGATGATGTCGAGGTGACCGTTGGTGACGGGATCGAACGAGCCCGGGCAGAGGGCGGTGGCCACAAGTGCTCCTGTAGGGACGGCAGGCCGCGGCTCAGGCGATCGCGACCATCAGGAGCGTATCGCCGTAGGCGCGCTCCTTCTCGATACCCCAACCCTCGGGGAGCTCGACCGGTGTGCCCCCCTTGGGTCGTTCGACGACCACGGTCGCGCCGGGCGTCAGCCACGGCGCCCCGCGCAGCTGTTCCAGCACCGCCGCGACCTCGGTCGCGGGGACGTCGTAGGGCGGGTCGAGGAACACGAGATCGAACGGGCGCGGCGGCGGGTCGGCGCGCAGGAACCGCTCCACGGTCGACCGCACGAACGTGGCGACTGCGTCGTAGCCGGTGGTCGAGAGGTTGGTCCGCACCGCCGCCTCGGCGGCGGCGTCCCGGTCGACGAGCACCGCGCGCGCCGCGCCCCGGGACAGCGCCTCGATCGCCAACGCGCCGCTCCCCGCATAGAGATCGAGCACGGCGGCATCGTCGGTGCGGTGCCCGAGGGATGCGAACAACGCCTCCTTCAGGCGGTCGGTGGTCGGGCGCGTTCCGCCCTTCGGCGCGACCAGCCGGCGCCCGCCCGCCGCGCCGGCGATGACGCGCAGCGGCATCAGCTCTTGAACAGGCAGTCGGGCGGCGGTTTCCTGACCTGCGGCATCGCGCGTGATCGTACCGGTGGCCTGCACATTCGCCGTTTGCTCGCGTTGGCTCGCGTTGGCAGTTTGCGGACATCCCGCGGACTCTTCGCGGACCAACCGCGGGGCGGACCGATCGAGCGTCTATCGGGCCTGGGACTCCGCCTGACGTCGCTTCCGGCGCACAAGAGCCAAGCCCGAGATGAATCCGACCACGGCGACAACCACTGCGACCGCGACGACGGCAACCACCCAACCAGTGTCGCGCCCCGTCGTGCTCTCGTGAAACCCACGGCGAAAAACTGACGCGTGCCCGGAACAGTTCCAGCAGCAGCGATGGGCTACGGCTCGGCCGGTTCTTCGCGTGCAGAGCGGAAGTTCCGGCGGTCAGGATGAACCAAGCACTCGCCAGCTCCCGATTGACTCGGCGCGACCCCGGTCTTAGCGTCACCGAGTCCACGCGACATGAGACGAGAGGACCGCAATGGCGTAC
>DATBBL010000039.1:0-4833 GCA_036271015.1 Acidimicrobiia bacterium
GGTCATCGGCGGCGAGGCCCAGCACAACAAGTGCGGTGGTGACGGGTTCTGGCAGCGGCAGTGGCCGCAGGACGTCGCCGCGTTCCGTCCCGACGCGGTCCTCGTCGTGGCCGGCGCGTGGGACGTGTACGACGTGCTGGACGCGGCGGGCGGCGTCGTCCGGCCTGGCGACCCGACGTGGACCACGGGATACGCGAGCGACGTCGGTCAGCTGTTCGACGTCCTGCACTCGACCGGTGCGCCGGTCGTCGCCATCGAGCCGCCGTGCTTCGGGCGCAACGAGGTACCGGGCACCGATCCCGACACGCCCGAGCGGCTCGACCCGGCGCGCGCCGCCGCGGTGCACCAGGTCTGGCTGCAGCAGGCCGCGAGCCACGGCGCGACGATGCTCGACCTCGATCACCTGCTCTGTCCGAACGGCGCGTCCGATGCGTCGATCCGTCCCGACGGGGCGCACTTCTTCACTGCCGGCGCCGATCGCACCGCGCCGATCGTCGTCGACGGGGTCCGCCGGGCGATCGCCGCGCAGCAGGTCGAGTCAGTCCTCGGAGCGGACGCCTCGTAGCCCGAACCACGCCAGCTCGGCGACCCAGTCGGCGAGGTGATCGGGGTCGTGGGGCCCGTCCGGATCGGTGAGCGCGTGGCGGCTGATCCCCTCGGCCATCCCGACGATGGCGTGCGCCAACACCTGGCGGTGCTCGTCGGACCCGTGGATCTCGATGAGGGTGCTGACGGCGGCGGCGGTGTCGGTCAGCACGCGGTCGACCACGTCGGCGAACTCGGGGTCGTTGCGGGCCGAGGCACCGAACAGCAGTCGGAACGCGGCGCGGTCGTTCTCCACGAAGTGGAAGTAGGCCGAGAAGCCCTGCTCGACCCGCGCCCGTCCGGTCTCCACGCTCGCCGTCGCCTCCGTGAGCACCTCGAGCAGGCGGCCACCCACGTCCTCGAGCACGGCCACGAACAAGGCCCGTTTCGACGGGAAGTGCTGGTAGAAGACCGGCTTCGTGACGCCGGCGGCAACCGCGAGGTCGTCCATCGCGGTCGCGTAGAACCCCCGCTCCGCGAACTCGACGCACGCCACGTCGAGCAGTTGCCGGCGCCGTTCGTCGGGCGCGAGCCGAGGCGCCGACGCGCGGCGGGCGGCCGTCACCCGCCGGTGCTCGACTTCAGGGGCATCTCGTAGCGGTTGGTGACGCCGAAGTTGTCGTCCCAGAGCTGGTCGAGGCGGGTCTTCTCGTCTGCGGTCAAGGGCAGGTCACTGGCCGCGGCGTACTCGTGCACGTCGTCGACGTCCACGCAGGTGGGCAGCACCGTCACGAAGGCCGGGTTGGCGAGGATGCCGGCGATCGCGGCCTGACCGACGGTGCGGCCGGTGCTGTCCCAGAGGAACGTGAGCGTGTCGGCCTTGTCGAAGTTGTCGAGCATGTTGTCGCGGTTCCGGTGCGCGCGGTGGTCACCGGGCGGGAACTCCGTCTCGCGCGTGATGCGACCCGAGAGCGTGTCCGACGCGTGCGGCACGCGCGAGATCAGGCCGACGCGCCCGTCGGCCACCGCGGGATCCGCCGCGAAGGTGCGCCCCGGTTCCTGCTCGAGCACGTTGAACACCGTCTGCAGCGAGACGATGTCGCGCTGCAGTGCCTCGAGCCCTTCGTCGACCCAGCCGATCGCCGGGCCGAGCGCGACGCCGAGCTCGCGGACCTTGCCCTCGGCCTTGAACTTCTCGAGCTCCTCCCACAGCGGGTCGCTGCGAATGGGTTCGATGCGCGTGTTGTGGAGCTGGTAGAGGTCGATGTGATCGGTGCCGAGCCGCCGCAGCGACGCCTCCAGCTGCAGACGAACCGATGCCGGCTCCCAGTCGTGAGGTCGTTCCGACTGCCCGGGGTACTTGCGCGCCGCGTCGATGTCGTAGCCGCACTTGGTGGTGAGCACGATGTCGTCGCGCTGCGCCTTGAGCACGTCGGCGAGGAGCTCCTCGCCGACGCCCGCCTCGCCGTAGACGGGCGCGGTGTCGATGAAGTTGATGCCGGCATCGAGCGCGGCGTGCAGGAGGCCCTGCTTGTCCTCCACGACGCCCCACCAGTCACTGGCGAGCGTCCAGACTCCGAATCCGACCTCCGAGACCTCGAGGTCGCTCCGACCGAACCGGCGGTAGCGCACGGTGGCTCCTTTCGCCCGGTGAGTTCGCGATCGCGGGCGAAATCTACTGCCGGCCGCCCGGTGGCCCCCCACCGGCACGCCGGGCCTGCGCCTCGCGGTCCTCACGTTCCGCGGCGCGCAACCCGTAGCCCATGACGATCGGGACGGGGAGCACGACGCAGGCGCCGACCAACGCGACCACGGTGGCGGTCACGAGCGCGCTCGGGAACCCGGCGATCGCAGCAACCGCGAACAGGATCACCGCGAGCAGCAGCAGGGTGTAGCCCAGGCGCTTCGCCAGCCCGACCCAGTGCGCGATGCGGGCCCGGCGCGCCGCGACCGGGTCCGCGGACGACCGCGCGGGCTCGGGGCTCACCATGCGTCCCATCCTGCCGCGTCGAAGGCCCGGCCGATCCGCAGGGGGAGGTCGGCGAGCGAGCAGTGCGGACGGACCAGCTCGACGTTGCGCTCGAGCACCGCTGCGTCGGGCCGGTGCAACCAGGCCTGCACCTCGCCCGGATCGTCGATCGAGAGGAGGTGGACGCCGAAGGCGCGCAGCTCGTCGAGGACCGGGTAGCTCCCCACCGCGATGGCCCGCCGGTAGGCGATTGACTCGATCACCGGGTTGCCGAAGCCCTCCCACGTCGACGGGAAGAGCACGAGGTCGGCGGCGGCGTAGGCGTCGGCCACGCTCTCGGCCCGGCCGACCACCACGGGGACGTGGGAGCCGTTGACGAGCTGCGCGAACACGCCGTCGTATCCGTCCTCCGCGGGTCCGGTGATCCACAGGCGGAGCCGGTGCGCGGGCTCCCGTCGCGCCAGCTCCGTCGCGAACGCGATCGCGGCCGGGATGTTCTTCCGGGGGATGGCGCGGGTCGGTTGCAGCAGCACGAGGTCGTCGGGGGCGAACCCGAAGTCGGCCCGGGTGGCGTCGCGATCGCCTCGCGGAGGATCGAGGTCGAACGCGTTCCGCAGCGTGACCGCGGCGAAGCCGCGGTTCTCGAGCTGCACGCGCGAGTGGTCGTTGATGGTGACGTGGAGCGAGTTCGGCCGGTGCGGTGGGATGCCCGGCGGCGTCGGCAACCCGGCGCGCTGCCACGGGAGATCGTGATGATGGAACACGACGCGGCCGTCGTGCTCCGCGAGGACGGCGGCCGCCATCGCCGCCGCGTCCGGATTGATCGGGAGCGAGCAGAGGTTCTCCACCACCACCAGGTCGGCACCGGCGATGGTGGCCGCGAGCACATCGGGTTCGGGCGGCCGGTCGTCGACCGGGTCGATGGCGAGGGAGGGTATCCAGGCGTCGTCGGGTCGGATTCCGTCGTCGAGCTCGCCGGCGACGCGACGCACCTCGAAACCGAGCTCGTGGAGCGCCCACTCCCACTTGCGCGCCTCGACCCCGACGCCGTCGGCGCCGCCGAGTCGGTACGAGAGTTGAACCGCGACGGGGGGCACGGGTCGCGAGACTCGCGCGGATCGCCGCGCGAGTGGGGATCAGATCGAGGTGTTTCCGCGCTCGATGCGGGCGAGACGACGGTTGGTGGCGTCGAGCAGCGCGCGCACCACTGCTTCGTCGCGGTCACGACGCACGACTGCGGAGCCCGACACGATGAGCTCGGTCGGCGGGTCGACGTAGACCACGGTGACCACCGCGACGCGGTTGCTGCCGATCCGGCTGATCTCGGCGCTGGCGATGTGGATCGCCTCCGCGGCCGGCAGCCCTTGGCGGATGGCGTCGAGCGCGGCGGTGGCGACGAGCTGCGGGCGCGCCGCGCTCGCGATCGAGCCCTCCGCGTACCCGGTGAGCTCCTGCTCGTTGTGGACCAGGATCACGCGCACCTGCGCGCGCAACCCGACTGCCTCCACGTTGATGCTGCCGACGCGCGCGCGTGCCTCGGCACGCGGCAGCTGGATGCCGACGGGAGTGTTCTGCTCGTTGGTGTTCAGCTGCGCCACCGACACGATGCGGTGGTCGAGCTCGATGCCGAACACGGTCTGGGCCACCGCCCGCACGTCGCGCACGGTCTGCTTCGCCGGCTTGCTCGGGTCCGCCAGCACGTGCACCTCGACCGGTCGGCCCGACCGATCGCCCACGACCCGGACCGCGTGGACGCCGGTCAGGCGGCACAGCTCGTCCTCGAGGTCGCGCAGGTCGAACGCCGCGCCCTGATCACCCTCGGACGACAATTCGTCGTTCGACCAATCACTCGGCATTGACGACCCCGTCACTTCCTGAGGGCCTACCACCCCCGCCCGGCGCAAGCATACGGCCAACCGACCACCCTGCGTGGCTTGCCGCCACTAGCGTGGGCCGTGACCAGAACACCTGCCGTGGGTGGGGGACAAAACGTCGTTCTGGGACTTTTACCGCCGGGTTCTGCCGCCCCCGGCGGCGGTTCGGTGAGTCGGTGCACGGAGACAAATGGCGACTGAGAGTGGTGGCGTCGGCACGGTGCATGAGGGTGTCCGTTGCACGTGTTTCTGGTGGGGTTTGCGTTGTGTCGCCATCCCGGCAAAACTACTCGTCCTGTCTGCTTAGGACCTCGAGGAGGATCGCCAGACTGCTGGGTGGAGACGGCAGGGCCTCGGCCGCGAAAACAACGAGTTACCTGAAGCGAAGCGATGAATCCGTAGGGCGCCTCAGCGATGCCCCCGGGAGATCAGTCAGTTTCAGGGGGTCTCGTGAAGAAGGTCATG
>DATBBL010000040.1:0-3499 GCA_036271015.1 Acidimicrobiia bacterium
CGGCTTCTTCCACCCCGCGCTGCCGAACGAGCCGATCGTGTTCGTGGAGATCGCGCTCACGCACGGCCTGGCCGACAACCTGCCCGAGCTGCTGAACCGCGACGTCGCGATCGACGACGCCGACACCGCGATCTTCTACTCGATCACTTCGGCGCAACCGGGGCTGGCGGGGGTGCACCTGGGTAACGAGCTGATCAAGCAGGTGGTCGACGAGCTCCGCCATCGCGCCGACCACGTCCGCACGTTCGCGACCCTCTCGCCGCTACCCGGCTTCCGGGACTGGCTGGTCGCCCAGGTCGAGGCCGATGCGCTGACCCCGGCGGAGCTCGAGGCCCTCGGACCCGGCGCGCGGACCCTCGCGACGCTCGCCGACCGCTCGTGGCTCGAGGACCGAGCGGTGGCCGAGCGCGTCCGCCCGGGCATCATGTCGGCCGCCGCGCGCTACCTCATGACGGTGCAGGACGGGCGGGCGACGGACCCGGTCGCGAACTTCCACCTGTCGAACGGCGCCTCGCTCGAGCGGCTCGACTGGCTGGCCAACCCGGCGCCGTACGGGATCGAGGAGTCGCTCGGCGTCATGGTCAACTACCGCTACGACCGGTCGAAGATCGCCACCAACGCGGCGTCCTACCTCGCCGACGGCTCGGTGAGCGCGTCCGGTCACGTGCGCAACCTGGTGAAGACGACGAAGCTCTAGGAGCCGTGCCCGGCGGCGCACCCGACCTCCGGTGGCGCCCACCGCCGGCGACGGAGCATCCTCTTCCGACGACCGGCACCAAAGGGGGACCGACCGGATGACGACCGACACGGGTGAGGACGCCGCCGTCCAGGAATTCGACGCCGTCGTCGTCGGCGCCGGCCTCTCGGGCCTGTACGCGCTGTACCACCTGCGCGAGCTCGGCTTCTCGGCCCACGTCGTGGAAGCGGGCGACGGAGTGGGCGGCACCTGGTACTGGAACCGGTACCCGGGGGCCCGGTGCGACGTCCCGAGCATGGAGTACTCCTACGGCTTCTCGCCCGAGCTCGAGCAGGAGTGGGACTGGTCCGAGGTCTTCCCCGCGCAGGAGGAGCTCGAGCGGTACTTCAACCACGTCGCCGACCGCTTCGACCTGAGGCGCGACATCCAGCTCGGCACGCGCGTCACCGCCGCGACCTACGACGAGGAGCGCGCGCAGTGGCTGGTCGAGACCGACCGGGACGACCGCTTCCGCTGCCAGTTCCTCGTGATGGCCACCGGCTGCCTGTCGCAGCCGCTCGAACCGCAGATCCCCGGACGCGAGACCTTCGCGGGCCTGACGCTCGCCACGAACGCATGGCCCAAGGAGGAGCCCGACCTGCGCGGCAAGCGCGTGGGGCTGATCGGCACCGGGTCGTCGGGGGTGCAGGCCACGCCGGTGATCGCCGACCAGGCCGAGCACCTGTACGTGTTCCAACGCACCCCGTCGTACGCGTGGCCGGCCGGGAACAAGCCGCTCGACCCCGACCTGCAACGGGCGGTGAAGGCGCAGTACCGCGACCTGCGCGAGCAGCAGCGGAAGATCTACGGCGGCGTCGTCGGGACGAGCGGTGCCATCGCGGTGCCGCTCCCGCGCGATGTGGCGATCCTCGACGCGACCGAAGAAGAGCGTCTCGCCGCGGTCGACGAGCTCGGATGGGCGGCCTGCCGGGCCTGGAGTGACGTCCTCCGCGACTACGAGGCCAACGAGCTGGGGGCCGAGCTCTACCGCGAGATGCTGCGCCGCGTCATCAAGGATCCCGAGACCGCGGACGGCCTGTCGCCCCGCAGCCTGCCCATCGGGTGCAAGCGGCCGATCCTCCACACCGACTACTACGAGACCTTCAACCGCGACGACGTGACGCTCGTCGACCTGCGACGGGGCGGGATCGAGGAGATCACGCCCACCGGCATCCGCACCGGGCAGGGCGACTTCGCGCTCGACGTCATCATCTTCGCCACCGGCTTCGATGCGATGACCGGCGCGCTCGACCGCATCGACATCCGCGGACGCGGTGGCCGACTCCTGCGCGACGCGTGGGCCGACGGGGCCCGCACGCTGCTCGGCATCCAGACCGCGGGGTTCCCGAACTTCTTCACCATCACCGGTCCGGGCAGCCCGTCCGTCCTCGCCAACATGGTCGTGTGCGCCGAGCAGCACATCGAGTGGATCGGTGCCTGCCTTGTGCACCTGCGGGAGCACGGGTACCGCACGGTGGAGCCGACCGTCGACGCGCAGGACGCCTGGGTCGACACCGTGAACCAGGCCGCGGTGGGCACCATGTACACCGCGCCGACCTGCAACTCCTGGTACCTCGGCGACAACATCCCCGGCAAGGTCCGGGTCTTCCTGCCGTTCGTCGGGGGGCTCGACAAGTACATCGAGCACTGCGACGAGGTGGTCGCGGCCGGCTACGAGGGCTTCGCACTCTCGTGAGCGACCGGCCCACCGTCGACTTCGACCTCTTCGCCGCGGTCACGCGCGCGCAGTCCGACGAGTCCTGGCGGGTGCCACGCGAGCGGTGCCCGGTCGCGTGGACCGAGCACCACGGCGGGTACTGGGTGATCAGCGGCTACGAGGAGGTGGCGGCCGCGTTCCGCGACTGGGAGCACTTCTCGTCGGCGCGCACCGATCCCGAGGTCAGCTCGATCGTCCTCGGCGACAGCCGGCTCCCGCTCCTGACCCCCGAGGAGATCGATCCGCCGGACTGGTACCCGCGGCGGCGGATCCTCTCCGAGCTCCTCGCGCCGCGCGCCGCCGAGCGACTGCGCCCCCGCGCCCGCCACTGGACCACGCACTTCATCGACGCCTTCGTCGAGACGGGCGCGTGCGAGTTCACCCACCAGCTCTCGGTCCCGGTGCCCGGCGCGGTGACGCTGGAGTGGTTGGGCTTCCCGCAGTCGGACTGGGCGATGATCGCCGGTGCCTTCCACGACGTCGCCGCGTTCTCCCGGGGCACGCCCGAGCACCGCAACGCGCAGATGGCGTTCGGCGTGGTGATGACGCGCATCCGCGAGGAGATCGCGGCGCGCGAGCTCGAACCACGCGACGACGCCATGACCGCGATCGCGTACCGCGAGATCGACGGGGCGCGGATCCCCCGCGAGGTGGCGGAGTCGATCGTGTTCATGACCGTGGGGGGTGGGGTCGACACCACAACCGCGCTGATCGGCGCCGCACTCCTGCACTTGACGCAGTTTCCCGACGACCGCCGTCGTTTGCTCCAGGAGCCCGACCTGCTCGTTACCGCGACCGAGGAGTTCCTCCGCTTCTACCCGCCCGCGCGCACCCACGCCCGCACCGTCAGCGAGGACGTCGAGTTCGCCGGGCGTGCGATGCGCAAGGGCGACCGGGTGCTGCTGAGCGAGATCTCGTCCGGGCGCGACGAGGCTGCGTTCCCCGCGGCCGAGCAGTTCGTGATCGACCGCAACCCCAACCGTCATCTGTCGTTCGGCGTCGGCATCCACCGTTGCGTCGGGTCGCACCTCGCCCGCATCGAGTTC
>DATBBL010000041.1:0-5112 GCA_036271015.1 Acidimicrobiia bacterium
GTCTTCGCCGCGGGCGAGAGGTCGGACCATCGCTTCCGCTGGGCCATCCGGCGCCCCCTCGGGTCACTCGTCCGCGCCTCGCACCCCGCGCGCTCCCGCGCACGGTACGTCGATCGGACCTTGCTCAGTCACCGGCGTCGAGTCGTCTCCGGATGTCGGCGCGCAGCTCACCCTTGGCCACCTTGCCACCCGAGGCACGGGGCAACGCGTCGAGCACGACCAGCCGCTCGGGGAACCACTCGGGTGACACGCCCTTCGTCCGGAGGAAGTCGACCAGGTCGTCGAGCACGAGGGTCGCGCCCGGCTCCAGCTCCGCATACAGGCAGACGCGCTCGCCGAACACCTCGTCGGGCATGGCCACCGCGGCGGCGACGGCGACCGCCGGGTGCTCGGCGACCTCGGCCTCGACCGCAGGTGCGCTGATGTTCTTCCCGCCGCGGATGATGATGTCGGACGTTCGCCCGACCACCCGCAGGTACCCGTCGGCATCGATGGTGCAGAGGTCACCGATGCGCATCCACCCGTCGGCGGTGAACAGCTCGTCGTCGGCGCCCGGGTCGTCGAGGTAGCCCAGACAGGTCGCCGGGCCCCTGCACACCGGGTGCCCGGGCGTGTCGGGGGTCGTGATGTCGCGGCCGGCGTCGTCGAGGAGGCGCACGTTCATCTCGACGATCAACCGGCCGGCCGTCTGGAGACGGTGCTCCCGGTCGTCGCGCATCGTGGTCCGGCTCAGCGCACCGGTCTCGTTCGACCCGTAGAACTGCAGCACCCGGGCGCCGGTGACGTCCTCGAAGCGTGCCGCCCGCTCGTACGGCACCGCCTCGCCGCCGGTGAACATGCATCGCAGCGACGAGAGGTCGTGTCGCTCGATGGCGGGCGACTTCAGCATCATCAGGAACTGGGTGCTCACGCAGGCCAGCACGGTGACCCGTTCGCGCTCGATGGCGGCGATCACCGCGTCGGCATCGAAGCGCTCGTGCACGACCGTCGGCGCACCGAGCACCGCGGGGGTCACGTGCGACGTCCAGATGCCGAAGCCGAACGGGGCGGGGATCGCACTGAGGAACACGTCGTCGGTCGTCATCGCGCCGGCGTCGGCGGCGAGCTGATGGAAGTACATCCACCGGTTCTCGGTGTGCAGCACGCACTTCGGCATGCCGGTTGTCCCGGACGTCGAATTGATCAGGAAGAGGTCGTCCGGTCCGTAGGCGCGCCCGGCGACGTTGCCCACGCCCGCCCGCGGATCGGCCGGGCGCCCCTCGTCGTCGACGACCACGTGATGTTCGAGCGCGCACCCCGCATTGCGGAGCACGTCGACCAGGTCCGCGGTGGGACGTCCCCGGTGCTGGTCGAGCGTGATCAGCGCCGCGGCGCGGGTGAGGCCGACGAGGTGGCGGATCTCGTCGTCGCCGGCCCGGTGCCCGAGCCCGACCACGGTGAGGCCCGCCCGCTCCGCGGCCACGAACGCGACGTGGACGGCGACGCCGTCGGGGAGGAGGACCGCCACCCGCGCCCCCCGCGGAAGCCCGGTGCCCGCCAGCACGCGGGCGAGCGCGGTCGCCCGCTCGTCGTAGTCGGACCAGGTCGCGCGTCGGCCGTCGGCCACGATCGCATCGGCGGCCGGTCGCTCAGGTGCCCACGACGCCACCGCATCGCCGACCGTTGTGTCACCCCACCATCCGGCGGCGCGGTACTCGGCGGCCACCGAGGGCTCGGGCTGCACCGGATCCTTCTACTACGCCGCGCCGTAGTGTGCCGGGAGACGAGAGGAGCAACCGATGACGACGACGCCGACCGAAGCGGCCCGGGTGCGCAGCCGGGTCGACCACCCGATCATCGACGCCGACGGCCACTTCGTCGAGCTCGGGCCGCTGCTCCACGACGAGGTCATCAGCTACGTCGAGGACGCCGGGGGCGCGGCTCTGCGCGAGCGGTTCCTCACCACCGCCGCGAGCTTCGACACGTCGTCGAGCCTCGCCGACCGGGGCGACCCGACCGTGCGGCACCAGTGGAAGGCGATGCCGTCGTGGTGGGGCTGGCAGACGGCCGGGGTGCGCGACCGCGCCACCTCGCACCTCCCGGCTCTGCTCTACGAGCGGCTGGACGAGATCGGGATCGACTTCACGATCCTCTACCCGTCGATGGCGCTCGGGTACTTCGAGGTCGCCGACGAGGAGCTGTCGTCGGTGCTCTGCCGCGCCGTCAACCGCTACCACGCCCGCCTCTTCGAGCCGTACCGCGACCGCTGCACCGTGGGCGCGCTGATCCCGATGAACACACCGGCACAGGCGGTCGCGGAGGTGGAGTACGCGGTGCGCGAGCTCGGCGCCAAGTCGGTGCTCGTGGCCGGGTACGCGCGCCGCCCGATCGGCGCCGGCGGGTACCGCCTCGACATGTTCGGCCTCGACAGCGACTACGACTACGACCCGCTGTGGGCCACCTGCGTCGAGCTCGGCGTCTCACCGGTGGTCCACAGCGCGCTCCAGCAGCACCGGGTGACCCGGTCGATCTCGAACTACGTGTACAACCACGTGAACGGGCTGGCGGCCGCGCACGAGTCACTGTGCAAGTCCTTGTTCCTCTCCGGGGTGACGAAGCGGTTCCCCGAGCTGCGGATCGGGTTCCTCGAGGGCGGGGTGGCGTGGGCGTGTGCGCTGTTCGCGGGGCTCGTCGGCCACTGGGAGAAGCGCAACCGCGACGCCATCGTCGAGCTCGATCCCGACCGGCTCGATGTCGACGCCCTGCTCGAGTACTTCGCCGACTACGGCGACGACGTGGTCACGGCGCGCATGGGTGAGCTGCGTGAGTACTTCGCCCGGCCCGCGGCCCGTCCGGCACAGGTCGACGAGTTCGCCGCCGTCGGCATCGAGAAGGTCGACGACCTGCGGACCCGGTTCGAGCCCAACTTCTACTTCGGGTGCGAGGCCGACGACCCCCTCGTGGCGTGGGCGTTCCGGGACGACGTGAACCCGCTCGGCACGCGCCTGCGCCCGGTGCTCGGCTCCGACATCTCCCACTGGGACGTCCGTGACATGACCGAGCCGGTGGCCGAGGCGTTCGAGCTGGTCGAGCACGGCGTGATCACCGAGCGCGACTTCCGGGACCTCACCTTCGTCAACCCGGTCCGCCTGCACGCGGGGCCGAACCCGAAGTTCTTCGCCGACACGGTCTGCGCCGCGGCGGCCGCGGACGCGCTGGCGGAGGTGGGGGAGTGAACCGCGACGATGCCCGTCCGTTGCGATCGGTTGTGTTCGCACCCGGGGACGACGCCGGCGCGCTCGCATCGACCCGGGCGTCCGGCGCCGATTCGATGGTCGCCGACCTCGAGGAGCCGCAGACGCCGTATCCCGAGTCCGAGCGCGAGCGCGGCCGCAAGGTGGCGCGCGAGTTCTTCGACTCCCTGGTGCCGGGCGAGCTCCCGTTGGTGTTCGCGCGCGTGCAGCCGCCGTCGACCGGGCAGACGTTGAAGGACCTCCGGGCGGTGGCCGGGCCGGGTCTCGCCGGCGTCCTCCTGCCCAAGATCCAGAGCCCGGCCGACGTGCACGCGCTCGACGCACTGCTCACCTGCATCGAGGTCGACTTCGAGCTCGAGCGCGGGCAGCTCGCGATCTACCCGATCCTCGAGACCGCGCCGGCGATCCGGCTGGCGTACGAGATCGCGACCGCGTCGCCGAGGGTGTCGCACATGGGCGGCGCGCTGTCGCGCTTCGGCGACATCCACCAGGCGCTCGGGTACCGCTGGACCGCGGAGGGTGAGGAGACGTTGTTCCTGCGCTCGAAGGTGCTCGTCGACGCCAAGGCCGCCGGGATCCGCTACCCGATCAGCGGCATGTGGGGCGGCGCGCTCGACGATCTCGACGGGCTGCGCGCCTTCGCCACCGGCCTGCGCAACCTCGGGTACTACGGGATGATGCTCGGGAGCGCCGAGCACGTGCCGCTCGTGCACGAGGTGTTCACGCCGACGGCGGACGAGATCGCCTACTGGCGCGAGCTCGACGAGCTGGCGCGCGAGGCCGAACGGGTCGGCACCGGCCCGATCCGTCACGGCGACCCGCGCCAGGGCGAGGCCCACGTGGTGCACATCGCCCACGTCGGCTCGGCCCGCAAGAACCTCGCCTGGGCCCGCGACCTCGGCGTCCTCTGACGTTCGACCGTTTCCACCCCGAGGTTGCGTCACTTGACGTGGATATACAGCGTCAAGTGACGCAAGCTCGGGTTCAGCGGGTCAGCGGGTCAGGGGGTCCGGGCGGGGTGAATGGCGCCGATGAGCTCGAGGATCCGGGTGGGCGGCAGGTGCTGCTCGAGCACCGTGGCGCCGAACGGTCGCAGCGCGTCGGCGATGGCGTTGCACAGCGCGGCGGGCGCGCCGATGGCGCCGCCCTCGCCGACGCCGCGGAAGTCGACTGCGCCCTGGGGTGCTGACTCGAGGTGGTGGATCTCGATCGGAGGGATCTCCGCGCTGGTGGGCAGGAGGTAGTCGGCGAGGGTCGACGTGAGGAGCTGGCCGTGCTCGTCGTAGGCCGCGCGCTCGTACAGCACGCCGCCGACACCCTGCGCGACACCGCCCGAGATCTGGCCCTCGACGATCATCGGGTTGATCAACGTGCCGCAGTCCTCCACCACGAGGTAGCGGTCGATCGCGACGAGTCCCGTGCGCGGGTCGACCTCCACCCAGCAGCAGTGCGTCGCCTGTGACCAGCCGCCCTCGGGAATGGCGAAGTCGAAGCTGGCCTCGATACCGGGTGCGGTACCGGCCGGGAGGAGCGCGGTGGAGCGATAGGCGACGGTCGCGATGGCACCGAGGGGCCGGCGCGACGCGGGCACGCCGCGCACGGCCACGGTGCCATCGGCGAGCTCGACGTCGGCCGGGTCGGCCTCGAGCAGGTGGGCGGCGAGTCCGATCACCTGCCTTCGGATGTCGGCCACGACGCCGATCACGGCCCCGCTGGCCAGTGTCGCGGCACGGCTCCCGCCCGTCCCGACCAGGTTGAACGGCGTCACCTGGGTGTCGCCGGCGACGATGCGGACGCCTTCGAGCGGCACGTCGAGCTCGTCGGCGGCCAGTTGGGCCAGGGTGGTGTGGTGACCCTGGCCGTGCGGCGACTGGCTGGT
>DATBBL010000042.1:0-23666 GCA_036271015.1 Acidimicrobiia bacterium
CTGATGGCGGCGGTGAGGGCGTCGAGGGAGAAGGAGTAGGCGGGCGGCGACAGGGTCACCACCTTGCGGACAGCGCCGGCCATGGCCACTCCAGCGCTGTAGGAGTCGTAGTACGGCTCGAAGGTGACCACCTCGTCGCCCGGCTCGCACAGCGCGAGCAGCGCGGCGGCGATCGCCTCGGTCGCGCCCGCGGTGACGAGCACCTCGGTGTCGGCGTCGTAGTCGAGCGCGTACCACTTCGCCTGGTGGGCGACGATCGCGTGGCGGAGCTCCGGGATGCCGATGCCGGGTGGGTACTGGTTGTGGCCGGCGCGGATGGCGGCGACGGCGGCGTCCATCACCTCCGGCGGACCGTCCTCGTCGGGGAAGCCCTGGCCGAGGTTGATGGACCCGGTGGCCACCGCCAGCGCCGACATCTCGGCGAAGATCGTGGTGCCGAAGCCCTGGAGCCTCGACACCAGGTACGGGGAGTCGGCCACCTCTACGGTCGACTCCGCTTCGTCGTCCCGCTCATCCGAGCACTCCTCCGCTTCGTCTCCACCTCTACGGTCGACTCCGCTTCGTCGTCCCGCTCATCCGAGTACTCCTCCACTTCGTCTCCACCTCAGCCCGCCAGGAAGCTCAGCCGCACCTCGCGGCGCGGGTTGTCGCGGTTGAGGTCGACGAGCACGACGCTCTGCCAGACGCCCAGGAGCAGATCGCCGCGCTGCACCGGCACCACCAGGGTGGGCGCGACGATCGCCGGGAGCACGTGGTCGGCGCCGTGTCCGGGCGAGCCGTGGGCGTGCCGGTAGCGGTCGTCGCGTGGCAGGAGCCGCTCGAGCGCGTCGACCAGGTCGTCGTCGGAGCGGGCCCCCGTCTCGATGATCGCCACCCCGGCGGTCGCGTGCGGCGCGAAGACGTTGACCAACCCGTCACCACGCGCCCGGCAGAACGCGCGCACGTCGTCGGTGAGGTCGACGACGCGCCGGCGCGAGGTGTCGACGTCGAGCACCGTCGTGTCCATCGGCGCCGAGCCTACGACGACCGGTTCACCCGGCGTCGACGAGCCAACCGAACCCGTTCGAACGGAGCGCGTCGGACATGCGCGCGGTCAGCGTCGGCAGGGAGTCGGTCAACAGGATCACGCCGAACACGGCGAGCACCGCGGCCGAGGCCAGCGTGATGGCACGCGAGTGGCGCTTGAACCACTCGAGGGTGCGAGTGAGCTTGCCCATGGCCAGGCCGACGGCGAGGAAGGAGGCGCCGAGACCGAGGGAGTACGCGACGAGCAGCAGGGTGGAACGGGTGATGTCGTCGCCTCCGGCGGCGAAGCCGAGCACCGCCCCGAGCACAGGGCCGATGCACGGTGTCCACCCGAGCCCGAACGCCGCGCCCGCGACCGGTGCGGCCACCGGGCCGAAGCGGTCGAGGTGCGGGTGGAACCGGAACTCCTGGTACAGGCGCGGAGTCGTGAGCAGCTGCGAACCGGCGAGATAGCACGCCATCAGGAGGACGAGACCGCCGGAGATGCGGGTGAGCGTCTCCTGGTTGCGGAAGAGCGCGCTTCCCGCCGCGGTGGTGATGAGCCCGAGCAGCACGAACACGACCGTGAAGCCGAGCACGAACATGCCGGTGTTGAGCGCGATGCGCTTGAGGTAGTGCCGTTGCTGCTCGCGGATCTCGCCCACCGACAGCCCCGTGATCAGGCTCAGGTAGCCGGGCACGATGGGCAGCACGCAGGGCGACAGGAAGGAGATCACGCCGCCGCCGAACGCGGTGAGCAGGTAGAAGTTGCTCGAGACGTTGATGCCGAAGACGAGCATAAGGAGGTGCGCCCGATGGTACGGCCCGCCGCCGCCGCACGGTCACTCGGCCGCTCCGGCCAGGGACCGCGTCAGCCGGCCGTGGGTTCCCGTGCCTCGGCGATGCGGGCCTCGGCGATGGCGACGTACTCGGGGTCGGTGTCGTAGCCCACGTACCGCCGGCCGGTGCGCGAGGCGGCGACCGCGGTGGAGCCGGAGCCGAGGAACGGATCGAGGACGACGTCGCCGACGTACGTGTAGAGCCGGATGAAGCGCTCGGGGAGCTCCACCGGGAACGGTGCCGGGTGGTGCACGCGGCGGGCCCGCTCCGGGCGGATCTCCCACACGTCGAGCGTCGACGCCAGGAACTCCTCCTTGCTGATGTCGGACACGTTTGGCAGGCCCCGCTCGGCGCGTGCCTTCACCGGGATGGCCCGGTCGAAGCGGCCCTTGGACGCGATCACCACCCGCTCGGTGAGATCCCTGAGCACCGGGTTCGACGCCTTCATGTACGACCCGAAGGCGCACGAGCCGGCCGCGCCCTTCGCCTTCACCCAGACGACCTCGCCCCGCAGCAACATCGCGAGCTCGTCCTGGAGGATCGTGGTGACGTCGCCGGCCAGCGAGCGGTACGGCTTGCGGCCGAGGTTGGCCACGTTGACGCACAGCCGCCCGCCCGGTTCGAGCACCCGCAGGCACTCCGCGAACACGTCGCGCAGCATGACGAGGTACTCGAGGTAGGTCGCGGGGACGTGGCCGGCGCCGAGGTCGGTCTCGTACGCCTTGCCCGCGAAGTACGGCGGTGACGTGACCACCAACGCGACCGAGTTGTCGTCGACGTCGGCCATGTCGCGCGCGTCACCGCAGATCACCGAGTCGGCCGCTCCGCACGGGTTGACCGTCGCGTCCTTCGACAAGCGCGGTGCGGTGAAGCGCGCGTAGAAGTCGCTGGCGTCGTGACTCTCGCGGTTCCCCGCCCCGAACGTGCGCGTGCGCGTCGCCATGGTCGTGGCACCGTACCGGAGGGATCAGCCCGGAGGGATCAGCCCGGCGCGGATCCCCGGCGGCGACGACGGATCCAGAACCCGGTCCCGGCGGCCAACACGACGACCGCGATCGCGATCACCACCCCCAGTGGCGAGCCGGAGCTCCCACCCGAGCCGCTCCCCGGGCCCAGGGCGACGTCGTCCCCGGCGCGCCGGGCCTGCCGCTTCCCGGTCGTGCCGGTGCCCCCGGAGCCGCCGGTCGTGCTGGTGGCGGCGGCGGCGCCCGACTCGGCGCCCGCCCCGCCCTTGCCCGACTCCGCGCCCTTGCCGTCCTTGGCGGACGGCGGCGCGGTGGTGGCGGGCGCGCCCGGCGCCGCGGCACCGCCGTTCCCTCCGCCGGCCGGCGACGCGGTCGGCCCGGCCGGTGCGGCCGGCGCGACCGGGGGTGCGGTCGCCGGCGGCGCGGTCGCCGGTGGGCTGGTGGGTGGCGGCGCGCAGCTCACCACCGCGCAGAACGCGACGAATCCCGGCGGGCTCCCGGTGCCGTAGCGCCAGCCCTCGACCGACCCGTCGACCACGCTGGTGCTGCCGGCACCGCCGCGCGAGTACGTCCAGCCCCCCGCGCCGGGCGCAGCGCGGAAGTACGCCCAGTACTGGCCACCGGGACCGATGAGGCACGACTGGTCCGGCGGGTTCCCCACGCCGTACAGCTGGCAGACCGCGGCGCCCTGGCCCGCGAAGCCGTAGGTCACCGGGTTGGCCCCCGCGAGCTGGAGCGCGGCGAGGCCGGAGATCGATCCGTCGAAGCAGATCGACACCGCGCCGGGACCGGGTTCGACGACGACCACCGCGTGCGAGCTGCACCCCTGCGCGACGACGTCGGCGTGCGCGGCCGGCCCGAGACCGAGCGCCGCCGCGCTCACCAGCGCGACGAGCAGGACCTGCAGGACCCGCAGGCCGCGCCCGCAGCAGGTCATCCGGTGAAGTGCGGGCTCACCGCCACGGCCTCGGCCGCCGGCGCCGGGCCGCCCGACGCCGGAGTCACCGACACCGCGCAGGTCTGCGCCGCCGCGACGGTGATCGGCAACCACGACCTGAGCAGCCCCTCGACCGTCTGCGACGTGGCGAACGTGTTCACGCCGAAGCTGTCGTTCGGGCTGGCGATGCGCCCGGCGTCGGCGGGCGGCGTGGTGAGCTGCTGCGAGCGCACCCACGCGGTCGGGCTGGCGTATGCGCTCCCGGTGGCCGCCGGGTCAGCGGTGTCCCGCCAGCACGACGATTCGACGTCGAACCCGGTCGCGGTGACGGCGAGGATGGCGAGCGACGTGGAGTTCGGGTCGTCGGTGCCGAACGACTGCCAGGCCCCGCTGGCCTGGTGCTGGGCGGCGAGGAAGCCGAGTGCGGAGTGGACCGCGGGATCGGACGCGTCCGCGCCCCCGGCCACCAGGCTCTCGACCGCGAGCGCGGTGGTGTCGATGTCGAGGTCGGTGCCGGTCGGGTCGCCGTTGAAGTTCCAGCTGCCGTTCGCCTGTTGCGCGGCGCGGACGGTCGCCAGCGCGGCGGCAGGCGGCGCGCCGCACACCAGCTTCTTGGCCAGCACGCCGTAGAGCGTGTCGCTGAACGCGGGCCCGAAGGAGGCGGTGTCGGCGCTGCAGCCGGTGTCGAGCAGGGCGACCAGGTTCACCGGGGTGCCGTTGCCGGCCGGATCGAACGCCGCCGGGTCGAGGCCGAGCGGTGACGCGCTCAGGACGATGGTCTTGGCTGCCGCCCCGGCGGTGGTGACGGTGGCGGCGAACGCGTCGAGGGCGTCGAGCGGTGTGGCGCCCGCGGGCGTACCGCCGAAGTGCACCGCACCGACGGCGTCCAACGCCTCCGTCGTGCTCCACGTGGTGCCGGTCTGGGCGTCCTCGGCGATCGCCAGCGACGCGTCGCGCGTCTCGAAGCCGGGGAACATGGCGAGCTCGAACCCGCCGTCCGATTGCTGCTGGGTCTTCAGCCACGCGACGGCGGCGTCGGCGGTGGCCTGCGACGCGGGATCGGCGGCCTGCGCGGGTGACGTGAGGAAGAGCGTGAACGAGAAGGCCGCCGTCAGCGTGGTGCACCACGCGACGGCACGACGCATGTGCGACATGGGAATCGTCCTCCGAGGCCCCTTTCCACGAGGGCCCTGTCCTGCCGTCCTGCTGAACGGCGCCTGGTCGGGAGCACCGGTGGCCCGGTGGACAACGGCAGGTAGCCTGGCTCGCGGAGTGCGGCGGGGTGCCGCAGAGCCGCTCACAGTTGCGGGTCAGCGTCGGTCTCGCACCGACTTCCCCCGTCCCCGGGCCGGAGCCCCGGAACCGCACGCAACATCCGGGTTGCGCGCAACCGTTGTCGAGAGGGCACGTTAGTCCGACGTGACGACCACCACGCAATCCCACGTCGACGCCACCCCGAGCTCCGCGCGAGTCGCGGCGGTCGCGCCCGCCATGGCCACCTGGCACGCCGGCGTGTGGCTGGTCTGGGCGCTGGCCGCCGCCGCGTGCATCGAGCTGGCGCCGAATCCGGTGTACGTCGCGCTGGTCATCGGCATCGCCTCGGTGGCGGTGTCACTGCACACCCGTCCAGGGCCGTATGCACGCGCGTTCCCGCTGCTGCTCGCGGTCGGGACGCTGTTCGCGGTCGTGCGCATGCTGCTCACGGTGGCGACGACCCACGGGGTGGGCGACGTCATGTTCACCACGCCGCACTTCGGTCTCCCCCAGTTGCTCGGCGGGTTCACCGTGGGGGGGACCGTGGAGGTGCCGATCATGCTGCAGTCCCTGGCTGAGGGGTTCGCCATCGTCGGCGTGATGGGCGTGTTCGGCGCGTTCAACTCCGTGGTGTCGCACTCCGAGCTGGTGCAGTCGACGCCCCGTGCCTTCTACGAGATCGGGCTGGTCGTCGTGGTGGGGCTGGCGTTCGTGCCCGCCACGCTGTCGGCCATCCACGACGTCCGCGAGGCCGATCGCGCCCGCACCGGCGGCCGCGTCGTGCGCCGGGGTCGCCTCCTGCGCCAGGTCGTGCCCGTGCTCGAGCTGGGGTTGGAGCGGGCGGTGACGCTGGCGGAGTCGATGGACGCGCGCGGCTTCGCCCGTGCCGGGTCGAGCCCGCGCGACCGGATCGCGGGCTGGTGCGGTGTCGCGTCGCTGCTCGCGCTCGGCGGCGCGTTCGTCGCGCTGATCGGGCAGTCCGATGCGGTCGCGTCGGTGCTCGGCCTCACCGGCGCGGGAGGGCTCGCGGTGGCGATCCTGCTGGCGTCGTCGGGCACGCAACGCGTGCGGTACCGGCCGCGCCGGATGGGCGCGGCCGACTGGCTGATGGCCGGGGTGGTGCTCTTGGCGCCGATCGCGATGGCGTCGACCTCGTTCGCCGGTGACAGCAGCCTGGTGTGGTTCGCCAACCCGTTGGCCTGGCCCGCGCTGCACCTATTGCCGGCGCTCGCACTCCTCCCTCTCCTCGCCCCGGCGTTGGTGCCGGCCCGGGAGGCGGTGTGAGCGCGATTTCCTACCGCAACGTGTCGTTCGCCTATCCCGATGCGGCGCACGCCGCGCTGCGCGAGGTCGACCTCGACGTCGCGCCCGCGGAGTTGCTCCTCGTGGTCGGCGCGTCGGGCTCGGGGAAGAGCACGCTGCTGCGCGCCGCGAACGGCCTCGTGCCGCACGCGAGCGGAGGGCGGTTCGGCGGCGACGTCGAGGTGTTCGGTCGCTCGACCCGGTCACACCATCCCCGCGAGCTGGCCGACGTCGTCGGCTTCGTCGCCCAGGACCCGGAATCGCAGTTCGTCGTCGACCACGTCGAGCGCGACCTCGCCTTCGTGCTCGAGAACCTCGGCTTCTCCCAGGAGGCGATGCGCCGGCGAGTCGAGGAGGTGCTCGACGCGCTCGGCATCGCGCACCTGCGCGACCGCGACCCGGCGACCCTGTCGGGCGGTGAGCGGCAACGGTGCGTGATCGCCGGCGCGCTCGCCGCCGGGCCGCAGGCGCTGGTGCTCGACGAGCCGACGTCGCAGCTCGACCCGCAGGGTGCCGACGACGTGCTGGCCGCACTCGTGCGGCTCAACCACGACCTCGGCACCACCGTGGTGCTGGCCGAGCACCGGCTGGAGCGCGCCGCCCCGCTCGCAGACCGGGCGGTCCTGGTCGACGGCGGCCGGGTCGGCCGGCCCGAGACCGTCGACGCCGTGCTGGCTGACTACCCGGGCGCGCCGACCGTGACCCGCCTCGGACGAGCGCTCGGTTGGACGCCCCTGCCGTTGACCGTGCGCGACGCCCGGGGCCTCGCGGTTCACCAGCCGGTCGACCTCCCACCACCGGCGGAACCTCGCGCAGGTGCGCCGGGCGAGACGTTGGTGACGGCGCGCGACCTGCGCGTCGTCCTCGGCGGCCATCGCGCGGTGCGCCGGGTCGACCTCGAGCTGCATGCGGGCGACGTCATCGCGTTGTTCGGCCGCAACGGCGCGGGCAAGACCACCCTCCTGCGCGCGCTCGCCGATCTCGTGTCGCCGACCGCGGGCGTGGTGGACCGGCGAGTTCGCGTCGCGTACGTGCCGCAGAACCCGAACACCATGCTGTTCTCCCCCACCGTGCGGCGCGAGCTGGAGGAGACCCAACGGCTGCTCGGACGAGTCGACACCGAGGCGGTCGAGCACTGGCTCGACGCCCTCCATCTGAGCGACCTCGCCGACGAGCATCCCCGCAGCCTCTCGGGCGGGGAGCGTCAGCGGGTGGCGATCGCCGCGGTGGCGGTGGGCGGCGCGCCCGTGCTGCTGCTCGACGAGCCGACGCGCGGCATGGACGCGCCATCGCGCGCGGCGCTCGAGCACGCGGTGCACCGGCACGCGGCCGGCGGCGGTGCCGTGGTGTTGGCGACGCACGACGTCGAGCTGGCGGCACGGATCGCCACCCACGCCATCGTGCTCGGCGACGGCGAGATCGTCGCCGACGGTGACGCGCGCGTCGTGCTCGCGGGCTCGCTGTTCGCGCCGCAAGTGCTGCGCGTGCTGCCGCCGTTCCTCACCGTGGAGGAAGTCGAACGGGAGCTGGCCCGCTCGTGAGCCTGGTCACCGCTCCCCCGCCCACTGGCGTCGGCGCCCACGTGCGTCCGATGGCCGTCTACTCGCTCATGGTCGCCGTCGGCGCCGCCGCGTTCCTCTACCCGTTCTGGCTCCCTGCCACCGCGCTCACCAGCCAGGCCCACAACGGTGACGCGCCGCTCATCGCGGCGGTGGTGGGCGCGCTCGTCGTAGCGGCGGTGATGCTCGAGGTCCGCCGGGGCACCATGAACGGAGCGACGATCGCGCTGCTCGGCATGCTCGCCGCGTGCGCCGGCCTGTTGCGGCTCATCGACCTCCCGGGTGGAGGCAGCGGCATCTTCTTCCTCGTCGTGCTGGCGGGTGCCGCGTTCGGGCCCCGGTTCGGGCTCCTGCTCGGGTTGTGCGCGATGGCGGTGTCGGCCATCGTCACGGGTGGCATCGGGCCGTGGCTGCCGTTCCAGATGCTGGCCCTGGGGTGGATGGGGGCGGGCGCCGGCTTCGTCGGCCTGCTCACCGCCCGCCTCGACCCGCGCCTGGAGGTGCTCGCGCTCGCGGTGTACGGCTGGGTGTGGGGCTTCGTGTACGGGGCGATCATGAACCTGTGGTTCTGGCCGTTCGAACGCGGCGGCGCGCTCGACTGGCACCCCGGCCTCGGGCTGACCGCGACGCTGCACCGCTACTGGCAGTTCTACGTGGCGACGTCGCTCGGCTGGGACGCCGCCGCCGCGGTCACCAACGCCATCCTCATCCTGGTGACCGGCCTGGTGCTCATGCGCACCCTCCGTCGCTTCGCCCACCGCCTCGACCCGGTCGTCGAGTTCGAGCCGGTCTGAGCGGGAGCTCAGTCGTCCCAGAGCTTCACGACGACACGACCGACCGTCTCGCGATTGGCCATCGCGGTGATCGCCTCGGGGATCTCCTCGAACTCCACCACCCGCCCGACGACGGCACGCACCCGGCCCGCCTCGACCAGGTCGACCACGGTGCGCATGATCTCCGCACCCAGCCGGTCCGACGGGAGGTTCCACCCGAGGAGGCCCTTCATCATCGCCTGCCGCTCGGCGTCGGCGTAGGAGAGCATCACGCCGCAGAGCTTGAAGTTGCCCAGGGCGATCCGGCGGGGCACGAGCGACTTCTCGTCGGCGACGGTCTTGTCCGACGCGAAGCCCATCATGAGGTAGCGACCGTTGTACGCGAGCGACTTGAACGAGTCCTCCATGACCGCTTCACCGACGTTGTCGTAGACCACGTCGACGCCCCTGCCGTCGGTCTGCTGGAGGCACACGGTGGCGAACTCCTCCGAGCTGTAGTTGACGACCGTCTGCGCGCCGAGGTCACGGCACAGCTGGATCTTGTCGTCCGACCCGACGGTGGCGATGACGTGCGCGCCCGCGTCGACCGCCAGTTGGATCGCGGCAGACCCCGCGCCGCCGGCCGCAGCGTGGATGAGCACCGTCTCCCCCGCCTGGAGCTCGGCCCGGTCGAACAGTCCGAGCCAGGCCAGGTGGAACGGGAAGAACAGCGCGGCCGCGTCCGGCAGCGGAATCGACTCCGGCATCTCGAAGGCGGAGACCGCGGGACAGATCGCGTACTCGGCGAAGCCCCCGTGGGCCTGCTGGGTGATGGCGACGACGCGCCGCCCGAGGAGGGCCTCGGTGCCCGGCCCGCACGCCGCGACGATGCCCATCGTCTCCATGCCCGGCGAGTACGGCAGCTCCGGGCGCACCATCATGTTGCCGCCGGTGATCCGCTCGAGGTCGTTGAGGTTGAACGGGATCCCGAGCGCTCGGACGAGCACCTCGCCGGCCGCGGGCTCGGGCACCTCGACCTCGTCGAGCTTCAGCACGTCCTTCGGCGCGCCGTACTCGTGCGTCCGCCACGCCCGCATCGTCGCCGGCAGGGTCGCGCTCATGCCGCGTCCGAGTCGCCGGCTTCGGGCTCGAGGCCGAAGCGCTCGATGTACGGCGCGAAGTCCTTGCGCACGACCGCGGGATCGACCCCGTACTCCTCCGGTCGGTAGCGGTGGATGCCGTCCTTGCCTTTCGGATGGTCGGCGATGTAGTCGCGCATCGCATCGGCTCCCGCGCTGGACATCGGCAGGTCGAGCGCGTCGTAGATCTTCTCGATCTCGGCGAACTGATCGGCGACGAAGTCGGAGAAGTACATGTCGTAGAACACCGCGTCGGGGTAGGCGCGTGCGGCCCGTACGGCCATGGTCCGCTCCAGCATCTTCTTCAGGCGGGCGGACCAGTCCGCGGCGATCTCGTACCGATCGACGTCGTCGCTGCCGCGCGACCGCACGAGCGCGGTGAGGCTCGCGTACGACGTGAGCGATTTCACCGGGTCGCGGTGGGTGAAGACGATCCGGGCGTCGGGGTACGTCTCGAGGAGCTGCGCGAGGCCCCACATGTGCGCGCCCGTCTTGAGCATCCAACGGTCGCCCGGCTTGTGCCACCAGAGGTGCTGCAGCTGGCGCCGGTGGAAGTCGTAGACGGCCGACCAGTCGGCTTCGTCGTCGACCCAGTCCTGGTAGCTCGGGACCCGCAGCTGGTTGTGGAACAGCGGCGTGCACATCGTCTCGCCCATCATGACGACGCACTCCTGCGAGAGGGTCGCCCCCATCGGGTGCATCGCCTTGAACATCTCCGACTGCATGTCACCGGTCGGGATGGTCGCCTGGCACGCCTCCACCCGTGGGTCGTCGTTGCCGACCGATGCTTCGGGCGGGGGCGACGGGAACATCAGCTCCCAGGTGAGCGGGGCGCGGTTCGCCGGGTCCTGGTTCAAGATGTCGTGCAGGATCGTCGTCCCGGTGCGCGGCAGGCCCACGATGAAGACGGGCCGCACGACGTCGACCTGGGCGATCTCCGGGTAGCGCTCCCGGTCGCGGACGTACTCCAAGCGGTTCCTCACGTGCAGGAGGATGCGCTCCTCCGCGATGTACCGGCCGACGTCGTTGAGACGCCCCTCGGTGTTGAGCGAATCGACGAAGCGGTCGAGGCCGTCGACGAACTCCCCCGGTCCGAGCTCGGTGAGGCCGCCCGCCCGTTCCCGGCCCTTCGCGAGCAACACGTCGCGATCGAAGTTCGTCGTCGAGGTCATGGCTCGCGACCCTACGGGTTCCGGCGTCGCCGCCGCCTGTCAACGGGTGGAGAAGAGCTCGGCCACGAACTCCTCGAGCGCGGCGCGGCCGTCCGGGGTCGTGACGTCGCCGACGAAGACCGCGGCGCGGGTGTCGGCGGACTCGAGGGCGCGGGCTGCGGCCCCCAGCCCCTCGGCGTCGGCGTCGGTGCCGACGAGCACGACCACGTTCACGTGCGCACGACCAGGACCGCCGACACCGCCGCGAACGCCGCCCCGAGGAGGAGCGTGGCGAACACCGCCGAGGGCTCCTGCAGGGTCGCGGCGCCGGTGGCGACCAGCGCGAGCACGAGGAACCACGTGTTGCGCAGCAACGACCCGATGGAGAGGTCTCGCCGGCGCGACGCGGCGCCGAAGCAGTTGCACGGACGCCGGTCGTTGGTGACCACCCGGCGCACGAGCACGACGGTGAACACGACGAACGTCGCCAGCGCGAGCCAGCTCGGCCACGCGGCGTCGACGACCAGCAGCAAGACCGCGAGGACCAGCTCGTACACCGGCAACGCCAGTGCCACCAGCACGGCCACCCAGGTGTACCCGCCGAGCTGCTCGCGGTAGGTGTGCGCGGCTTGTCGCACCGCGAACAGCTTGCCGACACCGGAAGCGACCAGGATCAACGCGACGACGACCCGCGCCGCGAGCGCGACGTCGGTGCCGGTCATCTCAGGCGTCGTGCATGCGCGAGTACCCACCCCGGTAGAAGAGCAACGGCCGGGACCCTTCGCGCATGTCGAGGTCGAGCACGCGCCCGACGATGATCTTGTGGTCGCCACCCGGGTACTCGGCCTCGAACCGGCAGTCCAGGTAGGCGATGGCCTCCTCGAGCACCGGCGCGCCCGACACGCCCACCCGCCACGGGGTCTGACCGAAGCGGTCGGCACCCTTCTGGGCGAACAGGTTCGACAGCTCCTCGTGGTCCTCGCCCAGGATGTTCACCGCGAAGGTGCCGGAGTGCTCGATGCGGGGCCACGTCGACGACGTGTGCGCGACGCAGAAGAGGATGAGGGGCGGGTCGAGCGACAGCGACGTGAACGAGTTGGCGGCCATGCCGACCGGCTCGTCGTCGTCGATGGCGGTGATGATGGTGACCCCGGTGGCGAAGTGCCCGAGCACGGAGCGGAACCGCTTGTCGTCGGGGACGAGCAGGGTCTCGCCGGATTCGTCGGGCACGCGTGCTCCTCGGTTCAGCGGTCGGACGGCCGGAGGTCGTGGCGCAGGCCGTCGGCGGCCGCGAACACCTCGGGCCCGTTCATGCGCGCCGACAGCTCACGGGCGTCGCGCAGGATCGTGTCGAGGCGGTCGTCGCCGTGCGTCGGGCAGTGGTGGAACAGCGCCAGCTCGTGGGCGCCGGCCTCCTTGGCGACGAGCAGGGCGTACTCGATCGTGCAGTGCCCCCACGAGCGCTTCAGCTCGTACTCGTCGGCGGTGTGCTGCGCGTCGTGGATCAGCAGGTCGACGCCGTCGCAGAGCTCGAGCACGTCCTCGGGGACGAAGTCGTCGGGGTCATCGGGCACCGTCCCGGGCCCGTGGTCGGACAGGTACGCCACCGACACCCCCTCGGTCTCGACCCGGAAGCCGAGCGTGGGGTCGGTGTGGCGCACCCAGCGCGACCGCACCTTCGCCCCGTTCACCGCGAAGTCGTCGTTCGCCACCGCTTCGAACGCCACCTCGCCCCGCATCTCCTCGGGGGTGATGGGGAAGTACGGCGGGCTCATCACCGAGCGGAACACGCGGTCGAGCGGGCCCGCGGCCTGGTGCGGACCGATCACGGTGACCACCCCGCCACCGCCGGCGAGCGGCGCGAAGAAGGGGAGGCCCTGGATGTGGTCCCAATGCAGATGGCTGAGGAGCACGGTGGCGCGGTAGCCATCCACCCGGCCCTCGGCCGCGAGCTCGTCGCCGTAGTTCCGCAGCCCGGTGCCGAGGTCGAAGATGACGGGTTCGTGACCCTCGCTCACGACTTCGACGCACGAGGTGTTGCCCCCGTACCGCTCGAACTGGTGGCCGTCACACGGCGTCGATCCGCGTACCCCCCAGAAATTCACCTGCGTCGCGATGGACACAGCACCGAGGTTACCCGGTCACCCCTGATTCAACTCAGGACGCGGCGCTTGAACCCATTGATCCCGAGCCATGTGAACAGCGCGGAGAACCCGATGAGCGCGGCATAGATCGCCCACAAGCTCATGTGCGGCGCGTTGGTCAGCGCGGCGCGGAAGCCTTCGCACATGTAGACCAACGGGTTCACGAGCACGAACACCTGGAGCCAGCGGATGGGCTCCAACGACGACCACGAGTAGTACACGCAGCCGAGGAAGGTGAGCGGGATGACGATGATCCCGAACAGCAGCGGCACCGTGCGGGGGTCGAAGCGGGTGCCGAAGGTGAGGCCGAGGGCGCCGCACATGTAGCACGCGAGGGGTGTGAGCGTGAGCAGCACCCACCAGTTGACGTCGAGGTGGACGGGCGTGGCCGGCACCACCGCCGCGATCGGGAACACGAGGAGGGCCGAGAACAGACCGCTCAGCGCGCCCCAGATGGCCTTCTGGATCGCGACCAGGGCGACCGGCATCGGCGCGAGCACGCGGTCCTCGATCTCACGCGTGTAGCCGAACTCCTGCACCATCGGCAGCGAGACCGACTGGATGCCCTGCATCAGGATCGCGATCCCGACGACGCCGGCCACCAGGAGGGTCGAAAACCCGCTCGCGGCCTCACCGCCGCCGACGCCCTGCCCGATCTTCGGGAACACGTAGGTGAACACGAACACCAGCAGGAAGGGCTGCAGGATCGTGCGGGGGATGAATTCCTTGAGCGTCTTGCGCAGCACCACGAGGTCGCGCAGGAGCAGCGCCCGGAACGCGATCCGCGCCGCCGACATCGGCTTGCGCGTCGGTGCGAGCGTGGTCGGTGCGCCGGGGATCGTGACGGCAGTCATTCGCGCAGGTCCTTCCCGGTGAGGTTGATGAAGACGGTCTCGAGCGTCGGCTCGGTGACCGAGAGGTCCGTCACCTCGAAGCCGTTGTGCTCGGCGACGGAGAACACGACGGGCAGCACGCCCTGCTGGTCCCGCACCTCGACCAGCACGGTGGAGTCGACGCGGGTCGCTTGCTGCGCACCCGGCACGTCCGTCTCGAGCACCTTGGCCAGCCGGTCGAGATCGCCGGTGGCCGACACCGTCACCACGGTGTCGGCGCCGGTCGAGCGCTTGAGCTCCGCCGGCGACCCGAGCGCGAGCAGGTGCCCGCGGTCGATGATGGCCAGCCGGTTGCAGAGCTCGTCGGCCTCCTCCATGTAGTGCGTGGTGAGAAGGATGGTCTGGCCGTCGGCGTGCAGCTCCCCCAGGATCTCCCACAGGGCCAGGCGGCTCTGCGGGTCGAGGCCGGCCGTCGGCTCGTCGAGGAACAGCGTGGCCGGCCGGTGCATGATCGCCCGGGCCACCATCAGCCGTTGCGCCATGCCGCCGGAGAGGGCCGCCACCGGCTCCTTCCCCCGCTCGGCCAGCCGGAACTGCTGCAGCAGGCGGTCGGCCTCGGTGCGTGCGGTCGCGTTCGACATCCCGAAGAACCGGCCGTGGAAGTAGAGGTTCTCCCACACCGTGAGCGAACGGTCGAGCGTGTTGGTCTGGGGCACCACGCCGATCACCTGCTTGGCGGTCGTCGGGTGTGCGACCACGTCGATGCCACCGACGAACGCACGCCCACTGGTGGGGATCACGCGCGTCGTGAGCATGCCCGCGGTCGTGGTCTTGCCCGCGCCGTTCGGCCCGAGGAGACCGAAGATCTCGCCCTGGCGCACCTCGAGGTCGAGCTCGTCGACCGCCTTGAGCCCACCCGGGTAGATCTTGGTGAGCTTCTCGGTGCGCATGACCACGTCGTCACCGGCCACTGGCCACCTCCTCCTGGGTCGATTCCGTCTCGCCGCCCGCCCTCCGGGCACGGCTCGACTTCATCTCCTCCTCCTGCTCGTCGTCCAGGGTCGGTGCCGATCGCGTGTCGACGGCGGCCCTCCGGGCGCGGCCCGACGGCACCGGCACGTGATCGTCCTGGTCGAAGTAGGCATGGATCCGCGGGAGCGCCCGCCCCAGCACCTCGGCGTCGCGCTTGGTCAGGATCCCCCGGAGCTCGTCGTCGAACTCGTGCACGACCTTGCGCAGCTCGGTGAGCCGCGCCTGCCCGGTGTCGGTGACGACGACGCGCAGGACCCGCCGGTCGGCGGGATCGGGACGGCGCTCCACCAGTCCCTCGTCGGCCAGCTTGTCGAGGTGGCGGACGAGCGTGGGCGGCTCGATGCGCATGAGCTCGGCGAGCTCGCGCTGGCTGGCGTCGTCGGCGTTGGCGGCCTTGTCGAGGAGCAGCCAGTTCCAGAGGCTGGCGCCGTGCTCGTGCAGCCGACGGTCGAGCTCGTCGTGGACGGCGCGGTGGGCCAGGTACAGCATTCGCCCGATCGTCTGTTCCATAGTGCGCTAATCATTAGCACACTAACGATTAGGCGTGCAACAGGTTCTCAGCTCTTTCGGTTGCCCGGGCCCTCGCTGCGCACCTTCTCCACGTGCACCAACGCGTCGCGGAGCTGGTCGATCCACTCGCCCTCGTGGTCACCGACCAGGCGCACGCACCAGGCGAGCGCATGGCTGCGGCTGCGGGCGACGCCGGCGTCGACGAGCGTGTCGAGTACCTGGCGCTCGGGGAGCCGGAGGCGGGTCATCACCGGGACGCTCAAGTTGGTGAACAGCTCCTCCTCGTCGCCGCACCGGGCGCCCCAGGCGACCTTCCGGGCGAAGCGGGCCTCGGCCTCGTCGGCGATGCGCATGCGGAGAGCGCGGGTGTCCTCGCGGAAGCCCTGGATGCGGGCGCGCCGGGCGGCGTCCCGGGTCTCGGCGTCGGCGTCGCCGGTGTCGGGGTCGGGCAGCGTGCCGATCACCACGATCTCGTCGCGGTCGTGGTCGACCGACGGCGGACCGGTGAACCACCCGTCGGGCAGGCGGCCGGCGAACCAGCCCTGGAGCTTGGCGCCGGCGTTGGGAACAGGGTTGTCGGAGGTGACGTTGTCCTTGGGCATGGTGATTACAGTATTACATGCTTTCTCCGAGTGCAACGCGGATGGACTCGGCCATGGCGGCGGCCTCGGCGGCGTCGGCGTAGCGGGTCCGGGGCCAGAAGAAGCCCCGCAGGCCGTCCTTGGGGTTCCGGGGCACCGCGTGCACATGGGCGTGGGGCACGCTCTGGCTGACCACGTTGTTCATGGCGACGAAGGAACCGGCGCTGCCGGTGGCGTCCTGCACCGCCGCCGCGACCCGCTGCACCTGGGCGAACAGCTCGTCGCGGGTGGGGTCGTCGAGGTCGCGGAGGGTCTCGACGTGCGCGCGCGGCACCACCAGGGTGTGGCCGGGGAAGAGCGGCCGGTGGTCCAGGAACGCGACCACGACCGGGGTGTCGAGCACGACGTCGGCCGGGGTCTTCCCCGCGATGATCGAGCAGAAGAGGCAGCCGTCGACCACCGGGCGCCGGCCCCGGCCTCAGTCGCCGGCGGGCGACTCGTACGGGCGCACGCGGGGCGGCGCCGCCGCGCGCTTGGGCACCAGCACCTTGCGCCGGAAGTAGCAGACCTCTTCACCACGCTGGTTGAAGCCCCGCGTCTCGACGCTCACCACGCCGCGGTCGGTCTTGCTCGAGGATTCGCGCTTGTCGAGCACGCGCGTCTCGGCGTAGATGGTGTCGCCGTGGAACGTCGGCTTCTTGTGCAGCAGCGACTCGATCTCGAGGTTCGCGATCGCGGCGCCGCTGACGTCGGGGACGCTCATCCCGAGCACGAGCGAGTACACGAGGTTGCCCACGACGACGTTCTGGCCGAACTGCGTCTGCGTCTCCGCGAACCACGCGTCGGTGTGCAACGGGTGGTGGTTCATCGTGAGCATGCAGAAGAGGTGGTCGTCGGCCTCGGTGATGGTCTTCCCGGGCCAGTGCCGGTAGACGTCGCCCGGCTCGAAGTCCTCGTACAGACGCCCGAAGGGCCGGTCGTGGATCGTCATCCGACCGAGACTAGCGACGCGCCCATCCGGCGCTCGGCCCGGGCAGTGACCGGTAGGTTGACGGCGGAGACGATGCGACGATGATGCGACCCGCAACTCACGGATTCGGCCGCGACGCCAGTGCGGTCAAGGGCAAGCGGCTCGAACGCGACCTGGTGCGGCGCGTCCTCCGGCTGGCGCGGCCGTACCGCCGCCAGTTGATCGGCTTCGTCGTCACCGTCGTGTTGGCGGCGGTGATCAGCGCGCTGCCCCCGCTCATCCTGCGGGCCGTCATCGACACCGCCATCCCCGAGAAGGACCGCGCGCTGGTGGGCCTGCTCGCGGCCGGCGCGGTGTTCCTCGCGTTGCTCAACGCCGGGCTCACCCTGATCCAGCGCTACTACTCGGCCCGGATCGGCGAAGGCCTCATCTTCGACATGCGCACCGCGCTGTTCGACCACGTGCAGCACCAGCCGCTCTCGTTCTTCACCCGCACCCAGACTGGCTCGCTGATGTCGCGCATGAACAACGACGTCATCGGCGCGCAGCAGGCGGTCACCAACACGCTCGGCACCGTCTTCTCCAACATCGTGTCCGTGGTGGTCACCGTCGCGTTCATGCTCGCGCTCGAGTGGCGCCTCACCCTGCTCACGCTCGCCATCCTGCCGTTCTTCATCATCCCGGCGAAGCGAATGGGTCCGAAGCTGCAGCGCCTGACGCGCGAGAGCATGCAGCTGAACGCGTCGATGAACAACACGATCGCCGAGCGGTTCAACGTGGGCGGCGCGCTCGTCGTGAAGCTCTTCGGCAAGCACCGCCGCGAGTCGGACACGTTCACCGACCGTGCCGGGCGCGTGCGCGACATCGGCGTGCAGACCGCGATGTACTCGCGGGTGCTGGTCGCCGCGCTCGGCCTGGTCGCTGCCATCGGCACCGCCATCGTCTACTTCGTGGGCGGCAACCTCGCGATCTCCGGCACCATCGGCGTCGGCACCATCGCCGCCTTCGCGGTGTATGTGAGCCAGATCTACCAGCCGCTCACGCAGCTCGCGAGCGCACGGGTCGACGTGCTGACCGCGCTGGTGTCGTTCGAGCGGGTCTTCGAGGTGCTCGACTTTCCGCCGCTCATCACGAACCGCCCCGGCGCGGTCGACCTCCTCGAGCCGGTCGGCCGGGTCGAGTTCGACCATGTGTGGTTCCGGCACCCGTCGGCCGCGGTCTCGTCGATCCCGTCACTGGAGGAGGCCTCCCCCGCCACCGACACCGACGACGAGAGCGCGTGGATCCTGCGCGACGTCAGCTTCACCGTGGCTCCCGGTGAGCTCGTGGCGCTGGTGGGGCCGTCGGGCGCGGGCAAGACCACGAGCGCGCTGCTCGTGCCCCGCATCTACGACGTGAGCGCGGGCGAGGTGCGTGTCGACGGCCGCGACGTGCGCGACTACACGCTGGAGTCGCTCCGGGAATCGGTCGGCATGGTGATGCAGGACCCGCACCTCTTCCACGACACCATCCGCGCCAACCTCCGCTACGCCCGCCCCGACGCCACCGACGCGGAGCTGGTCGAGGCGTGCACGGCCGCCCGCATCCACGACCTGATCGCCTCTCTCCCCGACGGCTACGACACGCTGGTCGGCGACCGCGGGTACCGGATGTCCGGCGGCGAGAAGCAGCGGCTCGCCATCGCCCGCATGCTCCTCAAGGACCCCGCGGTGGTGATCCTCGACGAGGCGACGTCGCACCTCGACTCCGAGTCCGAGCTGGCGATCCAGCACGCGTTGGCCGACGCGCTCGTCGGTCGTACCTCGCTGGTGATCGCGCACCGGCTCTCGACCATCGTCGCCGCCGACCGCATCCTCGTGCTCGAGCACGGGCGCATCATCGAGAGCGGGCGTCACGAGGACCTCCTGCGTGCCGGGGGCGTCTACACCGACCTGTACCGCACCCAGGTCGACCAGCCGGCGGCCGACGCCGGCTGACCCGGATCGAACACGGACCCCCGGCTGCACCAACGCCGGGGCGGGTGCGCACGGCCGCCGGGCGGGTGAACCCGTCGCCACGGTCGTGGCCGGTTAGCATCGACGCTTCGCCGAGTCCACGGCAGCGATGGCGAACGACCCCATGGCCGATCCCCACACCGGCGCGGACGCGCCCACCGAGCGCCGTCAGCGGCGCAGCGAGCGCAAGCAGCGCCGCATCCGCCGGGTCGTCGCGAGCGTCGCCGCGGTGGCGCTGGCGGTGGCCTTCGTGCTGCTCGCCACCGACACGGTCCGCTTCAGCGGCGACGAGAAGCCGTCCCTCGCCGCCACCGTCCACGCCGGCGGCGCCGAGGACGGTCCCGCCACCGTCACCACCACCGTCGAGGGCAAGCGCTGCCGCACGCTGTCGGCGACCGATCCGCTGCGGTTGTGGGTCGGGGGCGATTCCCTCGCCGGGTCCCTCGGCCCCGCGCTCGGGGCGATCACCGGCGCCACCGGGGTCGTGCAGCCCTACTTCGACTCGCGGGTGTCGAGTGGTCTCGCCGACCCGGGCTTCTTCGACTGGCCCGACCACGCGACCACCGAGATGGCCCGGCTCGATCCCGAGGTCGTCGTGTTCATCATCGGCACCAACGACTACGCCGCGGTCGGTGACGGCAACGCGTGGCAGGCCGGCTACACCGCCAAGGTCGACAGCATGATGAAGACGCTGATCGGCCCCGGCCGCACCGTCTACTGGATCGGCGCGCCCACGCTGAAGGACCAGAAGATGGATGCGGCGGCGGTCGAGGTCAACGCGATCGCGCAGGAGGTCGCCAAGCAGCACCCCGAGGTGCAGTACGTCGACGCCCACAAGCTGTTCGCCGGGAGCGACGGGACGTTCTCCTACGACCTGCCCGACGAGACCGGCAAGGTCGTCACCATGCGTGCTGGTGACGGTGTGCACCTCACCATGGACGGCGCCGCCTACCTGGCCCGCACGGTGTACAAGCTCGTCGACACGCAGTGCGACGTCACCGCGCAGAAGGTCGACGGTGCGACCAAGCAGACCATCGAGACCGAGGGCAGCACCCAGGTCGCACCCGGCTCGGGGTCGTCGTCCGGCTCGGGGTACTCCTCCGGTGGCTCGGGGTCGTCGTCGGGCTCGGGGTACTCCTCCGGTGGCTCGGGCTCGTCGGGCGGGACGGTCGCGACCACGCCGCCGGCGCCACCACCGTCGACCGCGCCCCCGACCAGCACGCCACCCGTGACCGAGCCACCGAGCACGGCGCCGCCGACGACGCCCCCACCGCCGCCGGACGGCGCCACGAGCCAGTGATCGAGGGCGGTCGTCGGTAGGCTCCGCCCATGACCGACCAGCTCCCGGCGGCGGCCGCGGCGGTCGACTGCGCGGCCGACGTGGTGGCGTCGGCCACCGACCACCTGGCACGCGAGTCGACGGTCGACGGCCGGATCTCCGTGGCCCGGCTCGACGACCACCAGGTCCTCGGCTACGACCTCGCGCACGCGGCCAGCGCGGTCGAAGGCGCCAAGGTGATGCTCGCGTACGGCGAGCAGGGCGAGGTCGAGTCCCGGCTGGCGCGCGCGTTCATCGCCGACGCCATCGCCGAGCTTGCGGCCAAGCTCCTCGGCCGCGAGGCGGTGTGGGGCGTCGACGTCGAGCTCCTCGCACCGGCACTCCCGTTCGTCGAGGCGCACCGCGCGCCCGAGTTCCTCGAGACGGTGGCGGCAGGGCTGGAGACGGGCGGTACCGGGCCCGGCCACCTCCCCGACGACTTCCAGCTGGCGGCGGAGACCTTCCACCGCTTCGCCGAGGCGGAGATCCGGCCGGTCGCCGAGCACGTCCACCGCACCAACGCCGACATCCCCGAGGAGCTCATCGCCGGGCTCGCCCAGCTCGGGGGCTTCGGGCTCTCGGTGCCCGAGGAGTACGGCGGCTACGCGACCGGGGGCGAGGCCGACTACCTCGGCATGGTGGTGGCCACCGAGGAGCTGTCGTGGGGCTCGCTCGGCGTCGGCGGATCGCTCATCACCCGCCCCGAGATCCTGACCCGGGCCCTCGTGGCCGGTGGGACCGAGGAGCAGCAGCAGCGCTGGCTCCCCCGCATCGCCACCGGCGAGCTCATGGTCGGCGTGACCGTCACCGAACCCGACTACGGCTCCGACGTCGCCGGGGTGAGCACGATGGCGACGCCGGTCGAGGGCGGCTTCCGCATCAACGGCGTCAAGACGTGGGCGACCTTCGCCGGCCGCGCCAACCTCCTCATGCTGCTGGCGCGCACCGACCCCGACAAGAGCAAGTCGCACCGGGGCCTGTCGTTGTTCGTGGTCGAGAAGGACGCGGTGCCCGGGCACGCGTTCGCGCTCGAGCAGCCCGAGGGCGGCACCCTCGACGGCCGCGCCATCGACACCATCGGCTACCGCGGCATGCACTCCTACGAGGTGTCGTTCTCCGACTGGTTCGTGCCCGCTGCGAACCTGGTGGGCGGCGAGGCCGGGCTCGGCAAGGGCTTCTATCTGCAGATGGAGGGGTTCGAGAACGGGCGCCTGCAGACCGCCGCGCGCGCGGTCGGTCTCATGCAGGCCGCGTTCGACGCCGGGCTCGCGTACGCGCAGCAGCGCGTCGTCTTCGGCAAGCCGGTCTTCGACTACGAGCTCTCGCGCATGAAGCTCGCCCGCATGGCCGCGCTCATCCAGGCCGGGCGCCAGTTCTCCTACGACGTGGCGCACCGCATGGGCCGCGGCGAGGGCACCTTGTCGGCGTCGATGGTGAAGGCCTACGTCTGCCGCTCCGCCGAGTGGGTGACACGCGAGGCCATGCAGCTGCACGGCGGCATGGGCTACGCGGAGGAGTTTCCCGTGTCGCGCTACTTCGTGGACGCCCGCGTGCTCTCGATCTTCGAGGGCGCCGACGAGACGCTCTGCCTCCGGGTGATCGCCCGGCGTCTCGCCGAGCAGGCCCTCGGCGCCTGAGAGCGCGCCACCGAGCAACCCCGCGCCGCCCCGAGGCGTCGGGGAAGTGTGGACGTCCCGATCGAGCTCGGACCATGTTCGAACGGTGAGTACGACCCGGTGCCGCTGTCACCGGTCGCTCGCGAGGCGCAGCGGCGCGTGCGTGCCGACTGCGACGGGCACGCCCGGCGCACCGGCGTCTCCCGTCGCCGGTTCCTGCGCTCGTTGTGCGGCGCCGCGACCACGTTGCTCGCGATCAACGCGTGCTCGGAGGAGTCGACCCGGCAGCACGCGCGGCGGAAGCCCGGGGGCACCTATGCGGTGCCACCGACCGCGGCCGTCGATCCCGACGCGGCCCGCGCCGCGCTCGCGGGGGACGAGTTCGTGTTCGACGTCCAGGGCCACTTCCTCGACTACTCGGGGGAACCCGCGCCGCAGCCGGGCCGTGACTTCTGGACCGGGTTCCCGCAACAGCAGTGCGGCGAGGCCGACCCCCGCGTCTGCTTCTCCCTCGACCACTTCATGGAAGAGGTCTTCCTGCGCAGCGACACGTCGATGGTCGTGTTGTCGGCGCTGCCGATCGCCCCGGCCGGCAGCCCGCTGTCACCGGCGGCGATGGACCACGCCCGCCGCGTCGCCGCGGCCGCGTGCCACGACGATCGGGTGCTGCTCCACGCTCAGGCGTTGCCCAACTTCGGCGACCTCCCGGCCAACCTCGACGCCATGACCATGGCCGTCGAGCAGTACCCGATCGCGTCCTGGAAGGTGTTCACCAATTTCCCCGACCTCTACGACGGGTCGGGGAACGCATGGCGCCTCGACGACAGCGACCCGACCCTGGCGCGGGTCGGCGACGCGTTCATCCGTCACGCGGTCGACCTGGGGGTCCCGACCATCGCCGCGCACAAGGGCCTGTCGACGACGCTGGGCTACTCGTCGCCCCACGCCACCCCGGCCGACGTGGGCCCGGCCGCCCGCGCGCACCCGGACGTCCGCTTCCTCGTGTACCACTCCGGGTTCGAGGCCGACGTCACCGAGGGTCCGTACGACGCCGCCGCCGCGCAGGGCGTCGACCGGCTCGTCAGGAGCATGCAGGAGGCGGGCATCGGACCGAACCAGAACGTGTACGCGGAGCTCGGCACGACCTGGTGGTCGCTGCTCGCGCGGCCGGAGGAGGCCGCGCACCTCCTCGGCAAGCTCCTCACCCATGTGGGTGCCGACAACGTGCTCTGGGGCACCGACGCAGTCTTCTACGGCTCGCCGCAGGGCCAGATCCAGGCGTTCCGGGCGTTCCAGATCAGCGAGCAGTTCCAGGAGGAGTTCGGCTACCCCGCGCTCACCGACGAGATCAAGCGCAAGGTGCTCGGCCTCAACGCGTTGCGGCTCCACGACGTCGACCCGGTGACCGTGCCGTGCGCCTTCACCCGCGCCGATCTGGAACAGCTCCGGCTCGCGCTCCCGGCGAGGGTGGAACGCCGCGGCCCGCGCACCCGCCGCGAGCTCCTGAGCTTCGTGGCGCGCGAGCGCGCCCAGCTCGGCGTGTGACGGACGTCAGCTGCGGGTCATCCCGGCGCGCTCGCCGCGGGTGACGAACTTCAGCGCCATCTTCCGGCTCGCCTCGTCGATCATCTCGTCGCCGAACATGACCGCGCCGCGACGATCGCCTTCGGTGGTCGCCTTCTCGTACGCCTCGAGGATGTCGAAGGCGTGGTCGAACTGCTCCTGGGTGGGCGTGAACACCTCGTTGATCACCGCGACCTGGTC
>DATBBL010000043.1:0-1911 GCA_036271015.1 Acidimicrobiia bacterium
GCGCTGACCGACGCGGTGATCCGTGAGACCGACGCCACCTCACCGCCCGGCCAACGGGTCGACGCCTGGATCAGGGCCCACCAGCCCGCGGTCGAGCGTTACCGCGCGCTCGCGGCCGACGTCGAGCGGGCCGGCGTGTTCGACCTCGCCACCCTCGCCGTCCTCCGGCGCGCCCTCCGCGAGCTCGCCGACCTCGACTGACGCCCGCGCCCCGTCACGCTCGTCGGAGCGCGCGGCGCGCCCGACCCGTGGCGCGGCGGACGCGGTCGGCGAAGATCGCGGCCCGGGCCGCGTTGGCGCCGCACGCGCCGTGCACGCCGCCACCCGGGTGCGCGGACGACGACGCCAGGAACAGCCCGCGGACCGGCGTCTCGGCGCGGCCGAGGCCCGGGATCGGTCGGAAGATCAGCTGCTGGTGCAGCGCGGTGGTCCCGCCGCCGAGCGAGCCCCCCACGAGGTTGGCGTCCAACCGCTCGAGGGTGGGCGGGGGCAGCAGGTGGCGGCCGGTGACCCGCGCCCGGAAGCCGGGTGCGAACGCCTCCACCTCGGCTTCGAGCCGGTCGGCGTAGGCCTCGGCCTCGCTCGCGTCCCAGATGCCCCGCAGCGCTCCGCCCGCGTCTCCGCGCACCCGGAACGGGACATGGCTGTAGGCCCACGCCGTCTCGGTCCCGGGCGGCGACCGGGTCGGATCGGCCTGGTTCATCTGCCCGACGAGCACGAACGGCCGGGCCGGGATCCGGTCCTGCGCGAGGTCGGCCGCGTACGCGGTGATGACGTCCATGCTGTGGCCGAGGTGGACGGTGCCGGCGCGCTCGGCGCCCGCTGCCCGCCAGGGGATCGGCCCCGACAGCGCCCAGTCGACCTTGAACGTCGCGAGGTCGTATTGGAAGCGGCGGAGGTCGTCGAGCACGTGCGCGGGCAGGTGCTCGGCGCCGACCAGGTCGAGGTAGAGCGCGGGGCCGCCCACGTCGGCGAGCACCCCGCGAGGAGCGGCGATCTCCTCGCCGTCGGCGAGCACCACCGCGACCGCGCGGCGGTCGCGCACCTCGATGCGCGCGACCCGTGCCCCGCAGCGGACCTCGCCACCGCGCGCCGTGAGCCGGCGGACCAGCGCGAGGGTGAGCTCGCCCGAGCCGCCTTCGGGAACCGGGAAGCCGACCTCCTGCCCCAGCCCGGTGAGCAACCACCCGAGGAACCCGCTCGGGGGCACGTCGGGCCCGACGTCGCTGTGCATGGCGTTGCCGGTGAGCAGCAGGGCCGCGCCCTCGCCGCGGAATTGCTCCTGCGCCAGGCGGCGGACCGGGAGGAGCGCCCGGCGGGTGAATTCGAGGAGGCCGCGGGGTCCGAGCGCGGTCGCCAGGCGCACCGGGCCGCGCACCGGCGGGATGGGCGCCATCATCGAGTCGAGCAGCGGCCCGCGCAACCGGGAGAACTCCGTCGCCATCGCGCGCCACGCGTCGCCGTCGCCGGCCGCGAACTGCCGGACCGACGCCGCCGTCTCGTCGACGTCGGTCGACAACACCGCGCACCGGCCGTCGGCAGTCGGGTGAGCCAGCACCGCGGGCGCCCGCCGCCACCGCAACCCGTATGACTCGAGCTCGAGCGCGCGCATGACCGGCGACGCCACCCCGAGCGGGTAGAAGGCGCTGAACCGGTCGTGCACGTACCCCGGGTGGGTGAGCTCGCCGCTGCGGACGGCGCCACCGGGCTCGGCCTGCGCCTCGAGCACCAGGACGCGCCACCCGGCATCGGCGAGCACGTTGGCGGCGACGAGACCGTTGGGACCGGCCCCGATCACGACAGCATCGACGTCGCGCACCGGGTGACCGTACTCGCGCCCGGTTCCCCGGGCGGTTCTCGGGACCGGGCATGATCCAGCCGTGCTCCCCGACCCCGCGCTCGACCTCTCGG
>DATBBL010000044.1:0-25326 GCA_036271015.1 Acidimicrobiia bacterium
GGTGAACCGCCGCCGATAGCACGAAGGCACACGGAGATCGGCGATGTCGAGGAGCACGTCGCGCACGGTGCCGCACCGGGTACACACCAGGTGCTGGTGGGCGTGCTCGACATTCGGATCGACGCGGATGCTGCCGGTGCCTATGTCGAGCAACTCGACCTCGCCCATCGCCTCGAGGTCGTGGACGGTCTGGTACACGGTCTTGCGCGAGATGGTGGGCATCTCGGCCCGGGCCGCCTCGTAGAGCGACTCCACCGTCGGGTGCGTGTCGACGCCGTGCAGCAGACGGAAGATCGCCTGGCGCTGCGGCGTCACCCGGAGGCCCTGGTCCCGGAAGCGGGAGGTGAGCTCGTCGACCGTCTTCACGGCCGCCAGCTTATCAACAACGATTGTCAGTTGACACCCCCGAACCGGGCCGGGCGGCTCCCGGGCCGTCGGTGGCACCGGTGCTAGAACACAGCGCCGTGGCCGCCAGCGGGGTGCGAACCGCCGAAGCGCCCACGGCCGCGCCGCGCGCAGGGCCGGCGCCGCTGGTCACCGGACGGCGCCTCTTCGTCGCGCTGCTCGTGCTCGGCACCGCGCTGGGCCTGGTCCTGACCCGCCACGGCGTCAACACCACCGACGACGCCGACACCTACATCGGCGTGGCCCGCAACCTCGCCGACGGTCACGGCCTGACCGTCCCGTTCACCAACGTGCTCGACACCTTCTCGCCGGCGACCGCGGTCGGGTTCCACGGCGAGGTGCCGTTCCTCCTGTTCGGGCCGCTCCTCTCCCTCGTGCTCGCCCCGTTCGAGTGGCTCGGCGTCGCGTCGATCGACGTCGTCCGCTACCTCAACCCCGTCCTGCTCGGGCTCACGCTCGCGGTGCTCGGTGTGCTGGCGTGGCGCGTGACCCGCCGGTCGCTCCTGCTGTCGTTGGCGGTGGTGCTGCTCTCGCTCCACACCTATGTGCTCCAGCTCTACGGGTACGTGCAGAGCGAGGCCCTGTTCCTCCCCCTCGCGCTGGCGTCGCTCCTCTTCCTCGGTCGCTGGGCCGCGTCGCGACGCACCCGGTACCTTGTGGCGTTCGCCGCCCTCGCCGCGCTCGCCTCGCTCGCCCGCATGATCGGCGTGTCCCTGGCGCTGGTCGGCGTCATCGCGGTGCTCCTGTGGTCGGCCGACCGATGGTCGCGGCGGGTCGGCCGTGCGATCGCGGTCGGGGCCGGCGCCGTCGGGCCCCTCCTCGTGTTCGTGCTGTACGAGAACGCGCTCGCCGGGGCCGGCAACCGGCGCCCGCTCTCGTTCTCGCCGCCGGGCACCTACGACCTCCGGCCGACGCTCGACTCGCTCACCCGGTGGCTCCTGCCCACCGATCCGTACGGCGCCCTCAGCTCCACGCACCGGTGGGTCGTCGGCCTGGTGCTGCTCGCGATCGTGCTGGTCCTCGCCGGGCTGGCCTGGCGCGCCCGGCCCCGATCGCCGGGAACCGACGACGCGGCCGTGGTCGCGGCCCCGCCGGAGCCCGCCGACGACGTCGAGGCGCGACGGCTCCTCGGGGTGGTGGCCATGGCGACCGTCGCGTACCTCCTGGTGCTGGTCGCTTCGCGGACGATCACCGACCACAGCGCCGCCTTCCAGTTCGGCGGGCGACTCCTCGTTCCCGCGCTCCCCCTCGCCTGGCTGCTGGTGGCCGGCGTCGTGTCGCAGTGGGCCGCGAGCGCATGGACGCCGCGGGTCGCGCGCACCCTCGTCGTGACCGCGGGGGTGATCGGGCTGGTCCTCGGCGTCGCGCACCTGACCCAGACGGGCGAGGTTCTCGGCTGGGACGGCCCGGGGGTGAACCCGACGGTCGCGCCGTCGCCCACCCCCGAGATCGTCGCCCGGCTCGCCGGCAACGGCGTGGTCTTCGCCAACGCGCCCAATCGGATCTGGAGTGGCACCGGCCTGCACGCGGTCACCGTCCCTGCCCGCACGGTCGCGCTGAGCGGCCACCGCAACCAGCACCTGGCGCGCGACATCGCGGAGCTGCGCGACGAGCTCCACCGTCACGGCGGTCTCGTGGTCTACCTCGACGGGAACCTGCTCACCACCCTGCACCTGATGCCCGAGGACGAGCTGGTGCGACGGGCGGGGCTGCACGAGGTCGAGCGCACGCGCGACGCACGCATCTACGCCCTCGCGCCATGAACGCGACGAATGGGCCGCGTCCCGGCTGCTGTGTGATGATCGCCCCATGACCAAGCACCGCGCCCTCGTGACCGCCCCGTTCCGCGGCCCGGGCCTCGACACCCTCCGTTCGTTCGCCGACGTCGTGCTCGACCCGTGGATCGACCACCAGCCGCTGCGCATCTACGACGCCGACGCGCTCGCCGAGCGGGTGAAGGCAGAGGACGCCGACCTGCTCGTCGTCGAGTCCGACAGCGTGAAGGGCCCGGTGCTCGACCTGCCGCTCGTGGCGATCGGCTCCTGCCGGGGCGACCCCAACAACGTCGACATCGGCGCCGCCACCGCCAAGGGCATCCCGGTGCTGCGGGCGCCGGGGCGCAACGCCGACGCGGTGGCGGAGATGGCCGTCGGTCTGCTCTTCGCGGTGACGCGCGGCATCGTCCGCGCCGACCTCGACGTGCGGGCGGGCGAGACGTACCGCGACGGCACCATCCCGTACCAGCGCTTCCGGGCCTGGCAGGTCGCCGGCCAGACCGTGGGCATCGTGGGCTACGGCGCGGTGGGCCGGGCGGCGGCGTGGCGGTTCGCCGGCCTCGGCATGAACGTCATCAGCTACGACCCGTTCGCACCCGACGCCACGCACTCGCTCGACGACCTGCTCGCCGAGGCCGACGTCGTGTCGATGCACGCCGCGGTCACCCCCGAGTCCGAGGGCATGATCGGCGCCGAGCAGTTCGCCCGCATGCGCGAGGGCGCGATCTACCTCAACACCGCCCGGGCGATGCTGCACGACACCGACGCGCTGACCGCGTCGCTCGCCGACGGTCACCTCGGTGGCGCCGGGCTCGACCACTTCGTCGGTGAGCACCTCGCCACCGACCACCCGTTGTGCTCGATGGCGAACGTCGTGCTCACGCCCCACATCGGCGGCGCCACCTACGACACCGAGGCCAACCACACGACGCTCATCGTCGACGGCCTGGTGACCCTGCTCGACGGCGGCACCCCGTCGAACCTCGTGAACCCCGAGGTCCTGAAATGACCGAGTCGGAGCCGACCGCGGCGGAAGTGAAGGAGCAGCTCCTCGCCGTCGCCAAGGAGATGCTCGTCTCGGGCCTCGTGCAGGGCACGGCCGGGAACGTCGCCGCCCGACTCCCCGACGGTAACGTCGTGCTCACACCGTCGTCGCTCGATTACCTGGAGATGGACCTCGACGACCTCGTGGTGTGCTCGCCCGACGGCGAGGTGGTGGAGGGACACCGGGGCCCCACGTCCGAGAAGGCGCTGCACCTGGCGGCGATGCGCCGCTACCCGGAGATCAACGCGACCATGCACTGCCACGCGAAGCACTGCACGATGTTCGCGCTCACCCGCCGGCCGATCCCGGCGGTGATCGAAGAGTTCGTGGTGTACGTCGGCGGCGACGTGCCGGTGGCGAACTACCAGACCACCGGCACCGACGAGCTCGCGGAGGAGGTCGCGGGATGGGTGGACGACCGGAGCGCGGTGCTGATGGCCAACCACGGGTTGTTCGCGGTGGGCAAGAACCCGGCCGACGTCCTCCACGTCGCGGGGTTGGTGGAGCGGACGGCCGAGATCGTGTGGGGTGCGCAGCGCCTGGGTGAGATCGTGCCGTTGCCCCCGGAGACGAACACCCAGTTCGCCGGCTACTACCGCTACGGGCGCACCGGGAAGTTCTGACCTCGAAGCCGGGGTGGGGGTCAGCGCTTGCGGAGCAGCGTGAGCCCGTCGCCGAGGGTGAGCAGGGCGCTGTCGACGCGGTCGTCGGCCGCGACCATGTCGTTGAACTCTCGCAGCGCGACCGTCGATTCGTCGTCGTTGGCGTCGTCGACGATGCTGCCGCCCCAGAGCGTGTTGTCGACCATGATGAGCCCGTTGGGGCGGAGCCGCTTCAGCAGCTCCTCGTAGTAGACGGGGTAGGACGGCTTGTCGGCGTCGATGAACGCCAGGTCGACGTACTCATCATCGGGCAACGACCGCAGCGTGTCGGCGGCCGGCGCCAGGCGCAGCTCGATCTTGCCGTCCACTCCGGCGTCGACCCAGGCGCGGCGCGCGATGGACGTCCACTCCTCGCTCACGTCGCAGCAGAGCAGATGGCCGTCGTCGGGGAGGCCGCGCGCGATCGAGATCGCGGAGTACCCGGTGAACGTCCCCACCTCGACGGCCTGGCGGGCGCCCACCAGTCGGGTGACGAGCGTCATGAACGTGCCCTGCTCGGGCGAGATCTGCATCCCCGCCATCGGCAGTGCCGCGGTCTCGTCGATGAGCGCCTGCTGCACCGCGTCGGGGCGGGTGCCGTGCGTGACGACGTACTCGTGGATCTCGGGCGTCAGGAAGAACGACTTGGGGCCGGCCATCACCACGTCTGCATCTTCATCCGCCCACCCTATGACACCCCTGCGCGTTCGGTCGTGGTCGTGAAGCGACTCGCCAGGCGCTCGAAGAGCGACGCCTCGCGGCTGGCGCGGAGCGAGTCGACCCACTCCAACCACTCCGACCGGCGGCGCCACGTGACCTCGAACAGCCGGGGCCGCAGCGATCCGGTGAGCGGCACGTACCCGAGCTCCCACGGCACGAGGAGCCCCCAGAAGGTGAGGTCGTCGCCCGCACCGCCGGGCCGCAGGTGGACGGAGATCCGCATCGAGCCGTGCACCACGTGCATCAGACGCTTGGCGATGGCGTCGGCGAGCACGGCTTCGTCGACGGTCACGATGCTGGCGGTGTCGGGCGGCGGTGACGAGAGGCGGTAGACCGCGCCGCGCCGGAAGTCGAGGACCCACGACGGCAGTGGCGACGACGGGACGTGGAACACCACCGGGCGGCTCAGCGCGAAGCGGCCGATCACGCCGGGCGGGAACGCGCGCATGAACGACGTGAAGTAGTCGGCGAAGGTCCCGTAGTCGAGCGTGATCTCCGCCTCGAGCTCGGTCTGCGTCGCGATCTTGCCCGCCACCCGCTCGGCCAGCGCCTCGAGATGCTTCTCCTTGTCGGTGTACCAGTCGATCCCGGCGAGCTCGAAGCCGGTCTCGGAGCTCCAGCTGTCGCCCGGGTCCATCTGGACCGCCTCGGTGGACGAGCGCGGGCGCTGCCGCCGGAAGGCGTCGACCACCTCTCCGGGCGCCACGAGCTGCTCGTTCACCCCGCGGCTCTCGGGATGGAGGAACGCGACCATGCTGCCGAACGGCACGCCGTAGCGCGGCCCGAGCTCGTCGATCACGCGCACCCAGTCGTCGAGGTAGGTGTCGCGGTTGATCAGCTCGAGGTCGGCCGGATCGTCGGCGGTGTAGAGCACCGGGTAGGCCTGCGCGAACGAGTAGCTCTTGAACACGAACGTGGGGGGCCCGAACTCGTCGAGGATCCGTTGGAGCGTACGGCCCCGGATCTTGCCGTCGTTGATGTCGACCAGGACGTGCTCGCCGTCGGCGACCACGAACACGGAGTCGTCGGGGCCGTTCTGGTACGACGCGACGCGCACGCCCGGTGCGAGCTGCACCATCTGCGCGTGCGGGAGCTCCATGACCTCGTCGAAGCCGAGGTTGCGGACCTCCTCGGCGAGGGTGGGCACCCCGAACTTCGGCACCAGCACGTGCGCGTCGCGGTTGATGCGCCGCATCGACGGGAAGTGGAAGTGGTCGAAGTGGTGGTGCGTGAGGTAGACGAAGTCGGGCTCGAAGAGCTCGGGCGACGGCTCCGCCACCGTCGGGTAGTGCCACCACGACCGCCAGTAGCACGAGCCGAGCAGCCACGGGTCGACCAGGATCGTGGGGCCGCTGGTCTCGATGCGCAGGCAGCTGTGCCCGATGACGGTGAACCTCATCGGCCGTCCCGGCGCCGGCGGCGCGCGATCGAGGCGGCGGCGAGCACCTCGAGCGTCCCGCGGGCGGTCGCTTCCCACGTGTACCGCGACGCGTGCGCCTGGGCCGCCGCGCTCATGGCGGCGCGGAGGTCGGCGTCGCCGAGCAGGCGGTCGATCCCGACGCGCAGCGCGTCGGCGTCGGGCGCGAGCACGCCGGTGCGTCCGTCGACCACCGCGTCGGCGTGGCCGGCGACGTCGCTCACGACCGCAGGGGTACCGCACGCGGCCGCCTCGGTGATCGTCATGCCCCAGCCTTCCCGCGCCGACGCGCTCGCCAGGATCCACGAGCGTCGGTAGAGGTCGACCTTCTCGTCCTCGCCGACGTGCCCGGGCAGGCGGATCCAGCTCTCGGCACGAGCGGCGTGGAGCTGGCTCTCGAGCTCCTCGCGCTTGTAGCCCTCGCCCACGATGACCGCCTCGAGGTCGGGGTGCGTCGGCTTCAGCGCGACCAGCGCGGCGATGAGCACATCGAACTGCTTCACGGGGACGAGGCGGCCGACGGCCACGACCAACGGCGTCGGCGACTTCTCGCCGCCCGGGGTGTAGTGCGCGTCGATCCCGGGCGTGACCACGCTGACCCGATCGGCCCGGAAGCCGAGGTCGTCGACCAGCTCGCGCTTGCTCGACTCCGAGAGGGTCACGATCGGAGTGTGGTGGTAGAGGGGCGGCGCCAGCTTCGACTCCACGAAGTTGCCGAAGGCGGCGAGCCGCGGTGGCAGCGTCATCTGCCACATCTCCGCGTGCACGTGGTGCAGCCAGGTGACGTGCGCGGTGCGCGACCACAGCGGCGAGAAGAACGGCATCCCGTTCCAGATCTCGATCAGGCCGTCGCGCCCTCCGTGCCAGCCCATCATCTCGCTGAACGCGCCGCGCGGGAACACGAGGTAGCGCCCGGCCTTGCGGATGACGCGGTACCCATCGCGCCACGACACCTGGGGATGACCGGCCGCGTACGACGTCCGCATCGTGACCTCGATGCCGGCTTCCGCCCACAGCGCGGCGATGTTCGACGCGTGCAGCTCGGAGCCCCCCGCCTCGGGGTCGTCGAGGTCGCGCCAGGCGAGCATGCTCACTCGGTGCAGCCCGGCCTCGGCGGCGATGTCGCCGAGCTTGGCCACCTCGACCGCGTGGTCTCCGCCTGTCATGAGGGATGCATGCTATGGGGACGACCCCGTTCGCGGCGGGAACCACGGGGTCTCGTAGCATGCGGCGTCCGGAGCGCAGCGGAAGACGCTCGCCCAGCTGATGGCGGCGAGCGGGGGTCCCGACTCGCAGAGAGTGAGTGCATGCAGATGGCCCGGCTCACCGGCGAGCGTCCCATGGCGGGTGCCACGCCCGACTCGCTCCTCGCGTTCCACGATGCCGGGTACCGGGAGATGTGCGAACGGCTCGGTCCGGGGACCGTCCTCGATGTCGGCTGCGGCGTGGGCGACCAGACCGCCCGCCTCGCCGGGTTGGGCCGGCTGGTGATCGGGGTGGACTACGACCCCGCGACCGCGGTCGATGCCGCCCGCGAGTGGAGCCCCGAAGGGCTGCGCTTCGCGGCCATGGACGGCGGCCGCATCGGTGCCCGCGCACGGTCGGTCGACTGGGTCTGCTCCTCGCACATCATCGAGCACTTCGACGCCCCGGAACAGCACGTCGCCGAGCTGGCGCGCGTCGTAGCCGCCGACGGCACCGCGTTGGTCATCACGCCCAACCGCCCGGCCGACTTCGAGAACCCCTTCCATGTCTCCTTGTTCGAGGCACCCGAGCTCGAGTCGCTGCTCGCGCTCTTCTTCCACGAGGTCACCGTGCAGGGCCTCGAAGGATCGCCGGAGCTGCACGCGGACTTCGCGCAACGGCGGGCCAGCGGCGAGAAGCTGCTGCGGCTCGACCCGTTCAAGCTGCGACAGAAGATGCCGCGGCGCTGGTACGTGTGGGGCTACGAGCGCGTCCTGCCCGTCGTGTACCGGGCGCTCGGGTCGTCGCGCACCGGCATCGGCTCGGGCCTCGACGAGTCGCACTTCTTCCTGACCGACGTGGTCACGCCCACCACCCCGGGGCTGTTCGCGGTCGCCCGGCGGCCGCGCACCTGACCCCGGCCGGGGTCACCGGGCCCGGAGGTGCCGGGTGTCGTAGAGGATCGTGTTCTCGTCGGGCTCGGGATCGGTGCCGTCGGCGATCTGCTTGATCTGCGGCGCGAGCCAGTTGTCGACGAACGTCGCACCCTCCGGCGAGAAGTGGACGCCGTCGTCGCGCACGGTGATCCCGTTGATCTGCTCGGCGTACTTGCCGCCGGGCGACACGTAGCGGTTGAGGTCGAGGAGCGTGTAACGACCGGGATGGGCCTCCTCGAACTGCCGGAACAGCGTGTTGATCCGGTCGACCCGCCACGGGTCGTACTCCGGCCACGAGCGCCCCTCCTCGCCCGCCCGCTCGACGTGCTGGAAGAACGGCGTGGTGAGCAGCACCACCTTGGCGCCGGTGGATCCCATGGCGGCGGTCGCCTCGTCGAGCTCGTGCAGGAAATAGGTGTCGTACTCGACGGTGCCGAAGCGGAGCACCTCGCCGTCGACCATGCGGTCGGGGACGTCCCAGGCACCGACCAGGATCACCACGACGTTGGGCTGGAACGCGTGGAGGTCACGGACCCAGCGGCTCCGCCAGTCGCAGCCGGGGTCGATCGGCTCGACCTCCCCGCCCTCGATGACCGCGCCCTGCGAGAGCAGCCCACAGCCCAGCTCGCCGCGGTTCCACACCGCGAGCCCGTTGGCCGGGCCGGCCTGGGCGAACCCGAGGCCGAGCGTGCCCGCCACCGAGTCCCCCACCAGGAGCACCTTCGCCGGAGTGGCGGCCGCGGGCGGCGCGCCCGCGGCGCCGGCGGCGGCGGTGGCGGCGGCCGCCGGGCCCGTCGGCGGCGCGACGGCCGCCGGCTTCTGGTGGTTGGCGCGCGACAGGGCGCGCAGGGTCTGGTCGGCGACGGACTCGGAGCCACCGGTGGTGGCGGCGAAGACGGCGACCACGAGCGCGAGCACCGCCACCGGGATGACGAGTCGCGGCTTCGGCAGGCGCAGGCGCTTCTCACGGATCGGCAGCTCGATGAGGTAGTAGGACACCGCCGCGAACGCGACGCTGACGGCGAGGCGGAGCGCCAGGAGCTCGGTCCCGTGCAGGCCGGTGCGGGCGCCGGTCAGCCAGAGGTACACCGGCCAGTGCCACAGGTACAGGCCGTAGGAGATGCGCCCGACCCAGCGGAGGGGCGAGAGCGACAGCACCGCGCCGAGCGCGCCGCGATCGGGCTGCACCACCGACACGATGACCGCGGCGACGGCGATCGCGGCGAGCAGGAACCCACCGCGGTACAGGTCGTCGGTGCGCTCCGACATCCGCGACCACAACCAGATCGTGTACGCGGCCCCGACCAGCGCCGCGACCCGCACCGCGATTCGGGCCCGTTGCGTCCGGATGGGCCCGTGCACGAAGAGCAGGATGCCGACGACCGCGCCGATGAGGAGCGACTGCGCGCGGGTGTCGGTGCCGTAGTACACGCGGGACGGATCCTGGCCCGGGTGGTAGAGCACGGCCATCAGCACCGCCGAGCCCGCGATCATCAGCACGGACGCCACGAGCAGCGCCCGCACCGACTTCCGCCACCACAGCAGGAAGCACACGATGAGCGGCCAGACCAGGTAGAACTGCTCCTCGATCGCCAACGACCACATGTGCTTCAACGGCGAGGGCTGCGAGAACTGCGCGAAGTACGACTGGCCGGAGAAGATGAAGCGCCAGTTCGCGACGTACCCGAGCGCGGCGAGCGAGTCGCTGCGGATGGCGTCGACCTCTCCCGGCGCCGCGAACAGCGCGGTGTAGGTCACGATGCCGGCCATCACGACGAACAGCGCCGGCAGCAGCCGTCGGGCTCGCCGCAGCCAGAAGCCCTGCAGGTCGATGCGCCGCTTCTGATGCCATTCCGCGATCAGCAACGACGTGATCAGGAAGCCGCTCAGCACGAAGAACGCGTCGACGCCCAGGTAGCCGCCGACCATCCAGGACTCACCGGCGTGGTAGAGGAGCACCGCCGCCACCGCGAAGGCGCGGATCCCGTCGAGCGCGGGCTGGTAGCCGAGACCGGGCGCCGCATGCCCCCGGCCGCCCCCGTTCGGCGCCCCCGCCGGGGCGGTGTGGCGCCCCGCGGCGTCCGTCGCGACCGGGTCGCGCGTCGCCTCGAAGAGCGTGCGTGCCAGAGGAAGCCTCCCGGGCGCTGGGGAGCGGGGTCCGCTGCCGCACGTGAGAATATGCGCCCGACGCCGACCCCGTCGTGCAACGGTTCGGCGGGGGGCCACTGGTATCGTCACCCGGCGTGGGAGCTTCTCGACGCTTCCTCACGCGGCTCATCCTGATCACCGCGGGGGCGGCCGCCTGGCGGGTCTATTACATCGTCGGTCCTGTGCTGTCGCGCATCCCGCACCTCGGCGTGGACGACGAGTTCTTCTACAGCGCCCAGGCCCGCCTGGTCGCCGACGGCAAGGGCTTCCTCAACCCGTTCGGGTACTTCGCGCCGATCGGCAGCCCGGCGCACCGCATCTTCCCCACCGCGGTGCATCCGCCGCTGTACACCCTCTACCTCGCGGTCCCCGCCAAGCTCGGCCTCTCGACCCCGGCGGAGCAACGCGTGTTCACCGCGCTCCTCGGCGTCGGCACCGTCTTCCTGATCGGGATCCTGGCCCGGCGCCTCGCCGGCGACCGCGTCGGGCTCATCGCCGCCGCGCTGGCCGCCCTCTCCCCCGCGCTGTGGTCGAACGACTCGATGCTGGGCCTCGAATCGCTCTACGGCATCCTCGTCGTGCTCGCACTGCTCGCCCTCTACGCGTTCTGGAAGACGCCGAACCTCTGGCGGGTCGCGCTCCTCGCGCTGTGGCTGGCCCTGGCGACGCTCACCCGCTCCGAGGGCATCATCCTGTTCGCGTTCCTCGCGTTGCCCGCGATCATGCTGGTGCGCGGTGTCACGCGCGTCATGCGCTGGAAGATGCTCGCCACCGTCGCCGCGGTCGGCGTCGTGATCGTCGGGCCGTGGGTGGTGCGCAACCTCACCACGTTCGAGAAACCCACCGTGCTCGGCACCGGGTTCGGGTGGGTCCTGCTCGACGGGAGCTGCGACACGACCTATTACGGATCCAAGCTCGGCTACTGGGACGACAGCTGCGCGCTCAAGAACTACCCGCCCCACCTGGAAGAGTCGCTCGTCGACGCGCGCGCCCGCACCAAGGCGATCCACTACATCGAGCACCACAAGGCGCGCGTGCCCATCGTCGTCGCCGCCCGCGTCGGCCGGGTGTTCGAGCTGTACAAGCCGATCCAGAACGTGGAGCTCAACCAGGTCGGCGAACGGCGCGGTGACGTCGCGTCGTGGGCCATCCTCATCGGCTACTACCTGCTCCTGCCGTGGGCGATCGCCGGGCTGGTGGTGCTCCGGCGCCGCCGGATCCCGATCTTCCCGTTCCTGGCCATCGTCGCCGCCACCACGTTCACGGTGGCGACGAGCTTCGGGATCACCCGGTACCGGGCGCCGGTCGACGTGATCATGCCGTTGCTGGCCGCCGTCGCGATCGACGCCGCCATCCGCTGGTTCGGCCATCGGCGCGACGCGGCGGACGCGCCGGTCCCCGCACCCGAACCCGCGGCACCGGAGGCGCTCCCGACCGGCGCGCCCGCGCCATGACGCTCACGACCGAGCGCGACGACGAGACGGCACCGCCGAGCATCACCGACGACCCGCCGGCCCGGTCGCGCCACTTCGGTGCCTGGCTGGCGGTGATCTGCGGCGTCGCCGCGCTGGTGCGCTTCCTCAACGTCTTCTGGTGGCGACCCACCACCAACACCCCCGGCTACCACGGCTACAAGCTCGGCGGCGACGCCTTCTACTACCACTGGCAGGCGAACGCGCTGGCCAAGGGCGCGTGGTTCGTCGACCCGTACGTCTGGCACTTCCTCGGCGGCCGCGAGCGCCCGAGCGCGACGCATCCGCCGCTCTACGTCACGTACCTGGCGGTGTGGTCGCGCCTCGGCCTCGACACCGTCACCTGGCACCGGGTCGCCTCGTGCTTCCTGGGCATCGCCGCGGTCGCGGTGATCGGCCTCGTCGGGCGGAAGCTGGGCGGGAACGCGGTGGGCCTGGTGGCCGCCGGGCTGGCGGCGGTCTACCCCGAGATCTGGATCAACGACGGCATGCTGCTGTCGGAATCCATGGCGATCCTCATGACCGCGGTGATGCTCTACACCGTCTACGTCTTCGTCCGCCGTCCGACGATGCGCACCGCGCTGCTGATGGGCCTGGCCTGCGGGGTGACCGCGTTGAGCCGCACCGAGCTCACGCTGCTGTTCCCCCTGGTGGTGATCCCGCTCGCGCTGCTCGCCCGCACCCTGTCGCTCAAGGAGCGCGTGAAGCTGGCCGCGGTCGCGTGCATCGTCGGGGGGCTCGTGCTCCTGCCCTGGATCGGCTTCAACTACAGCCGCTTCGAGGAGACCACCACGATGACGAGCGCCACCGGCGCGGCGTTGTCGGCGGCGAGCTGTGACGAGGTCTACTACGGCAAGTACATCGGTTATTACGCGAACTGCTTCCAGGGTCCGTGGCCGAAGGCGTCGCTCGACGAGTCGCAACGTGACGTGGTCCCGCGCAAGCAGGCCGTCGCCTACATCAAGTCGCACAAGCGCCGGCTCCCGCTGGTGGTGGCCGCCCGGGTCGGGCGCCTGTGGGGCTTCTTCAAGCCCGGCCAGACCACCGCGCTCGACTGGTGGCTCGAGGGCCGCGGTCGCGCGCCGAGCTGGATCGGGCTGTTCTCCTACTACGCGCTCCTGCCGTTCGCCATCGGCGGCCTGGTGGTGATGCGTCGCCGGAAGGTGCCGATCCTGCCCCTCCTGGCCCTCGCCGCCATCGCCACGTTCGCGGCCGCGCTCACCTTCGGCGTCACCCGCTACCGGGCGCCGGCCGAAGTCGCGGTCGTGCTCGCCGCCGCCATGGGGATCGTCGCCGCCAGCCGCCGGCTGTTCCGGGTGCACGCGTGACCGACACCCGCTCGGCCGCCACGCCCGCGCCGGACGTCGACGCCGAGTCGCAACCGCCCGCGCCGTCCCGGCGCGACCGGCGCCGGTTCGCCTTCGGGGTCGTCGGCGTCACCCTGTTCGCGCTCGCCGTGCGCGTCACGTGGGTGCTCGTGGCGCGTCGCAACTTCCCGCTGAAGGGCGACGACTACTACTACCACTGGCAGGCGAACGCGCTCGCGGACGGTCTCGGGTTCCTCAACCCGTTCTCGTGGAAGGCCCTCGGCCGCATCGACCCCAGCGCGGCGCATCCGCCCTTGTACTCGATGTACCTCGCGGTGATCTCGTGGTTCGGGGGCACGTCGCCGCTCGCGCACCGGCTGGCGTCGTGCGTGCTCGGGGCGGCCGCGATCGGCGTCGTCGCGCTGGTGGCGCGCCGCATCGCCGGCGAGCGGGCGGGGATCATCGCCGGGCTGCTCGGCGCGGTCTACCCCATGCTCTGGATCAACGACGGCATGCTCATCTCCGAGTCGATGTACGTGCTCGTCATCGCGCTGGTGCTGCTCGCGGCGTACCGGCTCTGGAGCACGCGCAGCCGGCTCGACGCCCTGTTCCTCGGTGCCACCATCGGCCTCGCCTGCCTGACCCGGCCCGAGGCGATCATGCTCGTGCCCTTCATCGGCCTCCCGTTCCTCTTCCTCGGCGGCGGCTGGCGACCGCGCCTCCTCCCTGCCTTCCTGGTGGCGCTGGCCTGCCTCGTGGTCATCCTCCCGTGGTGGGTCCGCAACCTGACGACGTTCGAGGACCCGGTGTTCCTCGCCACCGGCCACGGGAGCGTGCTCCAGATCGCCAACTGCGACGACACGTACCACGGCGCGCTGCTCGGCTACTGGGACATCAACTGCCTCACCGCCGACCGGCCACCGGCCACCGCCGAGCAGCGGAAGCTGCAGCGGAGCACCAAGGTGCCCGGGCTCGTGTACCTGATCGCCCAGGACCCGCGCGACGAGTCGATTCCCGACGCCACCGCGCGCGACAAGGCCCTCCACTACATCAGGCACCACTTGACGCGTGCACCGATCGTGGCCCTGGCGCGGGTCGGTCGTGTGTGGGGCGTCTACCGCGTCAGCCAGGAAGTGAGCCTCGACACGTTCTTCGAGCGGCGCGGCAAGTGGCCGTCGTGGTCGGGGACGTGGATGTACTACGGGCTGGTGGCGCTGTCGGTGTATGCGCTCGTCGTGATGCGCAAGCGCCGGGTGCCCATCTCGCCGATGATCGCCATCGTGGCGATGGTGACCGTCACCGCCGCCATCTCCATCGGCATCACCCGGTACCGGGTCGGCGCCGACGTGATGCTCGTCGTCCTGGGCGGCGTCGGGGTGGACGCGCTGTGGCGTCGCGTCGAGGCGCGGCGGCGCGGCCGCCGGCCGGTCCCGCACCCCGAGGGTGAGCTCGTGGCGCCGTGACCGAGGTGCTCACCGCGCCGGCGCCACTGGCGCCGGAGCCGGCACCCGCGCCGCTCACAGTCCGCAGGGTCGGGATCGAGACCCTGATCGCGTTGGCGGTGGGCCTCGTGGTGGCCATCGCGGTGACGTGGCCGCTGGTCACGAAGCTCGGCCACATCGGGCACGATCCCTTCGACCCCCGGTTCCAGGCGTGGACCATCGACTGGGTGCAGCACAAGCTCGGGTCGCCGGGATCGTTGTTCGACGCCAACATCTTCGCCCCCGAGCCGCACACCCTCGCCTACTCCGACTCGCTGCTCGGGATCGCGATCCCGCTGCTCCCCCTGCGCTGGTTGGGGGTCTCCCCCATCGGGCAGCTCAACGTCGCCCTCCTCCTCGGCATGGCGACGTCGGCCGCGTCGGGGTACCTCTTCGGACGGGTGGTGACGCGGTCGATCACCGTCGGCGCGCTCACCGCCGCCGCGTTCGCCTTCGGGCCGTTCGGCTCGGTCTCCTCGGGCGCGCTGCACGCCACCGCGCACGCGGGCGTCGGCGTGGCCGCGGCGGCGGCGTGGTGGCTGGCCGACCGGGCCGGGTCCTCGGCGCGCCGGTCGCTGGTCGCACCCGCGGCGCTCATGGCCGCGGCCATCGTCTGGCAGGCGTCGGTGTCGTTCTATCCCGGCGCGTACGCGTTCGGCGCCGCGCTCGTGGTGCTCGCGGTGCGGTGGCGTGTGCTCGGGCGGCGCGGCTGGTCGTGGGCGCTCGGGGCCATGGCGGTGGCGGGGCTGTGCACGTTGGTGATGGCGGTGCCCTACCTCCAGGTGCGCGACGAGCAGCCGGGCTTCCGCCGCTCGCTCGCCGACCTCCCGGCGCTGAGCGCCGACTTCGGCAGCACCGATCCGCGCCTCTCGCTCTGGGGCTCGCTGCTCGGCAAGGGCTCGGGGTGGCCGATCTACGGCGAGCCGGCGTTCCCCGGGATCGTGCTCCTCGTGCTCGCGCCGGTGGGGCTGGTCTCCGCCTGGCTCGCCCGCGGCCGCCAGCGACTGGCCGCGATCGCCGGCGCCGCGCTGGTGCTCGTGGGGGCCGCGCTCGCCATCGGCGCGGGGCCGACGGGCTGGCGCCGCTTCGCGCCCTACCGGCTCCTCTTCGAGTACGTACCCGGATGGGAGGCGTTGCGGGCGACCGGGCGGGCCTGGGTCGTCGGCCTCCTCGGCGTGGGTCTGCTCGCCGGCTTCGGTGCGCTCGCGGTGACCCGCGCCATCGCGCGCGCGACGCACGGGCGCATGCGCGTCATCGCGGCCGCGGTGGCGAGCGTCGCAGTACTCGGCGTGCTGGTCGAGGGGTACGCACCGTGGACCGGACGACCCGACATCCGGGTGTCGGCGGTCGACGAGAAGCTCGCCGAGCTCCCCACCCCGGGCGGCGTGCTGTACCTCCCCGCGCTGGAGTCCGGCAGCGCCGCCGCTGCCGCGCTCACCGGCTTCCGCCAGGCGGAGAACGTCTACGGCACCACCGCGCACCATCGCCGCACGCCGAACGGGTACTCCGGGTTCTTCCCGCCGTCCTGGGTCGCGTTGTCGGCGGCCATGCGATCGCTCCCCGACGCCGATGCACTCCAACGCCTCCGCGACCTCGGCGTCCGCTACGTGGTGGTGCGGGACTGGGCCCGAGGCGGCAGCTGGGCGAAGCTGCTCGACCCCGCGCAAGCGCGCCCCCTGCGGCTCGTCGGCCGCTACGGTGGCGATCTGCTCTACGAGGTCCCACCGACGAGCTAGCGCGCCACTGGAGATGCAGCGGAGGCGTGGCCGGAGGCCGGGACGCCGGAGCGGAAGCGACCAGTCATGTTGATCCCACCCCGAACGCTCGTGATCATCCCCGCGTACAACGAGGAGGCTTCGCTGCCCGCGGTGTTGAAGGAGCTGGCGGAGCAGACGCCCGAGTACGACGTGCTCGTGGTGTCCGACGGCTCCACCGACCGCACCGCGGAGATCTCGCGTGAGGCCGGCGCCCACGTGGCGGTGCTGCCCTTCAACCTGGGCATCGGCGGCGCACTGCGCACCGGGTTCTCGTTCGCGGTGCGCAACGGCTACGAGCGCGCCGCGCAGTTCGACGCCGACGGCCAGCACGACCCCCTCGCGCTCGACGCGCTCCTCGCCGGCATCGACGCCGGGGCCGACATGGTGATCGGCAGCCGGTTCACGACCGGCGGGGCGGTCACCTACGAGGTGAGCGGGATCCGCCGTCGCGCCATGCGGCTGCTCGAGCGGCTGGTGAGCGTCCTGGTGAAGCAGCAGTTCACCGACACCAGCTCCGGCTTCCGCGCCTTCTCGCGTCCGATGCTCGAGCACTTCGCGGTCAACTACCCGGTCGAGTACATGGACTCGGTCGAGGCGCTGGTGCAGGCCTGCAACGCCGGGTACCGCGTGGAGGAGGTGCCCGCCAACATGCGCGGCCGCACCGGCGGCGCGCCGTCGACGCGCCGGTTCAAGCTCGTCTACTACTACGTGCGCCTCCTCGTGGTGCTCGTGGTCTCCACGACCAGTCGCGGCCAACGGGCCCGGCGCGTCGCCCGCCGGAGCCAGGACTCGTGACGCCCGTCGTCGCGGGCATGAGCACGGCCGCGCACGTCCTGGTGATCGTGCTGGCCGCCGCGGTCATCGCCTTCATCGTGCACCTCGTGCGCAGCCGCCGACTGCGGGCCAAGTACTCGGTGCTGTGGTTCTCGATCGGCCTCGGCCTCGCCGTGCTCGCGATCTTCCCCGACCTCCTGGTGGAGGTCTCCGACCTGTTCGGGATCAGCTACCCGCCGGCCACGTTCATGCTGCTGGCGCTCAGCTTCCTGCTGATCCTGGTCCTGCACTTCTCGTGGGAGCTCTCGCGGCTCGAGGACCGCACCCGCTCCCTCGCCGAGGAGCACGCGCTCCTGCGGCAGGAGGTCGAGGAGCGGCTGCGCCCGCCGTCCGGGGGCGCGTCGGCCTGAGGTCGCGTCAGCCGGGATCGGAGCGTGCGGGCACCGGCCGGGCCGCCACGATCAGGCCCCCGGCCGCGTACGGCCGTCCCAGCCGGGCCAACAGCCGCTCGATGCCCAACACCATGCGGGCGCCGGTCGCGAGCATGCGACTGCGGGTGTCGGTGCCGGCCGACTTCACGTCCTGGATGTACACCTCGTGCTCGAACGGCTCCCACCGATGACGGGTGAGCAGCGCATCGAGCGTGCGGCACGTGTACGACACCACGTGGTCCGGGTGGTTGACCTCGACGTTCGCGAGCAGTCCGGCGGTGTTCACCAGGCCGATGGCGTTCGGAGTGGTGATGATCAGCTCGCCGTCGTCGGCCAGGAGCTCGTGCAGACCGTCGAGGAACGAACCGGGGTCGTCGAGGTGCTCGATGACCTCGCCGGCGACCACCACGTCGGCCGGCGGGAGCGCGAGGGCGCGCACCGCCTCGACGTCGCGACAGTCGACCGCGTACGCCTCGAAGCCGCGGGCGCGCGCCCGCTCGACCCCCGCCCGGTCGAGGTCGAGACCGATCAGCTCAGCGGCCGCGGTGGCCAGGTGCTCGTGCAGCCATGCCCCCGACTGGACGTTGAGCTCCTGGCAGCCGGCGTCGGCGAAGCCGACGTGGACCACCCGGCGGCCGCGGCAGCGCGCCCGGAGGTACTCGAACCGGTCGACCAGCGTGGCCGGCGGCAACGGGTGCACCATCTCGAGCTGGGAGTATTCCGTCACCGGGTCGCTCCCGCGCGCGCGTCCTCGAGCACCGGCGCATCGACGTCGGCGAGGCGTTCGGCCAAGGGGGGTCCCGCCCGGCCGCGGAGCGCAGCCTCGATGCGGGCGAAGGTGCGGCGGCGGTTGTACCAGAGCAGGCGACTGCCCACCGGTCCGGCTTCGGGCACCACCCAGAACGGCTCGCCGGGGTCGAAGTCGTAGGGGTGGCAGTACGTCCACAGCACCCGGCCGGCGCCCGCGACCCGGCGGGCGGCCCGGCTCGACAACTCCGGCAGCGCCCGGAGGTACACGCCGCCCAGGTACGGCAGCCCCACGCCCCCGACCCGGACGACCGGACACGGCAGCTCCACGAGACCGTTGGGCCAGCGGAAGGGGGTGGCGGGGAGGCTCGGGTCGCCGAACAGCGGGCTTCGCGCCGGGAGCACGCTCGACGAGTACGTGAAGCCGGCCTCGGCGAGCACGTCGAGCGCCCAGCGCGACCCCGGCACGAGCGAGAAGATGGGCGCCCGGAACCCGACGACCGGACGGCCGGCGAGCTCCTCGAGCAGCGCCTTGCCGCGGGCGACGTCGCGGCGCAGCTGCGCCTCGTCGAGGTCGGTGAGTGGGACGTGCCGCCAGCCATGGAGCCCGATCTCGTGGCCCCGCGCCGCGACCTCGCGCACCAGGTCCGGCTGCGCGTCGGCGACCTCACCGACCACGAAGAACGTGCCCCGGACCTCGCGCGCGTCCAGGAAGTCGAGGACCTCGCGCGTGACCTGGGGGTAGCGCACCTCCTGCGCGTCCGACGGCCGATGATCCTCGAGGTCGAGGGTGAAGGTGACGGCTTCGGCGGGACTCATCGGGTCAGTACGCGTCCATGTCGAGGAACTCGAACGTGTCGAGGGCGAAGCGGTCCTGGTCGAAGCCCGGCGCGAGGCCGCGGAGGATCAGGTGGAGCGGCGACGGTTGGAGCCGGCGGGGCGGCTGGACGCCGCGGAACGGCACGAGGGCGTTGAACCCCGCGTAGACCGCGTAGGGCGCGCGGTGGAAGCGGCACGCGGCGGTGACGATCGGCTCGGCCCGCAACCCGACCGCGCGGCCCTCGCGCGGCAGGAGCTTCAGGACGACCGCGGCCGGGATCCCCGCCCGCTTGTCGCGCGTGGTCACGGCCACGAGGTCGTCGGTCGCGTGGAGCGCGTACGACGAGCCCGGGCACGCCAGGCGCCACCGCAGGTACTCGGTGGTGTACGAGTTCGTCCAGTCCTGCACCGGGAACGCGTCGAGCCCCGCGGTCAGACGCTCGAACTCGGCGCCGGCGAGGAAGTCGGCGTCGACCGTGTGGCTCTCGACCGCGACCCGGGTCGGCAACGGCACCGCCACCCGCACCGGCAGCGGGCCGGGGGTCTTCCAGCCCATGTACTTGACGACCGCGCCGATCGACTTGTCGTTGCAGACCCCGGTGGCGAACGTCCAGCCCGCCGCGGTCGCTCCGTCGTAGATCTCGAGCCCCAGCTTCCGGAACCAGCCCTGGCGCTGCGTCCCGCGGCGCACGACCGCGTTGAGTGAGAACGCGGCCGGCACCACGCCGTCGGGCCCGCGGTAGCGCTGGGGCACCATCGCGTAGTGCGCGACCCGCACGCCGTCGTCGTCGGCGCTGCGCTGGATGGCGGGGCCGTACGGGTTCTCGTCGTAGAGCCAGTGGAGGTAGGCGTCGCTGACGAAGCGGGCGCTGGGGAGCTCGTCGTCGAGCAGCTCGGTGTTGCGGCGGTTGTCGTCGGCGGCGTCGCCCCGGCCGACCCGCGCGCCCGCGTCGGCACCCCCCTGAGCGGCTCCCATCGCCCGCAGCGTACCTGCGCGCCCCGTCGGATCCGGGTTGGGGACAGGGGAGGGGAGCCCGGTTCGCGGGAGGGCGCCGGGTACCCTCGTCGGATGCCCGAACCGACCGGCTTCAGCGGCGAGCAGCTCGCTCGGCTCTATCAGGAGCGGTTCACGCCCGAGGAGCTCGCGTTCAAGGAGGGCATGTGGAAGATCTTCTGCGAGGAGTTCTTCCAGCAGTACGTGGAGCTCACCGACACCGTGGTCGACCTCGGTGCCGGTACCTGCGAGTTCATCAACGCCATCCAGTGCGCCGACAAGATCGCGGTCGACCTGAACCCCGACGTCGAACGGGCGGTGCGCAACGGTAAGGCGGTGATCGCGTCGAGCAGCTCGATGCCGCAGATCCCGAGCGGCTCGGTCGACGTCGTGTTCACGTCGAACTTCTTCGAGCACCTCCCGAACAAGGCCGAGCTGGTGGCCACCTTGCACGAGTGCCACCGGATCCTCCGGCCCGACGGGCGGCTGATCGTCGTCATGCCCAACATCCGCTACCTGCCCGGCCGCTACTGGGACTACTTCGATCACCACCTCGCGCTCACGCACTACAGCCTGGTGGAAGCGATGACGCTGGCCGACTTCCGGCCCGAGATCGTGATCCCGCGCTTCCTGCCCTACACCATCAAGCACTCCCGCACGCCGCGGTCGCTCGCGCTGGTGCGGCTCTACATGCGCTTCCCACTGGCGTGGCGGGTCATGGGCAAGCAGATGTTCGTCGTCGGCCGCCGGGTCGAGTCCGACGACGCGACGCGCTGAGGCGCCTGCGGCTCAGGCTCGGTCGTTGCGCACGTAGACGTCGACGTTGGTCGGCCCGTTGACGCCGAGGCCGACGTCCGACGTGATCTTGGTGTAGTTGGCGGCGATCGCCCGCTCGACCCGCCGGGGGTCGGCCCGCTTGTTCGACAGCGAGCCCGGGAAGTTGAGGAACGTCCGGTCGACGTCGGTGAGCACGATCATCGCCGGCCGGCCCGACTCGATGAGGCGGACCAGGCGGTCCTGGTTCACGTAGTGCAGCGCTTGGGCCTCGTCGTCGGAGAGATCCTCGTACGAGAACAGCCCGAAGGTCGCGCTGGGCACGAGGTCGCGACCCGACGCCAGCGTGGCCGGCTGGCCCCAGAGCGCCAACACCTCGTCGGACGGCTTCGTGTGGTCGCGCACGAACGCCGCGACGCGGTTGGCGGCGGCGATGCTCTCCGGGGAGTCGCGGTGCACGACGAACTCCCCCACCCCGGGGTGCACGACCGTCACCACGCCCAGCACGACCACCACGGCGACGCCGGCGAGCGCGGCACCGCGGAACGCGGGCACGGTGCCGTCGGGCCCGAGCAGCCGGCGCGAGATGAGGATCACCGGGATGGTGATGACCAGCGGGATGGCCGCGGCCGCGTACTCGACCGGCGCGAACTGGCCGGGCGTCAGTTGGCTGCCGAGGTAGATCACGGTGCCGACGGTCAGGATGAGGTACGCGGGCTGCCGCTTCACGTACTGCCGCACTTCGGTCGAGGTGGCGATCGCGACGACCGCGCCGCCGACGAGGAGCACGTAGCCCCAGTACTCACCGAACCAGTCGGGGATCCGGGTGGTCACGATGGTGTCGAGGCGGGTGCCGGTGTCGGCGCCGTGCCACAGCAACTGGTGGAAGGTGCTCAAGTCGAAGCGCGCCGCGTGCACGTCGACGAGGACGAAGCCGGCCACCGCGAGGGCGCCGACCGCGCTGATCCCCGCCACCCAGCCGCGGGTCCGCCGGTCGGGCGCCCGCCAGAGCAGGTACACGAGCACGATCGCGGCCAGCGGCAACCCCGACGAGCGGCTCAGCGCCAAGCCCACCGCGGCCGCCGCGGCCAGCGGGAACATCAGCGTCCGGCGCCCCGGCGACGTCAAGGTGAGCAGGAGGGCGGCGAGGAAGAACGCGACCAGCGCGTAGGTCTTGGTGAGGGTGAGGTTGTAGACCGCGGTCGGCGCCAGCAGGACGAGCAGGCCCACCGCGACCGCGGCCGCTCGACCCGCTTCGCGCCACGCCACCCGGACCGACATCGCCACCGCGCCGGTCAACAGCACCAGCGACACGAGACGGCCGAGGTACAGGCTGGGCTTCACGAGCTGGACCAACCCGTAGAGGTACGGGAGCAGCGGCATCTGGGTGAACGAGAAGTCGCGGAACGGCAGCTGGCCGCGGTACACGAGCCGGGAGCTGTAGAGGTACCACCCCTCGTCGGCGTTCAGGCGGCCGCGCACCACGAAGAAGGCGCCCAGCGCGGCGACGGCGACGACCGATCCCACGGCCGCCCAGGTGAGCGCACGCGACGTCGTCGCGGTCCGGTTGCCCGCGGCCCTCGCGCGGTCCGGCTCGGGCGCGGGCGCGGAGGCCACCGCGGTCGTCACCGACGCCCCCGCCACCGCCGAGCCGCCCGAGCCCGGGGAGGGCGGCGGGGGTGGCTCGCGGCGCCACAGGGACCGGAACGAGCGGTCCTTCAATCCCAGGAAGGGACGCTCGACGACGTAGTAGCTCACGAACGCCATGCCCACCGAGCACACGAACGTGATCGCGAACACCGTCGGCAGGCTCCCGCCGAAGTCCCCGACGCCCAGCCACTCCTGGGCCTGGCTCAGGAACGCGAGATGGAACAGGTAGAAGCCCAGCGACACGGTGCCGAGCAGCACGAGGGGTCGACTGGCGAGGAAGCGCCGGCCCCGCCCCGCGGTCTGGTCGCCGAACATCGCCGGCGCGAGCAGGAAGAACGAGAACACGCCGAAGAGGAACCATCGCACCCAGTACTCGGCCCCGAACACACCCGGTGTCGACGGCGGCGAGAACGTCGCGAAGCTCAGGCCGACGAGCGTGGCGATGGTCCACGACACCGCCGGATGGTCACCCAGGGCCCGGAGCAGGGCCGGCGGCCGCACCGAGAACTGCTCGGCCCCACTGAAGACCGCCAGCGCCATCCCGATGGCGAAGAAGTCGATCCAGTTGGGCGCCCAGATGACGGCGACCCGCTCCCAGGAGGGCTGGGCGACGAGGAAGTACGCGCGGAACAACTGGCCGAACAGGTAGAGGCCGCCCGCGATCAGCAGCATCGTGCGCATCTGCACCGTGACCGACCGTCGCGCCGCCAGCCTCACGAGCAGGTAGGCGATCACCGGGAGCATCAGGTAGAAGACGAACTCGGCGGTGAGGCTCCACGCCTGCGGGATCGCGTACTTCCCCTCTTGTCCCGGGCCGCCACCCAGCGCGACGTCCTGCGTCGCGAACGGGAAGAGCAGCGAGTAGTAGAGGAAGGCGTTCTTCACGCTGCCCAGCAACTGGCCCAGCACGACGACGCAGAACGTGAGCGCGAACCAGTAGCCGGGGAGCACCCGGAGCGACCGCCGCCGCAGGAAGGTCCCGGTCTTCATCGGGGGGCGCCCGGCGAGCTGCCGGACCACGAACGGCCGGAACAGCAGGAACCCGGACAGGACGAAGAACACCGCCACGCCGACGTCCATCCGCTGGAGCAGCGACTGCAGCCACTCGGGGAGGTGCGTCTCCACCCACGGGCGCGTGGCGAACGCCGCGTGCACGAGCAGCACCATCGTCATCCCGAAGAACCGGAACGCGTCGAAGCACGGGAAGTGGAGGGTGGGCCCGGCCTCGAACCCGGCCGCTCCGATGTCCGGTGACGGCGACTCCCCCTGGGTCGCGGTCACGTCATGCCGTCCTGGCACCGTCTCCGGTCGAGTCCTCCGAGTACTCCTCGTGGTACTCCTCTTCGACGTTCACCGACCAGACGTCGTGATCGGCGCCGAAGATGTTCTCCACGCTGAGCATCGCGGTGTACATGGAGTGGTCCTGGTTGTTGTAGCGGTGCATGCCGTTGCGCCCGACCGGGTGCACGTTGGGGGTGTGCTCCTCCAGCCACTTCCGCAGGATGGCGACGTTGTCCTTGTACTCCCAGTCGTAGAAGGGGTACGCCTTCGGCATGCGGACGACGTAGCCGTCCTCGACCTTGGACGCGTCGACGAGGTTCAGGTGCTGCAGCTCGCGCTTGCCCTGCTCGACGAGGTCGGCGTCGGACTTCGTCCACATCTCGTCGCCCTCCTGGACGAAGAACTCGAGCCCGAGGCAGGTGCGGCCGTCCTTCACCAGGTAGGGCGACCACGAGCTGAAGTTCTGGATGCGGCCCACTTCGACGTCGGGGTCGTGGATGTAGATCCACGTGTCGGGGAAGCCGTACTCCTCGGGGACCACCAGCGCGACGGTCATGAAGTCGCGGTAGCGCAACGCCTCCGCCGCCTCGGTCACGTCGGACGGGACGGGCGGGTCCATCGCCTCGAGCAACGCGCTGATCGGCATCGACGAGATCACGTCGGTGCACTCGTAGCGGTTGGACACCCCACTGCTCTCGGCGATGACCGCGACCGCGCGGCCGGCCGCGTGCTCGATCTTGGTCACGTTGGAGTCGAACACCACCTTGGTGCCCTTGTCGGTGACCAGCTCCGTGCACCGCTCCCACATCTGGCCGGGGCCGTACTTCGGGTAGTTGAACTCCTCGATCAGGCTGGTGACCTGCTTCGACGGGTCGCGGCGACCAGCGATCTTGGCCCGGATGGGCTCCCACACCGCCGCGAACAGCGACATGCCCTTGATGCGCTGTGCACCCCAGTCGGACGCGATCTCGGACGCGGGCACACCCCAGACCTTCTCGTTGTAGGTCTTGAAGAAGTGGTTGTAGAGGCGGCGCCCGTAGTTGGCGACGATGTAGCCCTCGAGCGTCGACTGGTCCGACGGCGGGCGCACCCGCGCGTACAGGTACGAGAAGCCGCAGCGCACGGCCTCGACCGGACCGAGGTTCTTCAGCGCGTTGGCGGGCTTGATCGGGTAGTCGTAGAGCTTCCCGCGGTAGTAGATCCGGCTCATGCGCGGCCGGCGGAGGAACTCGTCCCGGCCCAGGATCTCGAACCACAGGTCGTTCACCGGCTTCACCTTGGTGAAGAACCGGTGGCCGCCGATGTCGAAGCGCCAGCCGTCGCGCACCGCGGTGCGGCTGATGCCCCCGACGACGGTGTCGGCCTCGAGCACGGTGGGGGCGACGCCGCGCTTGGTGAGCATGTAGGCGGCGGTGAGGCCCGCGGGCCCGGCGCCGATGATCACGACGTCGTGCTCGCTCGCCGGCTCGGGCTCGGGCGTTGAATCACTCACAGATGAACACTCCGGGCGAAAGGGTTCCGGCGAGGCCTCGGTGGGGACCGGCGTCGCCGCCCGGGCAGTCTACGGG
>DATBBL010000045.1:0-9713 GCA_036271015.1 Acidimicrobiia bacterium
GCCGTGCTCTGGGTCGCCGGATCCGCCGGTCACGCCATCGGTGGCCATCGGCACTACTACTGAGCGACGCGGCATACTGTCGCCCGCAGGACCGGGTGACAGGAGCAGAGACATGGCACACGACGCGAGCGATCTCGGACCCGATCGCTCGCGTCGTGTCGCGATCATCGGCGCCGGACCGGGGGGCCTCTGCACCGGGGTCCGGCTGCTGGAGCGGGGACAGCAGGACTTCGTGATCCTGGAGAAGGCCCCGGGCATCGGCGGCACCTGGTGGCACAACCGCTACCCGGGCGCCGAGTGCGATATCAAGTCGCACCTCTACTCGTTCTCGTTCGCCCCGAACCCGGCGTGGTCGCGCGCGTACGCCCGCCAGCCGGAGATCAAGGCCTACCTGGAGGAGTGCGTGGAGCGGTTCGGGCTCGGGCCGCACCTCCGGCTCGACACCGAGGTCCACGCCGCGCGCTGGGACGACACCGACGCGGTCTGGCGGCTCACCGTCGGCGACGACGGCGAGGTCGTGGAGGCCGACGTCGTGATCAGCGCGCTCGGGATGTTCGGCGCGCCGGTCGCCCCCGACATCCCCGGCCTCGATCGCTTCACCGGGACGATCTTCCATTCCGCGCGCTGGGACGACGAGCACGACCTCACGGGCGAGGCGGTGGCGGTCATCGGGAGCGCGGCCAGCGCGGTGCAGCTCGTCCCCGAGATCGCGCCGATCGTCGGGCAGCTCGACCTCTACCAACGCTCGGCGAACTGGGTGCTCCCGAAGGAGGACGATCCGTTCTCCGACGAGCAGCTCGAGACGTTCCGGCGTGACGCCGACGCGGTCACCGCGTTGCGCGACTCGATCTTCTCGACCGTCGATCCCAACCTGACCTTCGCCGACCCGGAGCGGCGCGCGATGGCCGAGGCCGCCGGACTCCACAACATCGAGGCGGTGGAGGATCCGGAGGTGCGGCGGAAGCTCACGCCGAACATGCCGTTCGGTTGCAAGCGGCCGCTGGCGTCGAACCTCTACTACCCGACGTTCAACCGGCCCAACGTGGAGCTGGTGGTGGAGCCGATCACCGAGATCACGGAGCACGCGGTGGTCACCGCCGACGGCCGCGCCCGTCCGGTCGACACCATCATCCTCGCCACCGGCTTCGCGACCACCAAGTTCCTCGGCGCCCTCGATGTCGTGGGCCGCGGCGGGGTGCACATCGACGACGCGTGGGCCGACGGCCCCCAGGCGTACCTCGGCATCACCACCAACGGCTTCCCGAACCTGTTCATGTTGTACGGGCCGAACACCAACAACGGTTCGATCATCTACATGATCGAGTGCCAGGTCGACTACGTCATGCAGCTGTTGGACCGCATGGACGACGAGGGGATCGTCGCCGTCGACGTCAAGCGCCAGGTGATGGACGAGTACAACACCGCGCTCCAGGACACGCTGGCCGGGGTGGAGGTGTGGCAAGCCGGTTGCCGCGGCTACTACCGCGTGCCCTCCGGGCGCATCGTCACGCAGTGGCCGGGGTCGATGTCGGAATATCGTGCCCGCACGCAACGTCCCGACGTCGACGCGTTCGAGATCGTCGCCCGGGTCGCGACCTAGGGCGATGGAGTTCGGGCTCACCATCCCCCACACCGGCCGGAACGCGAGCCCCGAGTGGGTCCGCGACTACGCGACCGTGGCGGAGGAGGCCGGGTGGGACTCGCTCTGGGGCGTCGACCACCTCGTGATGCCCCACCGCACCGACTCCGAGTACACGCTCGGGCGCAAGCCGGCGAAGATCGCCGACGACGCGGTCTCCGGGCTCCTGTCACCCAACTACGAGATGATGACCACGCTCACCTGGGTCGCCGGGTTCACCGAGCGGATCAAGCTCGGGACCGCGGTGGCGGTGCTGCCCATCCGCAACGCGGTCCAGAACGCGCGGATCCTGGCCACGCTCGACGTGTACTCGGGCGGTCGGGTGCTCTACGGCGTCGGCGTCGGGTGGCTCCGCGAGGAGGCGGAGGCCATGGGCATGCCGTGGGACCGGCGCGGGGCGCGCAGCGAGGAGCACATCGCCCTGTTGCGCACGCTCTGGTGCGCCGAGGGCGATCTGGTCGAGTTCCACGGCGAGTTCCACGACCTCCCGCCGATGGACCCGGAGCCGCGCCCGGTGCAGCGGCCCATCCCGATCCTCGTCGGGGGCCACTCGGACATCGCGCTCGATCGCGCCGGGCGCATCGGCGACGGCTGGATCGCGGCGCAGATGTCGCCCGAGCGCGTCGCCGAGCACTGGCCGAAGGTGCAGGCGGCGGCGGAGCGGGCGGGACGCGACCCCGGCGCCCTGCTGCTGTTCACCAGCGTCTCCGGGCGCAGCGATCTCCCGCTCGGCGACCTGCTCGCGCAGTACCGCGAGCTCGGCGTCGACCACGTGCAGCTCGGCCTGCACCGCGAGAACCGCGAGGGCACCCTCGACATGATCCGCGATGTCGCGGACAATGTGCTTCCCGACCTGCGTCACTGAACCACGAGGAGCGGGCATGGGCGCCATCGGTGAACCCAAGCGAGAGATCCACATCCCCGTCACCGCACCGGCCACGCCGCGACCACAGCCCGAGCCGGCGCCGGCACCGGCGCCCGAGGTGGCGCCGCCGCCGGTTCCCGAGCCGGTCGGCACCGGAGCCTGACCGCACCCGCCATGGGCCTGCCGTGGGACGTGTACGCGACGCCGATCGCGGCCCGCAAGCTCGCCCGCCTCGGGATCGAGCACGGCGAGGTGGTGCTGCGCCCCGCGTTCTACCGCCAGCTGGGCGCGTCGTACGGCGTGGTCTCCCGGGCCACGTGCCCACTGGAGGGCCACGACGCGCCCGGCGCCGAGTGCAGCTGCGGCTTCTACGCGGTGGCCGACGAGACCCAGCTGTGGCGCCTCGGGGCCGACGAGCCCGAGCTGGCGGTGCTCGACGTCGAGCTCGCGGGCCGGATCATCGAGCACGACCACGGCTACCGGGCGAGCGACCAGACCGTGCGGTCGGTCCGCTTCCACGGGGTGTGCGTGCGGTGCGGCCGGCAGGCCGACGTCTTCGGGCAGCGGCGCTTCGGCGGCCTGGTGCCCGCGTGCCGTCGCTGCGCGCGCCGGGCGCTCGAGCCGGCCGCGGTGGCCGATGCGCTCGGGGTCCCCGTCGAGCTCACCACCGACGACCCCGGTCCCGCGCCCCTCGCCAAGCGTCTCCAGTTCGTCCTGGCCCAGCTCATCGCACCGGTGCTGATCCTCCTCGTGACCGCGGCGGTCGCGCTCGCCACCGGTTCGGGCGTCCCGCTCGCGTGCGGCCAGCTCGCCATCGTCGTGTGGCTCGTCAGCGTGCCGTCGCTGCTCGCGGGGCTCGGTGATCGCCTCGGGATCGGAGGCACCGAAGCGGTCCGCCTGCAGCACCGGTGGAGTCCGGTCGTCGCCGCGGTCGCGATCGGATGTGACATCGTGCTCACGGTCGTCGTGATCGCGTTGCGCGACGTCATCGCGTACTGACGCGCCCGAGGAGGACCCGTTGGCAGTGCACTTCGAGACCGACGGCCCGGTCGCGGTCGTCACCATCGACCGCCCCGAGACCCGCAACGCGATCGACGGGCCCACCGCCGACGCGCTCGTCGAGGCGTTCGAGCGCTTCGAGGCCGACGCCGACCTCTCGGTCGCGGTGCTCACCGGCGCCGGCGGCACGTTCTGCGCCGGTGCCGACCTGAAGGCGATGAGCGAGCCCGGCGGCGCGCGGGCCAACCGGGTCTCGCTCGACGGCGACGGCCCCATGGGCCCGACCCGGCGGGTCCTGGCCAAGCCGGTGGTCGCGGCGGTGGAGGGCCACGCGGTCGCCGGGGGCCTCGAGCTCGCGTTGTGGTGCGACCTGCGGGTGATGGCCGAGGACGCGGTCTTCGGGGTGTTCTGCCGGCGCTGGGGGGTGCCGCTCGTCGACGGCGGCACCGTGCGCCTCCCGCGCCTGATCGGGCAGGGCCAGGCCCTCGACCTCGTGCTCACCGGACGCCCGGTGGGCGCGGAGGAGGCGCTGCTCATGGGACTGGCGACCCGGGTCGTGCCGGCGGGCACCGCGCGCGACGCCGCGGTGGCGCTGGCCGAGCAGCTGGCGGCGCTGCCCCAGGGCTGCCTGCGGAGCGACCGGGCCTCGCTCTACGAGCAGTGGGACCTCCCGCTGGCTCGGGCGCTCACGGTCGAGATGGGCCATGGCATGGACGTGCTGCGATCGGGGGAGGCCCGGGCCGGTGCGGCACGGTTCGCCGGCGGCGCGGGCCGTCACGGTACGTCCGAGGCGTGACGGAGCCGCCGCCCGTCTGATGCCCCCAGGTATCTTGCTGAGGTCATCAGACTGGCGAGCCGGAGGCCCGCATGGCGACGCAGGTGGGGCTCGACCACGCGGCGGTGATCGACGCCGCCGCCGCCCTGGCCGATGAACAGGGCGTCGAGGCGCTGACACTCGCCGCGCTGGCCACCCGGCTCGGCATCCGGAGCCAGTCGCTCTACGCGCACGTCGACGGGCTCGACGGCCTGCTGCGCGATCTGGCGCTGCACTCGGTCCGCCTCCTCGGCGACCAGTTGCGCTCCTCCGTGATCGGCCGGACCGGTCCCGACGCGTTGGCGGCGATCGCCGACGCGTACTGGGACTTCTCTTCGCGCCATCCCGGGCTCTACGCCGCGACCATCCGCGATCCCGGCGACGACCACGAGCTCGACGCCGCCAACCTCCGCGCGGCCGAGGCGCTGACGCGCGTGCTGGAGTCGTTCGGACTCCGCGGGACGCCGGAGGTCCACGCGCACCGTGCGGTGTGGTCGGGGATCCACGGCTTCATCACCCTGGACCACGCCGGGGTGCTGCGGCGTCCGGCGTCGGTCCGGGAGAGCTACCGGCGCATGGTCGCGATGTTCAGCGACGCGCTCGAATCCGACCGCTCCGCGTGAGGCGGTCGCGGACACCCCACTTCGTCACCAGCCACAGCGCTTCCACCACGATGTGCGACGACATCTTCGACCGTCCGGCCCGCCGGTCGCGGAACTCGATGGGGATCTCGCGGACGTCGCCGCCGGCCGCGGTGACGCGGTAGGCCATCTCCACCTGGAAGCCGTAGCCGTTGGCGCGCAGCGTGTCGAGATCGACGGCGCGCAGCGCGTCGGCGCGATAGGCGCGGAAGCCCGACGTCGCGTCGCGGGTGTCGAGCCGCAGCATCACCTGCGCGTAGCGGCAGCCGAGGCGCGAGATCATGCGCCGCGGCCACGGCCAGTCGGCTGCGATGCCGCCGGGGACGTACCGTGACCCGATCACGAGATCGGCGCCCGCGTCGAGCCGGCGCAGCAGCACCGGGAGCACCGCCGGGTCGTGCGACAGATCGGAGTCCATCTCGACCAGCACCTCGTAGCCGCGGGCGAGGCCCCAGCGGAACCCGTCGCGGTACGCCGAGCCCAGGCCCGCCGGCGCGGGACGGCGGAGGACGGAGATCCCGCCGAGCTCGGGCGCCAGCTCGTCGGCGAGCTCGGCGGTGCCGTCCGGGCTGCCGTCGTCGACCACGAGCACGTGCGCGTGCGGAGCCGCGGTGCGGATGCGCCGGAGCACGGTGACGATGTTGTCGGCCTCCTGGTACGTCGGCAGCACCACCAGCGTCGACGGCACCGCTCCTGACGAGTCGGGGAGCGGTTCCGGGACGGGGGCGAACGCGTGAGCCATGCGAGCGATGATCGGCGCCCGCCGATGAGACCGGGGTGAGAGTTGAATGAGGATTCAGCGCGGGTGCACCAGCGCCGGCCACAGCCGCAGGGCGTTCCCGCCCAGGAAGGCATCCCGGTCGGCCGGCGCGAGCGAAGCCGCCGCGTGGCGACCGAGCGCGACCAGCTCGGCGTACGGACGGTCGTGGGTCTGGGGATAGTCGGATCCCCAGACCAGGCGCTCGGGACCGAACGTGGCCGCCAGCCGATCGACGAGCGCCACCGCGCCGTCGGGCGAGCGCGGCTCGGCGTCCTCGAGCAGGTGAGACGTGACCTTCAGGTGCACCGAGGGCAGATCCGCGAGCGCGAACAGCGGGTGGGCCGCCGGGTACGGAGGCCCACCGGCGAGATCCGGGAAGCCGCAGTGGTCGAGGACGACGGGCACGTCGGGGAATTGCCCGACCATCCGCACCAGCCGGGGCAGGTCGGGGGTCAGGAGCGTCGCCACCAGCCGGAGCTCGAGGTCGATGGCGGCGGCCCAGAGGGCGGCGCCGGGCGCGTCGTCGAACCACGTCGGCGGCGAAGCCCCGATGCCGAACAGGCGGACCCCGGCGACGCCGGGTTCCCGCGCCAGCGCCCGCAGGGTCGCGGCGGGATCGGGATCGCCGGGGTCCACGATGCAGACGCTGACGAACCGGTCGGGTGCGGTGGCAACCGCGTCGACCACGTAGCGGTTGTCGGCTCCGTACGCGCCGTGCGCCTGCACCAGGACGGCGCGCGCCACATCCGCGTCGCGTGCGGCGGCGGCGTACTCCTCCGCGCTCACCGGGTGCTCCCGGAACCACTGGCTGCCGATGCCCGACGGCCGTAACGGGTAGCGCCCCTGGTCGGGCGCCACGACGTGGACGTGCGTGTCGACGATCACCGGGGTGATCAGCTGCCGAACGGGCCTTTGCCCATCTGGTCGCGCACGGTGACGACGGGCGGGTTGGTGAGCGCGCGCCGTTGCCAGTTCGCGCCGTCGACCACGAGCGTGTGGCCGGAGATGAACCGCGCGTAGGGCGAGGCGAGGAACGTCGCCGCCCATCCGAGCTCCCGCACCTGCCCGACCCGGAGTGCGGGCTGGGCGAGGTCCTTCTCGCGGGTGCGGGCCAGGTTGCCCTGGATGTCGGCGGTCATGTCCTCGTGTGGGAACAGGCCCGGCACCAGGCCGTTCACCTGGATGCCGTACGGCGCCCACTCCACCGCGAGCGTCTCGACCATGTTCTTCACCCCGGCCTTGGCCGCGGCGCTGTGCGCGAACCCCGGACCACCGGTCCACGCGTACGAGGCGCCGACGTTGACGATCGAACCGGGCGTGTCGGCCTCGAGGTGACGCCGTGCGAACTCGCGCGCGCAGAAGAAGGTGCCGTTGAGGGTGATGTCGACCACGGTGCGCCACGCGTTCGGCGACATGTCCTCGGCCGGCACGGGGAAGTTCGCCGCCGCGTTGTTGACCAGCACCTGTGGCAGCCCGTAGGCCGACTCGGCGGCGTCGAACGCGGCCGCGATCTGCTCGGGATCGCGGATGTCGCAGCCGACGGTCGTGACCGGCGCGCCCAGCGCCGCCACCGCCTCGTGGCCGGCTTCGAGGTGCTCGGGCTTGCGGCTGGCGATCACGATCGACGCGCCGAGTCGGGCGAACTCCAGCGCGATGGCCTTGCCCAGACCGGTGCCGGCGCCGGTGATGAACACCGCGGCGCCCGCGAACGTTCCGGCAGGCAGCGCGCTCTCGCCGAGCGGGGGCGGGCCGGGAAGGCCCGGCAGTTCGGTGCTCATGGTCTCAGCTCCCGGTGAACTTCGGTGCCCGGCCCTCGGCGCGGGCGGCGCGGAACTCCGCCATGTCGTCGGACTTGGCGATGAACGTCTGGGCGATGAGCTCCTCGGCCATCGACGAGCGGAGGTCGGCCTCCGAGAGGTGGCGCAGCACCCGCCGGGCCATCTTCACGGTGACCGCGGGTACGGCCGCGATCTTGTGCGCCATCTCGGTGACGGTCTCGTCGAGCGCCTCCGGCGCCACCACCCGGGAGACGATGCCGTGGGCGTAGGCCTCGTCGACCCCCATGGGCCGACCGGTGAGCACGAGGTCGGACGCGACCCCGTGGCCGCAGATCTCGAACAGCCGCGCCACGCCACCGGTGTCGGGGATCACCCCGTGCGTGACCTCGGGGAGCATGAACCGCGCCCCCTCGGCGGCGACCCGGATGTCGCACAGCAACGCCCGCTGGAACGACGCGCCGATCGACCATCCCTGCATGGCGACGATCACCGGTGCCTCGATGTCGAAGAGCTGCAGGATCCCCCGGTGGCCCCGGCTCATCAGCTCGTGGTGGGTGAGCTCGACCTGCTCACCACCGATCGCCGACACGTCGCGCCCCGACGAGAAGGACTTCCCCTCGCCGCGCCAGATCACCGCCCGCACGTCGGGCCGCCCGGCGAGCTCGCCGAGGACGGCGAAGAGCTGCTGGTCCATGTCGTCGTCGAACGCGTTGTGCTTGTCGACGTTGTCGTTGGTGATGACCGCGACCGGTCCGTCGTAGTCGAGTCGCACGGCCTTGGTCATGATCCTCCTCCGGGAGCGCGGTTCAGTCGGTCATCGGTCAGAGCTCGGGCCCGAGCGACGCCAGCAGCTCGATGGTGCGGCGCTGCGACGCCTCCCGATCGTCCTCGAGCCCCAGCGCGGTCGCGCACAGGTCGGTGGCGCCGGCGTCGGCGTACACCCGCAGGCGCGCCTCGACCTCCGCCTCGGTGCCGATCACGGCGACGTCGGTGGGCGTCGTGCCGTCGCCACCCCGCGCCAGGACGCGCTGGTAGGTCGGGATGTTGAGGTAGGTCGCGAAGATCTTCGCCGCCCGCTCGCGCGCGGCCTCGGCGTCGTCGCAGACCGCGACCGGCAACCCGACCACGACCCGCGGGACCGGACGGTCCGCGGCCGTGGCGCCCGCGGTGATGCCGGGCACGATGTGCTCGCCGATGGCGCGCTCGTTCGCCCAGTAGGTGATGGTACCGTCGGTGAGCTCGCCGGCGAGGCGCAGCATCCGCGGCGCGAGCGCGGCGACCATGATCGGCGCGGGTGTGGAGCCGGGGACGGTGAGCATCGACGAGAACGAGAAGAACTCGCCCCGGTACTCGACCTGGCCCGCACCCGCGAACGCGGCCCGCAGCACCTCGACGTACTCGCGCGTGTGGCGAACGGGCCGGTCGTAGGCGAGGCCGAACATGTTCTCGATGACCACCGGGTGCGACGGCCCGATCCCCAGCACGAGCCGGCCCCCGGCCGCCGCCTGGGTCGACATCGCCTGCTGCGCCATCGCCATCGGGTGGCGCGGGTAGGTCGGCATCACCGCGGTGCCGAGCTCGATGCGGTTCGTGACCTGGCCGGCCAGCGCCAGCGCGGTGAGCCCGTCGAGGCTCCACGGGATGTGCGGCACCCACCCGGTGGCGAACCCGAGCGCCTCCGCGGCCCGGGCGTTCGCGAGGAGCTCCGCGACGTCGGTCTGCGCGCCGGTGACGTCGCTGATGAAGACTCCGATGCGCATCGGGGCAGCTTGTCACACCCGCACGTTCACGCGGCCGGGGCCGCCGGTCCCGGCCGGACGAGGTAGTCGTCGGCGTCGGGGTCGCGTTCCATCTCGACGTAGCCCCGGGTGCGGGCCGCCCGGACGAACTGGAGGAACCCGCCGTACCCGAACCGCTTCTCGGTGAAGTCGGCCTGGTGCCGCCGCACCTGGGTCTTGAGCCCGGAGAGGTGCACCGGGCCCTTCTTCTCGAGCTGCTCGACCGTCGACCGCAGCAGCCCGAACGCCGCCTCCTCGTCGCCGCCGGTGCCGGTGGCGAGGGTGACCTCGGGGTCGCCCGGCGCGCTCCCCTGGCGGACCTCGACGGTGCCGCGGTCGGCGAGGTTGCGCAGCAGCTCACCGAACGTGCGGAAGCCGTAGTCGGCCTCGCTGAACGTCGGTTGCTTGCGCAGGATGGCGCGCTTCAACATCGACGCCA
>DATBBL010000046.1:0-17690 GCA_036271015.1 Acidimicrobiia bacterium
CTTGATGAGCGGGTTCAGCGCGGGCCCGGCGGTGTCCTTGAACGGGTCACCGACGGTGTCACCGATCACGGCCGCCTTGTGGGCCTCGGAGCCCTTCCCGCCTTCGTTCCCGTCCTCGATGTACTTCTTGGCGTTGTCCCATGCCCCGCCGGAGTTGCTCAGGTAGTTGGCCATGAGCTGCCCGGTGAGGATCACGCCGGCGAGGAAGGCGCCGAGGGCATAGAAGTTCACGCCGAAGCCGATGATGAGCGGGGTGAGCACCGCGAGCAGCGCAGGCGTGGCCAGCTCGCGCAGCGACGCGGCGGTGCAGATGTCGATCACCGGGCCGTAGTCGGGCTTCTTCGTTCCGGCCATGATCCCGCCGTCACGGAACTGGCTGCGCACCTCCTGCACGACGACGCCGGCGGTACGGCCGACGGCGCGGATGGCGAGCGCGGAGAAGAGGAACGACACCGAACCGCCGATCAGCAGGCCGATGAACACCTTGGGGTTCGCCAGGTTGATCTGGGTCAGGATGTTGTTGAACAACTTGTTGCCGGTGAGGCCCTTGAGCGGGTTGAGCTCGCCGCCGATCGTCTCGACGTACGAGGCGAACAGTGCGACCGACGCGATCACTGCGGAACCGATGGCGAAGCCCTTGGTGACCGCCTTGGTGGTGTTGCCCACCGCGTCGAGGCTCACCATGATCCGCTCGGGCTCACCCTCGAACTCGCCCGACATCTCGGCGATGCCCGCCGCGTTGTCGGCGACCGGCCCGAAGGTGTCCTCCGACACGATGACGCCGGTCGTGGCGAGCATGCCCATGCCGGTGAGGGCGACCATGTAGAAGGTGAACTGGATGTTGCCGTCGCCGAGCCAGATCCCGACGCCGAGGGCAAGCGCGATGCAGATGATGGCGTAGACGCTCGACTCGAGACCGGAGCTGGTGCCGGACAGCACGACGGTGGCGGGGCCGGTGCGCGACGCCTCCGCGATCTCGCGGACCGGCGCCGTCTCGGTGCTGGTGAAGTACTCGGTCAGGCGGCTGAGCAGCTGCGCGAGCACGAGCCCGGTGATGACCGCCCCGAAGCACTTCCAACCGGCGTCGAACTTGTCGTTGCCGACGTAGCCGAACGCGACGATGGCGGTACCGACGACGGTCAGCAGCCCCGCGGTGATGAACCCGCGGTTGATCGGCGCCATGGCCGACTTGTCCTTGTCGGTGGCGCGCACCGCGAACACCCCGCAGATCGACGCCAGCACGCCGATGGCGCGGGCGGCGAGCGGGAAGATGAGCCCGAGCGCCGGGTTGAGGCCGATCGACTTGAACGCGGCGACGCCCAGGATGATCGACGCGACGAGGGTGACCTCGTAGCTCTCGAAGAGGTCGGCGGCCATGCCGGCGCAGTCGCCGACGTTGTCACCCACGTTGTCGGCGATGGTGGCTGGGTTGCGCGGGTCGTCCTCGGGGATCCCCGCCTCGACCTTGCCGACGAGGTCGGCGCCGACATCGGCCGCCTTGGTGAAGATGCCGCCGCCGACGCGCAGGAACAGGGCGAGCAGCGACCCACCGAATCCGAACCCGATGAGGATCGCGGACGCGGTGTTCTGGAAGATCATGATGATGACGGTCGCGCCGAGCAGACCCAGGCCCACGGTGAACATGCCGGCGACGCCACCGGTTCGGAACGCGACCCTCAGCGCCCCCGGTAGCGAGCCCGAGCGAGCCGCGGCGGCCGTGCGGACGTTCCCGCGCACCGCGAGGCTCATGCCAATGAATCCGGTGAGGCCAGAGAGGAAGCAGCCGGCGACGAACGCCAGCGTCCGGAACAGCCCCGATTGCGCGAACGAAAGGCCCGCGGACGCGTTCGGCGACGCCAGCAGCGGCTTGGTGACCTCGGTCGACGTCACGAACACGACGACCGCGAGCGGTACGAGGATCACCGCGATCGTCTTGAACTGGCGCCGCAGGTAGGCCATCGCGCCCTCTTGGATCGCACGTGCGATCTCGATCATCGACGGCGTCCCCTCGTCGGCAGCGAGGACACCCCGCATGAGGTAGAAGCCGACAGCGAGGGCCAGCAGAGCCGTCACGGCAGAGAAGATGAGCCAGAACCAGGCCTCCCCATTGAGGGTGAAGACCTGGTAGCCGCCTTCCGCAGCCAAGCTGATCATGGAGTCCATTCCTGTCCGGGGGTAGGTGAGAAGCGGCGCACGGGTCGACCGACCGGCGCAGAGAGGCTAGGGAAAAGTAGGGGCCGGGACTCGTCTGAGTCCAATCTGTCGCCGAATTCCGCGGCGCAGCGCCTCACTCGAGGTGGTACGGCAGCGACGTCACGACCGTCCCCTTGCGGAAGAGCAGCCGTCCCTTGAGCAGGAGTGCCGTCTGGTTGTGGAGCACGTTGCCCCACCAGTGCCGGACGACGAATTCCGGCAGCAGCACCGTGATCACGTCGTTCTCCCACCGGGCGTCGAGCTCGTCGATGTAGCGCAGGATGGGTCGGGTCAGCTCCCGGTAGGGCGAGTAGACGATCTCGAGCGGGATCTCGATGTTGAACTCCTCCCACGCCCGCTCGAGGCGCTCCTGGTCCTCTTCGTCGGACACCACCGACACCGCGATCAGGTGGTTCGGCGACAGCGAGCGGGCGTAGGCCAGCGCCTCCAGCACACCCCGGTGCACACCCCCGACGAGCACGACGACGGTGTGGTTCATGTTGCGCGGCTTGTAGTCGGGCGTGACCCGGAGGCCCTCGGCCACCGTGCGGTAGTGGCGTTTGATCGCCTTGAACCCGACCACGATGACCGGGATGACGACGAGCGGCACCCACGCGCCACTGGTGAACTTCGTCGTCGCCACGATCAGCAACACGATGGCCGTCGCGACGGACCCGACCGCGTTGATCACGATGTTGCGTTTGTACCCGGTCTCCTGTTCCTTCTGGTGGTGACGCACCATGCCCGCCTGCGACAGCGTGAACGACAGGAACACGCCCACGGCATACAGCGGGATCAGGGCGTTGGTGGTACCGCCGAACGCGATGATGAGCGCGCCGGCCGCGGTCGCGAGCACGATCACACCGTTCGAGAACACCAGGCGATCCCCGCGGTTCGCGAGCTGGCGCGGCAGATAGCCGTCGTGGGCGATGATCGAGGACAACCGCGGGAAGTCGGCGTACGCGGTGTTGGCCGCGAGGGTCAGGATCGCGGCGGTCGCGAACTGCAGGATCACGTAGAGCACCGTGCCGCTGCCGAACACCGCCGCCCCCAGCTGCGACATCACCGTCGACTTCTCGGTCGGGTACGGGCCGAGGTGGTGGGCCAGGATCTGCACGCCCATGAACAGGGTCCCGAGGATGACTCCCATCCAGACCAGGGTGGCCGCGGCGTTCTTCGACTCCGGGCGGCGGAACGCGGGAACCCCGTTGGAGATCGCCTCCACTCCGGTGAGGGCGACCGCGCCGGACGAGAAGCCCTTCAACAGGATGAAGATGCCGAGCGTGCCACCCACGAGGTTGTTCCCCGCCTCCTTGAAGGCGATCGGATTGATCTTGTGGATGTCATCGAGCACGAAGCTGCGGAACAGGCCGTAGCTCACCAGTGCGCCGAGGATCGCGATGTAGATGTAGGTGGGCACCGCGAAGATCCGGCCCGACTCCTTGATGCCGCGCAGGTTCGCCAGGCTGATGCCCAAGATGAGGATCAGCCCCAGCGCGACGCGGTGCTTCTGCAGGTCCTGGAACGCCGGGATCGACACGATGGCGGCGACACCGGCCGAGATCGACACCGCGACGGTGAGGATGTAGTCGACCAGCAGCGACGCACCCGCGACGAGCGACGGGTTCTCACCGAGGTTCTCGCGGCTCACGACGTAGCTGCCGCCACCGCTCGGATAGGCGAAGATCGTCTGGCGGTACGACGTGACGACGATCGTGAGCAGGATCGCGACCGCGACGCCGATCGGGATGAGCGTGTTCAGCCCGAGCGCGAGGCTCGATCCGCCGACCGCGACGACGAAGAGGATCTCCTCGGTCGCGTATGCGGTCGACGAGATCGCGTCCGACGAGAACACCGCGAGCGCGATGGTCTTCGGAATTCGCTGGTGTTCCATCTCGGTCGTCGCCAGCGGTCGACCGACGAGTACCCGTTTGACGAATGCCACGTCGTCGGATCCTCCGAGCCCCTGGGAACGACCGGCAGCCGACAGCTTGCCATCCCCCGTGGGCTGACACCGACCCGTAAGGGCAATTGCCCGGCTCCGTCAGACGGCCGTCAGCGATTCGAATCGACGAGGTAAGACCGGTACCCTTCGTCGGTTCGGGCGTCGGAGGGAGTGATCCGTGCACGTCGTCGTAGTCGGTTGTGGGCGGGTGGGCAGCGAGCTCGCCCTGAGCCTCGAGCGGAGCGGGCACTCGGTCGCGGTGATCGACAAGAACGCCGACGCCTTTCGCAAGCGCCTCCCCGAGGACTTCTCCGGGCAGAAGGTGGTCGGCTTCGGCTTCGACCGCGACCACCTCATGCAGGCGGGCATCGAGCGGGCGGGCGCGGTCGCCGCGGTCACGAGCGGCGACAACTCGAACATCCTGACCGCTCGCATCGCACGCGAGAACTTCGCCATCGATCGGGTCGTCGCTCGCATCTACGACCCCCGGCGGGCGCTGATCTACCAGCGGCTCGGCATCCCGACCGTCGCCACCGTCTCCTGGACCACCGACCAGGTGATGCGGCGTCTCCTGCCGGCCGAGGACCAGCCCCACGAGTGGCTCGACCCGAGCGGCAAGGTGTGCCTCGTCGACTACCCGATCCCGGCCAAGTGGGCGGGCAAGAAATTGGCCTCGTTGAGCGAGCCCGGGGTGTTCTGGCTCGTGGCCATCACCCGACTGGGCGCGGCGCAGGTGAGCACGCCGAGCGCGATCGGCCAGGACGGCGACATCCTGCACTTCGCCGCCGACGTCTCCGCGCTCGACATGCTGCGAGAACGCTTGGAGCACGGAGAGGGGCACCACTGATGCGGGTCGCGATCGCAGGCGCGGGGAACGTCGGGCTGTTCATCGCCAACGACCTGCGCGCCGCCTCCCACGAGGTTCTCATCATCGAGCAGAACCCAGCGGTGGTGAGGCGGGCCCAGACCGAGTCCGACGGCATCGAGTGGCACGTGGCCGACGCGTGCGAGGTCAGCTCGCTGCGGGCCGCCGGGCTCGACTCGTGCGACGTCGTCGTCGCCCCGACCGGCGACGACGAGGACAACCTGGTCATCTCGCTGCTCGCCAAGCAGGAGTTCGCGGTGCCCCGGGTGATCGCCCGGGTGAACCACCCCAAGAACGAATGGCTGTTCAACGAGAACTGGGGCGTCGACCTCTCGGTGTCGACCCCGCACCTCATCACCGCCCTGGTGGAGGAGGCCGTCACGGTCGGCCGTCTGGTCCGCATCCTCCAGTTCGAGGGCGGCCAGGCCCGTCTGGTCGAGGTCACCCTCGCCGGCGACTCCCCCGTCATCGACCGCGCCCTCCGCGACGTCGACGTGCCCCGCAACGCCACCATCGTCGCCATCGTGCGCGACGAGCACGTCGTGATGCCCCGGGGCGATTCGGTGTTCGAGGCCGGCGACGAGGTCCTGGCCATGGTCACCCCGGAGTCGGAGGACGAGGTCCGCCGGATCCTCACCGGCGCCGCGGCCTGAGCGGCGAGCCGGAACTAGGCGAGCAGCTCGTAGATCGGGTTGAACACCAGGTAGCGCTTCCCGTCGCGGGCGGTGACGCCCTCGAAGGCGACCCGGCGTCCCGGCGACAGCCCCGCGATCTTGCGCCGCCCGAGGAACACGCCCACGACCGAGCCGCGACCGTCGCTCACCGTCACCTCGAGGGCGGGCGCCCCCGCCCGGGGCACGATGCGGACCGACCGCACCTCGCCGCCGACCCGGACCCGCTCGCGCGCGTGGATGGCGTCCATCGCGGAGAGGAGGCGCGCGTCGCAGAACGCGGTGAGCTGCTCGCGATCGATCTCCTCCACCGGCCGGGTGAGGCGTTCGACCATCTTCTTGAAGGCCATGACCCCATGATATGGCCGCCCCATGACCACGATCGGCGGAGCCCCTCTCCTAACCTAAGGCGCCGATGGACGACCCTGGATCTCCCTCCGCGCGGCACTCGCGCCCTCGTTCGCGGCGCCGGATCGGCGTCGCCGCCGGCCTCGTCACCGTGGTCGCCGTGCTGGGGCTCGCCGGCTGCTCCGGAGGCGGCGACTCGTCGGCGGCGCCGACGACCACGATCTCGCGCGGCACCAAGGTGGACCTGCCGCTCGGCGACGTGTCCGCCGCGAGCGCGGGCCCAGCCGTCGCCGTGACCCCGGCGCAGTCGCAAGCGGTGCTCGACGTGGTGAGCACCTACGTGAAGGACGCCACCGTGCAACCGCTCCGCTCGGCGAAGCCCGCGACGGCCGACCTCACCGCCGTCTTCGACCCCACCACGCTCACCCCGGCGACCACCACCGACCGGGGCGTCGTGTTCGACGAAGGCCTCCCCAAGGTCACCGGTGACCTCGCCGTCGTCAGCCAGCCGATCGCGATCGTCGGTCTGGGCGACCAGGGCGGCAACCTCACACTGGCGAGTGCGGCCGTGCTCCTCGACGTGAAGGGCCAGACCGCGACCAAGAACGATCCGATCCACATCGTGCGGCGCGCCGACCTCGTGCTCGCCCCCGACGCCAGCGGCGCCTGGAAGGTCACCGCGTACAGCATGGTCGTGACCCGGGAGGGCGGCGGTCTCGGCACCCCGACCACGACCACTTCCTCCACCGCGACCACGGGAGCCGCCAAGTGACTCGCCCGAGCACCACGGGTCGGACGCCGGAGCGCCGCCGGGCCCTCACGCTGCTGGTGGTGGCGCCGGTCGTCTGCGGCCTCCTCGTCGCCGCCATCGTGACCACCGCGTGGCTGCTGGTCGGCCGGCCGGTGCCGGCGCAGGGCGCCACCTGGCTCCAGGTGGACAAGATCGGGACCGCGCAGGTCACCGGCGGGCCCCAGCAGCCGTTCTTCGCCCTCGTCCTCGGGACCGGCGCGCGCTCCGACGACCCCTCGCAGTCACCGGACGATCCCGGGCTCGCCGACGCCATCCACGTGATCGGCGTGAACCCCGCGCTCAAGTCGGCGACGCTGCTCGACATCCCGCGTGACACCGAGGGGCCGGGCGGCGCCAAGCTCAACTCGTACATCGTCAACAACCCCAACGGCAACGAGCTGCGGGCCGAAGCCGACGCGGTGTCGTCGGTCGCGAACGTGCCCATCACCTGGGTGATCCGCGCCAACTTCCCCAACTTCCAGCAACTGGTCGACGAGATCGGCGGGATCGACATCAACATCCCGACGGCGATGAACGACGATTTCTCCGGCGCGCACTTCAACCCCGGGCCGGCGCACCTCAACGGCGCGCAGGCGTTGCAGTTCGCCCGCGACCGGCACTCGTTCGACAACGGTGACCTCACCCGCACGAGCAACCAGGGTCTGTTGATCATCTCGGCGCTCCAGACGCTGCAGGCGAAGCACCCGAGCGCGGGCGACACCGTCCGCCTCGTCGCCACGCTGGGGCAGCACACCAAGCTCGACGGCGTCGGCATCAGCGACCTGTTCCACATGGGCGACCTGGCGCTGACGTTCAATCCCGCGAACATCAAGAACGTCGTGCTGCCGGTCGGTGCGGGCCCCGGCAGCAACCTGGTCAAGACCGGCGACGCCGACTCGTTGCTCGCCGACTTCGCCGACGACGGGGTGCTCCAGAGCCATTAGCGCGATCACGAAGCCGTCGGCGGGTCGTGAGACCGACGCCTGCGCCACGCTCGGCACCCTCGCGCACGAGCACTTCGACCGGATCGTCTGCAACAAGGTGCTCCCGGCGCGGGCCGCCAGTCCCGCCGGCGCCGAGTCCACCCTCTCGCCCCTCGTCGACTCCCGCCTTCGCGGCCGGGGCGTCGACGCCCTGTGGTCGCACCAGGCGCAGGCCATCGACGCGCTGCGCCACCGGCGCCACGTCGCGGTCGCGACCGGCACGGCCTCGGGCAAGTCGCTCTGCTACCAGGTGCCCATCGTCGAGTCGATCGCGGGCGGCGGGCGCGACACCGCGCTGCTGATCTTCCCCACCAAGGCCCTCGCCCAGGACCAGCTGCGCACCTTCCGCGAGTGGCTGGTTCCCGACCTCGTGGCTGCGACGTACGACGGCGACACCCCGTTCGACGAGCGCACGTGGATCCGCAACCACGCCAACGTGATCCTCACCAACCCCGAAATGCTCCACATGGGGATCCTGCCGTCGCACGCGCGCTGGGCGACGTTCCTGCTGCGATTGCGCTACGTCGTCGTCGACGAGCTGCACACGCTGCGGGGGGTGTTCGGCAGCCACGTGGCGCACGTGCTGCGGCGGCTCCGCCGCTTGTGCGATCACTACGGCTCCGAGCCCACCTTCTGCTTCACCAGTGCCACGATCGGCAACCCCGCGGAGCTCGCGTCGCGACTGTGCGGACTCCCCGTCGACGCGATCGACGGCGACGGGTCACCCCACGCCGAGCGCAGCTTCGCGGTGTGGCAGCGACCGTTGATCGACGCGCGCGCGGGGACGCGGGCATCGGCAAACGTCGAGACCGCGATGCTGTTGTCGCGCTTCGTCGCCGACGGACACCAGACGCTCGCGTTCACCCGCAGCCGGAAGGGCGCCGAGCTCGTCGCCACGCACGCGCGCGGCATGCTGGCCGAGCGCACTGCCGATTCGTCGCGGTTGCCGGCGGTCGCCGCGTACCGCGCCGGCTACCTCGCCGACGAGCGGCGCGAGCTCGAGGCGCAGCTGGCGAGCGGCGAGCTGGGCGGGGTGGTGGCGACGAGCGCGCTCGAGCTCGGCATCGACGTCGGTTCGCTCGACGCGGTGGTGCTCAACGGCTTCCCGGGCACGCTCTCGTCGATGCGCCAGCAGGTGGGGAGGGCGGGGCGCACGACACGACGGGCGGCCGCGGTGCTCGTCGCGGGCGACGACCAGCTCGACCAGTGGTACGCGCGTCATCCCGACGAGCTGCTCACCCGCCCGGCCGAGGCCGCGGTCGTCAACCCCGACAACCCCTTCGTCGCCCGGGCGCAGATCTCCTGCGCGGCGCACGAGCTTCCGCTCAGCCACGCCGACGAGCGCTACTTCGGAGATGCGCTCGACGACGCGGTGCGCGACCTCGTGGTCGACGACCTGCTCAAGCCCCGCGGCGACCGGATGTACTGGGCCGGGCGCGAGCCACCGGCGGCGCGCGTCGGGCTGCGGACGGGATCCTCGCTCGAGGTCCAGCTGGTCGACACCGAAGGCCGCCTGGTGGGCACGGTTGACGCCGCACGGGTGTTCCACGTCGCCCACCCCGGCGCCATCTACCTGCACCAGGGGCGGCAGTACCGGGTGCGCGACCTGGCGGTGGAACACCAGGTCGCGGTGCTCGAGGCCGCCGACGACGCCGACGAGCACACCCAACCGCGCGAGGAGACCGACATCGCGGTAATCGCGTCGGAGCGGTCGGTGCCGGTCGGCCACGGCACCGCGAACCTCGGCGCGGTGACGGTGCGCCACGATCTGGTCGCGTACCAGCGGCGGCGGACGTCGACCAACGAGGTGTTCGAGGTCGTGCCCCTTGACTTCCCGCCGCGTGAGCTCACGACGCGCGCGTGCTGGTACACGGTGCCGCTCGACGTCCTGATGGGCGCCGGAGTCGAGGCGGGGCGCGTTACCGGCGGGGTGCACGCCGCCGAGCACGCGCTCATCGGCCTCCTGCCGCTCTTCGCGATCTGTGACCGGTGGGACGTCGGCGGGGTGTCGATGGCGTTGCACCCGCAGACGGGTGAGCCGACGATCTTCGTCTACGACGGCTACCCGGGCGGCGCCGGCATCGCCGAGCTCGCCTTCGCCGACGTGCACGCGCTGCTGCGCGCCGCGCACGAGCTGGTGTCGGGCTGCCCGTGCGACGACGGCTGCCCCTCGTGCGTGCAGTCGCCGAAGTGTGGGAACTGGAACGAGTACCTCGACAAGCACGCCGCGGTCATCGTGCTGGAGGTGCTCGGCGCGACGGCATCCCGCGTCGTCGACCCCCACCAGTCCTAGATTTCCCGCCGGCAGGTGTCGGGCGGTACCCAACCGGGCTCTCCCGGGACCCAGCAGCTCACGTTCCGGGGCAGCCACGCCGGCGCCTCGACCCTGGCGCTGGCGTACGCCCGCTCGTTCGAGCCGGGTGTGCCGCCAAGACCGCGAAGTTCGCGGTGACGGTCACGACGTAGCTCGGCAGCCGGCCCGGTCCACCACACACTCCGGCCGGACCTCAGCCTTGGCCCGTCCGCGCGCGGGGCCCGCGAGCGCGCCCCATGCCGGCACGTCGACCTCGACGACGACCTCGGCCGTGGTGCCCGAGCAGTCGCACGAGACGAGTCGGGCGTCGTTGCTCGAGGCGGTGTCGGCAGCCGCGGCACGCGCCGCGCCGGCCCCGTCGCCGAGCGCGAGGCGGTCGGCGGCGGCGAGGGCGGCGGCATCCGCGGCGGACTCGGCCCGAGCCCGGCCGACGAGCGCGCCCCCGAGCCGCGCCGCACCCATGGTCAGGACGAGACCGATCACGAGCACCGCCAGCATCAGGACGGTCACCGCACCGCGCTCGCGCCGTCTCACTTCTCCACCCGCATGACCGAGGTGGCGTGGAGGTCGGGATCGGGAAAGAGGACACCGACCAGCGGGAGATCGGTGACCGAGGTGTAGTGCACCGTGACGCTGACCTCGCCACCCACCTTCGGCCGCGCACCGATGTCGACGTCGGCGCCCGGCAACGTGCGGTGCGCGGCCCGGACCGCGCGTCCGGGATCGGGATCGACGCTCGCGGCGCGCGCCGCTTCCCGCGCCGCGTGTACGACGCCGAGCTGGTCGCGCACGACGAGGCCGACCTGGATGACCGCGAGGACGGCCAGGATCACGAGTGGCAGGAGGAAGGCGAACTCGACGGTGGCCTGGCCGCGTTCGCCGTCGTGCTCGCGACCACCGTCGCCGACGCCGCCGCGACCGCGGTGGCGCCGGGTCCCCCCGCGCCGGGCACGGGGGAACCAACGACGCCCGTTCACGACGGGAGCACCTTGCTGATCACGGTGTCGAACAGCTGCGAGATCGCGTGGCTCCCGGTCGCCCAGGTGATGAGCAGGGTCGCGATCGCGACCGCGCCCAGGATCACCAGCGCGTACTCGGCGGTCGACTGGCCGGCCTCACCGGCGCCGATCTGCGAGGCACGCACCCGGGTGACGATGCGTCGGAACATGAGCTACCTCCTCTCATGGTGGAAGGGGGGAAGGAGGGGAAGCGCGCGGCCGGTACCGGCGCCGCGGTCAGAGCCGCCCGAGGCCACTCGCCAGCCCGGGGATCACGGTGAGGAGCACGAACGCGGGGAGCACCAGGAAGACCAGCGGGAACAACAGCCGCACCGGGATGCGACGGGCGTGGGCCTCGGCCCGCCGGCGCACCGCGCCCCGCTCCTCGTCGGCGAGGCGCGCGAGGGTCGGCGCCACCGGCGCACCCAACCGGTCGGATGCGAGGAGCGCATCGGCGAGCGGTCGGAGCGCGGGGGTGGCCCGGGCGGCGTCGTCGAGGGCGCTCGCGAACCCCATCCCGAGAGCGCACGAGCGGAGCACCGCGGCGAGGGGCACCGCCACGACCGCCGGCGACCACCGGGCCGCCACCTCCACCGCGAGGTAGGGGGTGCAGCCGGCACCGACCGCGACGCCCAGGAGATCGACCACGACCGGCAGCGCCCGCGCCAGGGCGTCGTCACCGACCCGGGCCCGCCGACGCGCCTGCAGGGCTCCGAGCACCCGTCGGACGGGCCCCGAGTGACTGGTGACCCGGGCGCGCATCCTCGCCACGAACCCGGCGCGCTCCGGCGCCCGGCCGGCCGGCGGCGCCAGCGAGGCAGCTCGTGCGGCCGGTGCGACGCGGCGTGCCCGCCGCACGATCGGCAAGCCCAGCAGCGCCCCCCAGGCGAGGCCCAGCAGCCACGACGGCGCCATCGCCGGTCTCACCCCGCCGAGCCCAGGATGCGACGGATCCAGAGGCCGGCCAGTGCCTCCAAGCCGAGGCCCAGCACGAGGCACACCCGTCCCACTCCGGTGTCGACCAGGGCGGTCACCGCCGGGGGGTCGACGAGGGCCGAGAAGGCCAGGTACCCGAGTGGGCTCGCGCCGACCACCAGCGCCGACAGCCGCGCCTGGGCCGAGAGGGCGCGGGCCTCGGCCATCGCGTCGAGCCGGGACCGCAGCGACCTCGCGAGCCCGTCGATGGCGTCGCCGGCCTTCCCGCCCATCGCCGCCGCCACCGAGAGCGCGCCGGCGGCGGCGCGGACACCGGGGGCGTCGTGCTCCTTGGGCCACCCGGCGAGCGCGTCCTCCAGTGGGAGGCCGAGCCGGGTGCGCACGTGCACACGGTGGAGGTCGCGACCGACCGCGCCCCCGCCGTGGGCCAGCCGTTCGATCGCCGCCGCCACCGTGCCCCCACCCCGCAGCTCGGCCGCCACCGCTTCGAGCGCGGCGGGCAGCTCCACCGCGAAGCGCCGCTCACGTCGTGACCGAGCGGTCCGGAGCGCCACCGGCCCGGCCAGCGCCACCGCCACCGCGGCGGGCACCGCGAGGGCCGGCGCCAACGCGGCCGCCAGCAGGCCGACCGCCGCCACGCCGATCGCCCAGTGCTCGACGGCCTGCTCGGGCGGCCACGGCACGTCGGCATCGTGCAGCGCACGGGCCAGCGGTCCACGCCACCGCGCCGGGATCCTCCAACGCGACCGGCTGCCGAGGTCCCGCACCCGATCGGCGGCCGCGGCACGGCTGCCGGCGCGTACGAGGCGTACGCACGCGATCGGCCCGGCGACCGCGAGCACCAGCGTCAGCACGACCGCCCCATCGCGCTCACGCCCGTCGGTTCCGACACCCCCGGCCGCCGGGCGGCGCGCGTCGGACGGGCCACGGGCACGAGCCGCTCGTCGCGACGTTCGAACAGCACGCGCACCCCATCTGCGAGGCGACCGTCGACCTCTGCGATCGCTTCGACGCGGCGCGCGCCGTGCGGGCGTCGGGCCACGAAGACGACCGCATCGATACACGACGCCATCTGCGCGCGCACCGCGGCGAGCGGGAGTCCGCTGTCGGCCATGAGCACCAGGGTCTCGAGGCGCGTCAGTGCGTCGGCCGTCCCGTTGGCGTGGATGGTGGACATCGAGCCGTCGTGACCGGTGTTGAGCGCCTGCAACATGTCGAGCGCCTCACCACCTCGCACCTCACCGACGACGAGGCGGTCGGGACGCATCCGCAACGCGGCGCGGACGAGCTCACGCACGGAGACGGCGCCGATGCCTTCGGCGTTCGCCGGACGCGCCTCGAGCCGGACGACGTGCGGTTGCGCGAGGCGGAGCTCCGCGGTCTCCTCGATGGTGACCACCCGCTCGGCATGCGGGATGGCGCGCGAGAGCGCGTTCAACAACGTGGTCTTGCCCGCGCTGGTGGCACCGGCCACGAGCAGGTTCCATCCGGCGCGCACCGATCGCTGCACGAAACGGGCCGCCGCGCCGTCGAGGCCGAAGTCGTCGAGCTCGACCATCCGGGCACCGAACCGACGGATGGTCACGCAGGGACCGTCGACCGCGAGCGGCGGGATCACCGCGTGGAGGCGGGAGCCGTCGGGGAGCCGGGCGTCGACCATCGGGGAGGCGCGATCGAGCCGCAGGCCGAGGGGCGCGACGACGCGCTCGACCAGGTGCACGATGCCGGCGGCGTCGAGCCCGAGCGCGATGGGCTCGAGCCGGCCACGCCGCTCGACGTACGCGTGCCCCGGCCCGTTCACCATCACCTCGGTCACCGTCGGGTCGGCCAGCAGCGGTTCCAACGGCCCGAGCCCGGCGACCTCGTGGGTCAACGCGTCGAGCAGCGCCTCGAACCGCGCCGCGGAGAGGAGGGGCTGCTCGTCGCGGAGCAGCTCGGACAGGCGTCGCCGGAGCGCGCCCTCCCCGGGGGCGGCGAGGTCGTCGGCCCCCTCGACAACGAGCCGCCGATGGACGCGGTGGCGGAGCTCGGCGTCACCGTCGATCGCGACGTCGGGTTCGCCCACCACGATCGTCACGCCGCGGCCCCGTTCCGGTCGGCGCGCGAGCCGATGCGGTCGAGGAGATCGGAGGCTGCCCGAGCCAGCGGATCGGGGAGCCGGCCCGCCAGCACGCCGGCGTCGACGGACCTCGCGATGAGCGACTTGACCGGCACCCGGGCGAGCACCGGGAGGTCGAACACCTCACTGACCTGCCGGGCCGACAGGGCCCGGCCCGGCTCCTCCAGCAGCACCGCGCCGGCAGTTGCCGCCAGCGCCGGTTCGTGGACCGCCCGCCGCAACGCCAGGTAGCACCCGCGGAGCACGACGAGCGACACGTCGGCGACCTCGACCAGCGCCCGGCTCGCCGGGTCGCGAGCCGTCCCGCAGTCGACCAGCGTGGTCACGGAGCCGTGGCCGAGCGCGACCGCGAGCGCGGCGCCGGCCTCCGCCGGGGGCGCCGCGCCCGGATCGCGGCCGCCCCACGGCAGCAAGCCGATCCCGGCGGTCACCTCGACGAGCAACCGGTCGAGCGCATCGGTGGGCGCCTCGGGGCCGGCCGCGAGCCAGTCGGCCAGGCCCAGCTCGGGATCGGTGCCGAGGTTGAAGATCGCGGGCTGGTCGCCGGCGAGATCGGCGATGCGCACGCCGTGGGCGCGACCGGTGTCGTGCGCGTCGCGCGCCAGGACGAGCGCGCACGCAGCGGTGAAGACGGACGTACCGGAACCGCCCTTGGCGGACCACAGGGCAACGAGCACGGAGGTGACCTCCCTCCCGGGGCACGCGGGACGCGCGCCGGCGACGGGAGGAAATGCCAGGGAAGCGGACCGGCACCGTACGACGAGGCGCGTCGGCCGTCAAGAGGCAACTTCGCCGACGGGTCGACTCGTAGGATTCGCCCGTCGTCGAACCTGCGTCCCCGCTCTCCGTCCGCACCGTCGTCCGCGACACGGCCCGCCTGTCGCGGCGCCACGCGCGCGTGCTCCTGCTCCTGGCCGCGATCGTGTGGCTGCCGCTCGCGGTGATCGAGCTCGCCGGCGCGGCCCACGATCTCCACATCGACGTCGACCGCTTCGACCACGGCGCGGTGCTGGTGGGGTTCGCGGTGGTGCTGATCTTCGAGCTGCTCACCACCGAGCTGCTCGCCGCGGCGTCGGAGAAGATGGTCGGGAACGACCTGCACGGCACGCACCTCCCGACGCTCGGCGAGTTCTTCCGGAACGTCCCCTGGGTCGGGCTCCTCGTCGGCGCGCTCGTCTACGAGCTCGGCGTCGCGATCGGGCTGCTGTTGTTCGTCGTGCCCGGCGTGCTGATGTTCGTGTGTGGCGTGGTGTCGGGACCGGTCATCGTGGCGGAGGGCTGCTCGCCGATCCGGGCGCCGTGGCGCAGCCGCGAGCTCGTACGCGACTCGTTCTGGATGGTGCTCTTGGTCGCGTCCCTCGGCATCGTCCTCACCGAGGTGATCGCCGGCGCGGTGGCCGCGGCGCTCGACGCGCTCCCCCACGACTGGGCGCTGATCACCGGCGAGTACTTCGTGCACGTCGTGACGACGCCGGTGCTCGGCATGGGCACCGCGGTGCTCTACTACGCGCTGCTCGACCGCGAACCGGCGCGGACGCGTGACGAGCCCGCCGGAGCGGGCTCGTCGTGACCCTGGTGGAGCGGGATCAGGCTTCGCGGACCTTCTTGGCCACGGCGATGCCGATCGCAGCCAGGATGAGGATGACGAGCAGCTTCTTCATGGAACCTTCCCCTTCTGGTGGCCCTGTCGTTCGCCGGCGGCGGAGAACGGTCGCATCGTAGGCGTTGGGACATCCGGGAGCAATCAACGGGCAAGGTGCCACACTGGCGCCGGAGGTGAACGGGGTCTGGTGGCCCCCCTCGTCTTCAAAACGAGTGGGACGGGTGTTCCCCGTCCGGTGGGTTCGATTCCTGCCACCTCCGCGAGAACACGCGGCCGCGGTCAGGCCGGTACGACCTCGACCGGGATGCCGTTCACCGCGTGGTTGTTCGACAGCGTGTCGAAGAAGTGCGTCGGCGCCAGCAGGTTGCTGTTCACGCCGGCGTGCTCACGCGCCACCGAGAGCCGGGCCCCCGGCCGGTCGTGACCCCAGCCGTGGGGCAACGACACCACCCCCGGCATCATCTCGTCGCTGATCTCGACCGGCACCTCGATCGTGCCGGCCTCGGAGCTGACGCGGGCGCGACCGCCGTCGACCAGTCCACTGTCGGCGGCGTCATCCGGGTGGACGAGCAACGTGCAGCGGTCCTTGCCCTTCACCAGCACCTTCACGTTGTGCATCCACGAGTTCTTGGACCGGAGGTGCCGGCGGCTGACCAGGCGGAGGCCGTCGTCGGACTCGGCGAGCCGCGCCCGCAGACGCGGGACGTCGCCGACGATGTACTCCGGCGCGAGGTCGATCATGCCGTCGGGCGTGCAGACCATCTCGCGCGCCCGCGGCACCATCGGTCCCATGTCGATGCCGTGGGGCTGTGCCTTGATCTTCTCCAGCGTCAGCCCGTCGGGCACCTCGCCGTAGCGGTCGCCCCACGGTCCGGTGCGAATGGTGAGGTCGACGATGCGCTCCGGGCCGCCCTCGTCGTAGCGGGCGATCGTCTCCTGGGCGTCGAGTCCCTGCGATCGGCACAGCGCGGCGAACCAGGCGTCGTCGAGCGACTCGAAGTCGAAGTCGCCGTTCCTGCCCCCCGTGCAGAGCCACCCGAGCCGAGCAACGATCTCGCCTTCGTGCGGGCGATCCGCCGCCATCGGGAAGACGGGATCGCTCCAGTTGCCGCCGCTGCGCGCCGCCCAACCCCAGAGCAGCTCGTCGTAGTGGGGCGTCTCGAGCGGCGACGGGCCCGGCAACAGGACGTGCGCGAACCGTGTGGTCTCGTTGAGGTAGTTGTCGACGCTGATCATGCATTCGAGCTCGGGGAGCGCCGCCTCGAGGCGCGCCGAATCGGGGACACTGATCACCGGGTTGCCCGCGACGGTGAACAGCGCCTTGACCTGGCCGTCACCGGGCGTGGCGATCTCCTCGGCGAGCAGGGCGGCCGGCACCTGGCCGAGCACCTCGGGCACGCCGGACACCCGGGACTTCCAGCGACCGAAGCGCGGCAATCCGTCCCGCGCGGTGGAGCTCATCCAGGCCATCGGCCAGTTGACCGGCTTGCCCCACATGAGGCCACCGGGACGGTCGAACTTCCCGACGATGATGTTCACCACGTCGACGAGCCACGACGCGAGCGTGCCGAACTCCTGGTTGCACAGCCCGATCCGGCCGTAGAGCGCGCCGGTGGGCGCGGCCGCGAACTCGCGGGCGATGCGCCGGATCGTGTCGGCAGGAACGCGGCAGAAGTCGGCGACCGCTTCGGGCGGGAAGTCGGCGCAAAGCGCACGCACGTCGTCGAAGCCCTTCACCAGGTCGGCGAGCTCGCCGAGCGTGGTGAGCCCTTCAGTGAACAGCACGTTGCACATCGCGAGGAGGAAGGCGGCGTCGGTGCCGGGCAGGATCGGCACCCACTCGTCGGCGCGATCTGCGGTACCCGTGCGACGGGGGTCGACGACGACGACCTTCCCCCCGCGCGCCCTGATGGCGTCGAACTCGC
>DATBBL010000047.1:0-14835 GCA_036271015.1 Acidimicrobiia bacterium
TCACACAACCGCCAGAACGGTGCCCCCTCCAGCAACAACTCCGCGATCCGCTCCCGCTCCTTCACCGACAACCGCTCCACTCACGCCTCCCCGAACCCGAGCTCTAATCAGCTCATCATGCGATGACGACGTGAGTCCACCCCCGCTCTGGAGCGTTTACGCGTCCGGCATAGGCACGCGATTGCTCCCACTCGACAAGGCCAGGATGCGCGCCATGGCTCCCCTCTTGGATCCAAAGCAACGAGCTCGCGTTCCATCCTCGACCGCGGTTCTCCATTCCCTTGGCCGTCAACGTGGCCGTCAGGTCGGTACTCTGGAACGCGTTTCCCTGATCAGCCCTCGTAGCTCAGGGGATAGAGCGTCGGTTTCCTAAACCGTGCGTCGCAGGTTCGAATCCTGCCGAGGGCGCCACGTCTTGCAGGTCAGACGTCGTGCGGATGCAGACCGAGGCCCTGCGAACACCGACACCAGCGCCGACACCGCATGCAGTTCGCCAGGCCGCAACGGCCACTAGAACGGGACAGAGCCCCGATGTGATGGTCAGCGGGCCTCGCTGGCGGCGCGGCGGGCGGCTTCGAAGGGAGCGCTATCGAAGATGATCCGCATGTAACCGATCTTTCTGTCCGTCACGCTCACGTACTCGGCACCCGGCGCGTTCTGCACCGGCAGCGTGTCGGTCCCGTACATGACCAGCGCCGAGTCGTCGTCACCAAACGCCGCTATCAGTTCAGACCGAGTGACGATCTGACTGAACGGCCCCATGAACGCCCGAAACGCCTCCGCGCCTTCGATTCGCCCCGGGGGTGCATCGCACACGATGTCCTCGGCGATGAAGCTCATCGCTCGGTCGAAGTCATGCTCGGTCCACGCCTGGTAGTAGCTCAACGCGACCTCGAGCGCCTCGCTTCTCTCCGGATCAGACTCGGTTGCCATCCGCTCTCCTCGACGTACGTGACACGAACCCTCGCCAACGCCCCCAGGACCACGACACCCATCATTCCCTTTCCGGCACCTCACGCAACCCGTGCGGCACCAACCAACCACCCGATCCGGGAACGCCGAACGTCGGTAGTGCTGCTCGGAGCGTCGTGCGAAGATGCGCACGACGGGCTGCGAAACCATTCCGCGGGACGCGGCGTCAACCGGTGTTCTGGATGCCGTCGACTTCTCCACCGATGAGCACCAGGAGCGAGCTCAGCCACAGCCAGAGCAGCAGCACGACGATCGTCGCCAGCGTTCCGTAGGTCTTGCTGTAGCTCGCAAAGTTCGCCGTGTACACGGCGAACAGCGCGGAGACGATCAGCCAACCCACCATCGCGACGACTGCGCCCGGCGTCACGAAGCCGAGCCAGCCGCGCGGGGCGTCCTTGACCGAGAACCGGTAGAGCGCGCCGATGCCGACGATCATGACCGCGGCCAGGACCGGCCAGCGCAGGACGTTGAACGTCACGCGGCCGGCCGTCCCGACGCCGGCATCGGACAACAGCGACGGAAGCACCGACGTCAGGAAGACGACGATGCTCAGGAACACGATCGCTCCGAGTGTCAACGCCAGCGCCTTGCCGCGCTTGGTGACGAACCCCTTCGGTTCGTCTCGCTCGTGCGCGATGTGGATACCGGTGACGAGCGCCGCCATCCCGCCCGACGCACTCCACAGCGCCAACACGATCGCGACCACCAGAGTGACCGAGACGCTGGCGGTGTTGGCCTTGATGATGGAGGTGAGCTGGAACACGAGGAAGGACTGGACCTCTTTGGGGAGCGCGCCCGCGATGTCCTTGACTTGCCGCTTCACGTCGTTCGGGTTGGCGACCAGCCCGTAGATCGAGATGAACGCGATGAGGGATGGGACGAACGCCAAGAACGCGTAGAAACCGACGCCGGCCGCAACCAGCGTGAGGTTGTGTTCCCGCAGGCGGACCGGAAGCTTGGCTGCGACGGACTTCAGCACTCCCGACCGCGCGGTTGCCATCGGCACAACGTACGTCACCCTCCCGAGCCACGCGTGGGCGATGGGTGCAAGCCTGCAGCAGGCGTCTGCTTCAGTCGTAGGTGGGCCGTGCGTACGGGTTGACGACGCCGGCCAACATCCCGCCGTCGACGAGGAATTCCGCCCCGGTGCAGTACCGCGACTCGTCCGACGCCAGGAACAGCGCCAGCTCGGCGACTTCCTCCGGCTTGCCGGCCCGACCCAGCGCGAACTGGCCGTACATGGCGTCCTGCTCCTCCTCGGTCATCCCGCCGAGGTCCGCACCTCTCGTCATGGGCGTGTCGATGCCCCCCGGGTGGATCGAGTTGACGCGGATGTTCGCCTTCCCGTACTCCAACGCGGCCGTCTTCGTCATCCCCCGCACCGCGAACTTCGACGCGGTGTAGGCGATGGTCCCGCCGTACCCCGCGAAGCCGTTCGTCGACGAGATGTTCACGATCGAACCGCCACGGTTCCTCATCATTGCGGGGATGGCTGTGCGCATGCCGAGGAAGGCGCCCACCTGGTTCACGTTGATCAGGCGCATGTAGTCCGCCAGCGTGGTCTCGTGGGTCACGGTGCCGAACTCGAGAATTCCGGCGTTGTTGATCAGCACGTCGAGCTTCCCGAACCGTTGCTCGGCCTCGCCGACGACCCGCTCCCACTCGTCCTCCCGGGTCACGTCGTGATGGACGTACACGGCGTCGCCCCCCAGATCGGCGGCGACCTTGTGACCCAGGTCGTCCAGCACGTCGCCGAAGACGACTTTGGCGCCCTCCCCCACGAAACGACGCACCTCGGCCTCGCCCTGGCCGCGGGCTCCCCCGGTGATGATCGCCACTTTCCCGTCGAGTCGGCTCACCTCTGCCCCTCCTTGTTCGAGCCCAGCTTGCCCGATCGTGCGTCGAGGGACCAGCGCCCGCGCGGCGACCACCGCTGCTGGGCTAGGTTCACGCCCAGCCGCGATCGTGAGGTCTTGTTCGATGGTGAAGCTCGGGACGAACCTGCCGGAGCACCTCATCGGTACCGATCACGGAGCCCTGGCCGAGTTCCTGCAGGGGATGGAAGAGCTCGGCTACGGCTACGTCACGATCGGCGATCACGTGCTGGGGGCCGACCTCAGCGTGCGGCCGGAGTGGAAGCCGTATCAGGGGAAGCCGCCGCTCTACGACCAGCACATGGCGTGGCACGAGCCGTTCGTGCTCTTCGGGTATCTCTCCGCGATCACGAGCACGCTCGAGTTGAGCACCGGCATCCTGGTCGCACCGCAACGGCAGGCCGCGCTGCTGGCCAAGCAGGCGGCGGAGGTCGACATCCTCTCCGGCGGCCGGCTGCGCCTCGTCATCGCGGCCGGTTGGAACGACGTGGAGTTCGAGGGGATGGGAGTCGACTTCGCGAGCCGCGGCAAGATCCTGGTCGAGCAGGTCGAGCTGATGCGGCGGTTCTGGACGGAAGAGGTCGTCGACTACGCCGGCCGGTTCCACACCGTCAACGCCGCCGGCATCAACCCGCCACCGGTGCAACGGCCCATCCCCCTCTGGTTCGGCGGTCAGTCGCCGGTCGTGCTGAAGCGGACGGGACGGCTCGCCGACGGCTGGTTCCCGTGGTACACGGCATTCGATCCGGTCAAGCTGGCCGAAGACCTCGCGGTGATCCACGAGCATGCGCGCGCGGCCGGTCGTGACGAGCGTGAGATCGGGATCGAAGGCGCGATCTACTTCTACGACGAGCGCTTCGAGATGGCCCCGACCGCGCAGCGGGCGCCGGTGACACTCGACGAGTGCGTGGAGTACGCACGGTGGTGGAAGGACTTCGGTGCGACGAGGTACTGGGTGACCGCGCCGTGGGCGAATCTGGGGCCGGAAGAGACCGGGGTTCGTACCCCGGGCAAGAAATGGAGCGGCGTCGAGGCCCGCCTCGAGGCGTTGCGCGAGTTCGCGGAAGCGGTCGGACCCGACTTCTGACCGCGGGCTCCGTGGGTACGATGGAACCCGGGAGGGAGCAATTTCCTGTGGCAGACCGCGTCAGCGGATGCCGGAAGGAGGTTGGATGCCCTCGGCGGAGATGCAGGTCCCGAGCGGATCGTTGGCGCCCGTCCACTCCGGCGCACTGGAGCGGCAGCTCGAGGCCGAGCGAACGATGGTGCGCTCGATCGTGCTGGGGATCTTCGCCGCCGCCCCGATCACGATCGTGCTCGCGATCGGCATGATGGCGTTGGCGATCAGCGACAAGGAGCCGTGGTACATCTGGATCGCGCTCGGTGCCGGGATCGGGGCGTACGCGGCGTTGTTCTTCGGCATGTTCGCGGGCGTCGCGCTCTCGACGCACCGGTTCGACGAGCTCGACGAAGATGCCAGCCACCCCGGCGGCGCGAGCTCGGGAGCAGACCCGGGCCACGCGTAGCGCACGACGTTCAGCTGATCGCCGCGAGATGGTCGTGCACGGAACGTACCGCGCTCGACCCCTCTCCGACCGCGGCGGCTACCCGCTTCAACGAACCGCTCCGCACGTCACCGACCGCGAAGACGCCGGGTACGGACGTTTCGAACGGCAACGGAGTGCGGGGCCCGAAGAGTGGACCGTCCGCGATTGCTGCCGGCAAGGCGCGGTCCGTGAGGACGAACCCCTTCGCGTCGAGCTCCAGCGCACCTCCCAACCACGCGGTGGCGGGATCCGCGCCGATGAAGCAGAAGAGGCCCGCGCACGCGACCGTCCGTCGTTCCCCGGACCGCGTCTCCTCGAGGGTGACGTGCTCCAGATGGTCGCCGCCCGAGAGCGCCCGCACCTCGGTGGTGGTGAGGAGCTCGATGCGCGGATCGGCCTCGATCCGTTCGACGAGGTAGTGGGACATGCTGTGGGTGAGGTCGTCGCCGCGGATCACGATCGACACCTCACTCCTCTGTTGCGCCAGGTAGATGGCCGCCTGGCCGGCGGAATTGGCGCCGCCGACCACGATCACGCGCCGGCCGGCGCAGATCCGCGCTTCCAGGTCCGTGGCCGCGTAGTAGACGCCCGCTCCTTCGAACCGGTCGAGATCATCGACGGCGAGCCGCCGATAGCGCGCGCCGGATGCGACGATGACCGTGCGGGCCGGGACCTCGCTGCCGTCGGCGAGCACGATGACCTCGAAGCCGTCCTCGACTCGCAGCCCGGCAACTTGGCACGGAGCGTTCAACCGTGCGCCCAGCCGCTGCGCCTGGATGGCCGCTCGCGACGCGAGCTCTTCGCCGGAGATGCCGTTCGGGAACCCGACGTAGTTCTCGATGCGCGAGCTGGCACCCGCCTGGCCGCCGGTCGAGACCGCGTCGAGCGAGATGGTGTCGAGGCCCTCGGAGGCCCCGTACACCGCGGCGGCCAGGCCGGCGGGACCGCTGCCCACCACGACGAGGTCGAACGTGTATCCCGGCGCCTGGCGGAACGTGAGCCCGAGGTGTTCGGCGAGCTCGCCGGGCGACGGATGGCGCAGGACGCCGGTGGTGGTGATGACGATCGGGGTGTCGCGCGGCCGGAAGCCCATGCCGGCCAGCAGCACGTCGACGTCGTCCTCGTCCTCGATGTCGATCCACTCGTGCGGGAGCCGGGACCGGGCCGCGAAGGCGCGCAACGCCATCGCGCCGGACGAGTAGCGGGAACCGATGATCCGCAGCGACCGCGCGCCCTCGCCCAAGCGGAGGAGCTCTCGACGTGCGACGAAGGCCGAGAAGATCGTGTCCGCGAGCTCGGGCTTGCTGGCCATGACCCGCCGGAACTCGTGGGCCGGCACGGCAAGGACCCGGCCGGCTTCGCTCACGCGGGCGGTGAGGTACAGGCGCTGCCCGGTGAGCATGTTCAGCTCGCCGAGGAAGCGTCCGGCGCCGTGCGTGGTGATCAGCGCGTCGCCCTCGGCATCGGGCCGGATGATGTCGACGGTGCCCTCGAGGACCACCAGGAAGTCGTAGGACTCGTCACCGGCGCGGTACAGCACGTCGCCCACTTCGACTGCGCGCTCTTCCCCGAGCGACGCCAGCTCACCCAGTGCCTCGGCATCGAGCGTCGGTGCCGCCCGCTCCGGCAGCTCGATGGCGGTCTCCCGATGGAGCGGCGGTACGGCGTCTGGATCGCGCGGTTGGCTCACGCTCCGAACCTAGCGAACGGAGTTTGGTGACGGACCCGCCCTCGGCGTCGGCGCTTAGGGTGGCCGCCGTGCCCAGCTCGGTGTACCTCATGGAATACGAGGGCACGTTCACCTTTCCGGTGCCCGTCGCTCGGTTGTGGCAGACGCTGCTCCAGGTCGACCAATTCACGTCATGGTGGAGCTGGCTCCAGGACTTCCGGGTCGAGGGCACCGCGCTCGGGTCGGGCGCCGTGCTCCACGGGGTCGTCGCCCCTCCGGTGCCGTACCGGATGCAGATCGACGTCGTGCTCGAAGAATGGGTCGTGGAGCAGCGCATCGCCGCGCTGGTGCACGGCGACCTGGAAGGACCGGCCACGCTCACGTTCGAGGGTGACGGCACCGAGTCGCGGGCGCACGCCGCCTGGGCGCTCGAGATGATGCAACGACCGATGCGGATCGCGGCACGGGTCGCATACCCGTTGCTGCGGTGGGGACACGACCGCGTCGTCGACGCGACCGTCGACGGCCTTCGCCGCCAACTCGTGGCCGACGGCGGACGCTAGAGGACGCGAGCGGATACCAGCGCGAGCGCGAGCGCGACGACCGCCCAGGACATCGCGCGGAGTGCACGCTCGAGCGGACGGAGCAGCGCGCGCGCGTCCAGCTCGACAGTGGTGCCGTCGCGCAGGGCGATGCTCCCGTCGACATTCGTCACCCGGCGACGGAGCGCGCGCGCGGGCGTGCTCAACGCGCGCTGCGCGAGCGAGAGCCCGATCGCCGCGGCCGCGCCGAGCACGGCGGTCAGGTCGAGACGCTCGGCCTGGGCGAAGTACCCGACGAGCACCGGGAACGCGCCCCACGCGGCCGCGAAGGCGAGGTCGGTGTGCAGCCGCCCACCGAAGAGCTCGAGGTTGTACCCGAGCACGAGCAGCGGGCCCACCGCGATGAACACCAGGAGCCAGGGCCCGATCGTGGTGACCCCGACGATGCCGATGCCGCACGCGAGGACCAGACCACCGACTCCGAGGCCCACGAGCCACCCGGTGGGAATGGTCGTGCCGAGCGGACGGCCCTGGAGCTCGTCGAAGGCATGCGCGGCGATTCCCACCGCGAGGAAGAACGCCAGCACCGTCGCGGCCAGGCGCCCGGCGTCGGTGTGCGGCGCGAGGGTGGCGCCGATGACGACGTAGGAGAGGTGCCAGGCGGTGTAGGGCGGGTGCAGCAAGGTCCACCAGTCGCGCCAGCCGCCGGGACGCGCGGCGTAGAACGCGGGCCGCGCCATGGTCAGGCGTCCGGCTTGCGGGCCCACATCACGAGCCCGCCGCCGAGGCTCATCCACCGAACGCCGACGTCCACGAGCCCGGCCGCTTCCCAGGCCCGCACCGTCCACTCCACCGGGTAGCGCTCGTAGTGGGCCGTGATGTTGGGGCCGAGGAAGCGCCCCACGCGGCCCCACGCACGACCACCAGTGAGGTAACCCGCGACCGGGAGCACGGCGCGCGTGTAGAGCCACCACCAGAAGCGCCAGAACCGGCTGGGCGGCACCGAGAACTCCAGGCTGGCGATCGCCGCGCCGGGCGCGAGGACGCGGGCGAGCTCGCGGAGCGTCGCCGCGGGATCGGCGAGATACCGGAGCAGGTAGGTGAACGTCAGCCCGTCGAAGGAAGCGTCGGGGAACGGCAGGCGTTCCGCCCCGCCCGCGACGAGTTGGACGCGGCCGGCGCCTCCTGCGCGCTCGATGCGTTCACGACCTTCGCGCAGCATCGGCTCGGTGAGGTCGATCCCGGTGATCCGGGCATTCGTCGTGCGGGTGAGCGCGAGCGCGACGCCGGCGGTGCCCGTCGCGACGTCGAGCACCCTCTTTGGGTGCCAGGTGCCGACGTGCGAGATCATCTCGCGCCGCCAACGCTCGTTCTGCCCGAGGGACAAGAGGTGTTCGAGGTGGTCGTACCGGCGCGGGAGCGGTGCGAACAGGTCCTGGGCGAAGTGGTTCGGGTCGGTTGGCGTCCGCTGCATCAGCGCTCCTCCGGCTCGACGGTACAGTTCCGTCCCGCAGGAGGCAACGACGATGATCGATCGGCGCTTCGACGTGGTGGTCGTCGGATCGGGTCCTGCGGGCAGTACCGCGGCCGTCGTGCTGGCGCGCGGCGGTGCGCGCGTCGCACTCGTCGACAAGGCCTCGTTCCCTCGCGAGAAGGCCTGCGGCGATCTCATCGGACCCCGAGGCGTTCAGACCCTGCGGGATCTGGAGCTCGACCTGCCCGGCGCGGCCCGGGTGAGCGACATGATCGTGGTCGGGCCGACCGGCAACCGGGTGCGACTCCCTGCCGCGCCCGGGCGCACCTATCCCGGACACGGGATCGTGGTGGAGCGATCGGCCTTCGACGCGCACTTGCAGCGCGCCGCGATCGTCGCCGGCGCCGAGCTCGTCGACGCCCGCGTGGACACGCCCATCGCCGAGGACGGGCGCCTTGCGGGCTTCGAGGTGACGTCGACACGGCTGCGTGCCGACGTCATCATCGGTGCTGACGGAGCCACGAGCCGCGTCGCCGAGGTCGCCGGGCTCGTGGACCCCCGCCGCGTGCTCTGGGGGTTCGCGGTCCGCACCTACGTCGACGAGCCGATCGACGAACCCCACATCCTGTTGTGGACGCCGGTTCGCGGTGAGGCGTTCCCCGGCTACGGCTGGGTCTTCCCCGCGGGGCCCGGACGCGCGAACGTCGGGCTCGGGATCGGAGTGCTCGCCGACCGGTCCGCGGCTCGACGCGCGACCCGCGACCTGGCCGCGTTCGTGGAGCACGCGCGGCGGCTCGGCGTGCTGGGTGAGTGCGGTCGGACGCGACCGCCGGCGCGGCCGCTCGGGGCCTGGCTGAAGATGGGACTCGTGGGCACGGCGCCCGCACGCGATCGGGTGCTGCTCGTGGGAGACGCGGCGGGCCTGGTCAACCCGCTCCAGGGCGAAGGCATTGCGCAGGCCATGGACAGCGGGCGGGCCGCCGCCGAGGCGATCCTCGGCGGCCCCGACCGGGCCGCCGGCGACTACCGCGCCCACCTGGCTGGTACCCACGGCGCCTACCTGTCGACGGCGGCATCCGCGCACCGCTCGCTCCTCCGGAGGCCGAAGCTCGTGGCCCCGTTCACCCGGACACTCACGGGACCCGCGGTCGGTCGCCCGCTGGCCGGCGCCTGGTCGATCACCTGGAACGATCTCCTCGACGGCGCGCCGCGAAGCCGGGCCACGGCCGCCGCCACCGCTGTCGCCGGGTTCGGACGCGTCCTCACCGCTCGGAGCGCCGACCGGCGCTGGATCCGGGAACACCTCGAGGCGCCGCCGCTCCCGTAGCGCCGTCGGAAGTACCCAGCGGGCGGAGCGCGGTATTCGCCCGTTACTGCTCCGCCATGATCCTCTCGAACTCGGCGAGCGGATCCGGACGCGGGGCCCCGGTCACCTCCACGACCGCCTCGGCGATCGACCCGGTGAACCGGAAGGGCGCCTCGTACCCCTCCCCCACCGGCGGTCCGAGCTCGTAGCCGCAGGTCAGCCCGGCGTTGGTGTTGTTGAACGCGGTCGGCGTGAACTTCGGGATCTCACCCCGGCCGACGACCTCGCCGTCGGCCAGCAACGTGGTGGTGCCCCCGTCGTCGGTCGTCCGCTCGTACGCGAACCCGAGCGTGTGGCGACCGGCACCGATCACCGCGTCGGTGGTGGTGACGTCGAGCCGCTTCCCGTACAGGTTGTGGACGTAGCGCAACCGCCCGTCGAGCACGTGCAACGACCAGCCACCGAGCACGCACCCGATCGCGAGGAGCACGCCGCTCGGCGTGACACCTTCGGGCACGTCGACCGTGACCGTGATGGCGTGCGACCGGTTGCGGGTGTCGACCGCCACCGACTCGGGCACGGGCGCGCCGTCGGGCACGTACCGGTAGCGCGTCCGTTCCCGCAGTCGGCTCGGGCGCGGGTTGAGGATCGTGTACAGGATGCGGTTGTCGAGTGGGAGCACGTTGTAGCGCTCGGCCTCGCGCCACCAGAGGTCGACCATCGCCGCGACCCGTGCGGGCTCGTCCTGGGCTCGGTCGTGGACCTCGGACATGTCTTCCGCCACGTGGTACAGCTCCCAGACGTCGTCGTCGAACGGCACACCGAAGCGGTTGGGTCCGTCGCCGGTCGGCCCGAGCGGCTTGAACGTCACTGCTTTCCAACCCTCGTGATAGATCGCTCGGGACCCGAGCATCTCGAAGTGCTGCGTGGTGTGACGTTCCGGCTCGTCGTCGCCGCCGTCTCCGAGGAGGTAGGCGAAGCTCGTGCCCTCGATCGCGCTCTGCTCCAACCCGTGGAGGTGGCTGGGTGCCTCGATCGCCGCGAGCTCCAGCACCGTCGGGAAGACGTCGATGGCGTGTACGAACTGGCGCCGGACCTTGCCCGCGTCGCCCGCGAACCGGGTCGGCCACCGGATGATGCAGGGATCGGCGACGCCCCCTTCGTGGACTTCACGCTTCCACCGCTTGAACGGCGTGTTCCCGGCCATGGTCCAGCCCCACGGGTAGTTGTTGTGCACCGACGGGCCGCCGAGCTCGTCGATGCGGGCACGCAGCTCCTCGGGTCCGGCGGGATCGAGGTTGACGAGGCGCACGTCGTTGATGGAACCGTGGGGGCCGCCCTCGGCGCTCGCGCCGTTGTCCGACACGAGGATGACGAGGGTGTCGTCGGCATCGCCGGTCGCCTCGAGGTGGTCGAGGAGCCGACCGATCTGCGCGTCGGTGTGCGAGAGGAAGCCGGCGAAGCACTCCATGAACCGCGCCGCCACCGCCTGGTCCTCGAGCGCCAGCTCGTCCCAGGCCGGCACCCATGGCGGTCGCGGCGACAGCTCGGTGCCGGGCGGCAACACCCCCGTCTCGATCTGGCGGGCGAGGACCCGGTCCCGCAACGCGTCCCATCCGTCGTCGAACCGCCCGCGGTAGCGCTCGATCCACTCCCGCGGCGCGTGGTGCGGTGAGTGGCAGGCACCGGTCGCGAAGTAGAGGAAGAACGGCTGCTCGGCGTCGACGTTGCGCAGGTCGCTGAGGTACTCGATGGCGCGGTCGGCCAGGTCCTCGGTGAGGTGGTAGCCCTCGGCGACCGTGCGCGGCGGCCGCACGGAGTGGTTGTCGCAGTAGAGCGACGGCACGAACTGGTGGGTCTCGCCGCCGTGGAAGCCGTACCAGCGGTCGAACCCGCGACCGAGGGGCCAGCTGGCGCGGTCGGCGGCCATGTGCGTCTCGTCGTCGGGCGTCAGGTGCCACTTGCCGATCGCGTAGGTCGAGTAGCCGCGGGCGCGGAGCACGTCGGACAGGAACCCGTTCTCCGGCGGCACCTCGCCCGAGTAGCCCGGGAAGCCCATGGCGAGGTCGGCCACCCGACCCATGCCGTTGGAGTGGTGGTTGCGGCCGGTCAGCAGGCACGACCGGGTGGGCGAGCACAGCGCGGTGGTGTGGAAGTTCGACAGCCGCAGCCCCGACGCCGCCAGCGCGTCCATGTTGGGGGTCGCGATCTCGGAGCCGTAGCACCCCAGCTGGGCGAAGCCGACATCGTCGAGCACCACGAGCAGCACGTTGGGCGCACCCCCGGGCGGGGTCGCACGCTCGGGCCAGGCCGGCGTCGAGTCCCGCCAATCGCGGCCGATGACGCCGGTGAATTCATCGCGCACCGACACGGTCCCTCCTCGGTCCCCGGTGGTGCCTGCCTAGTCAACCGGAGGGGCGGCGCGCAAGAGGTCGACGCGCGTCAGCGATCGACCGCGCGTTCGAGCTGCGCCTTCGTCATCTTCGACCGCCCCTTGATGTTCCGCCGGCGCGCCTCGTTGTAGAGCTGCTCCTTGGTGCGGCCGCCCGGTCCGCGGTGCGAGCGCAGGCCGCCCCGTCGACCCGACGAGATGTCGTCGGTCGACGATCGGCTCGTCGTTCTCGCCTCACCGGCGCGGGCGCGCTCCTTGTTGACGGTGCGCGCCGCGATCTCCTCGGCGGTGGCTTCCGTCTCGTTGCGCTCGAGCAAGCCCTCCTTGATGTGCTCGTACTGCCGCTCGCGCTTCTTGCTCCAGCTCTGCGGGGGCATGCCAACCTCCTCGTCGGCCCGCTCGTCGGGATCGTGGACGACTACCCGCCGGCGATCGCCGGAAAACCGTACGCTTGGCGCAGAGCACGCGAGGAGAACCTGTAGCGATGACCTCAGCAGACGAACCGACCGGCGAAGGCGACCGCGCCAAGGCGCGTGCCGACGAGCTCCTCACCGAGGAGCTGGAGGCGGGCAGCGACGATCCCCTGGCGCAGGCGGAAGCGATCCTCGAGGAGTCCGACGCGCGCGAGGACGACCGCGTCGACCCGCCCGGGCAGGGCGTCGAGCACCGTACGTCGGCCGACACCGTCGACCCGGAGGATCAGCCGCCGAAGCCGTAGAGGCGCTGCGCGTTCCCCGCCAGGATCAGGTGCCGGTCGGCGGCGGGGACGCCGGAGAACGTCGCCAGGATGGTGCGCCACGACGTCGGCCAGTCCGACGACACGTGCGGGTAGTCCGACGACCAGAGCATGCGCTCGACCCCGATCGAGTCGCGGAGGCGGATGCCCACCGGGTCGGTCATGAAGCCGAAGTGGAAGTGACGTTCGATGTACTCGCTCGGGCGTTGCTTGATCGGGAACGTGCTCCCCGGTGCCAGGCGCTGGAAGTTGTTGTCGATCTGCTCCTTCACGTACGGCAACCAGCCGCAGTCGACCTCCGCAGCGACCATCTGGAGCCCGGGGAACCGGTCGAACACCCCGGCGAAGACGAGCTCGAGCATGCGATTGGGGATGTCGAAGATGCGGCCCCAACCGGGCAGTGCGACCCGGTGGGCCGCGGGCATGGTGTCGGTGAGCGACACGTGGATGCTCAGCGGGACGCCGAGCTCCTCGATGCGCCCGAACACCTTGTCGTCGTCGGCCGTGGGCGCGAGCGTGCCGTTCGGGTAGCAACCCATCACGAACCCGCGGACGCCGGGGCGATCGACGACCCGGTCGATCTCGGCGAGCGCCGACTCGACGCCCCGGTTCGGGATCACCGCGAGCCCCCCGAAGCGCTCGGGCGCGTGCTCCACGTACTCCGACAGCCAGTCGTTGTAGGCGCGCACCATCGCCTCGTGGTACTCGACGTCGTGATTGGCGACGATGGCCTGGTTCAGGCGCGGGGTCGGGTACAGCACCTCGGCGTCGACGCCGTCGCGGTCGAGCTCCTCGAGCCGCACCGCGGGGTCGTAGCCGCCGGCACGGATCTCCTCGAAGCGCATCCAGCCCCGCATCTCCTCGGGCGCCATGCCGGCGCACGCGTTCATGCCGAACGTGATCGGGTCGGCGACGCCTTCGAGCACCCAGGCGTCGCCCTGCTCGAAGCGCTCGATGCGCGGCGCCCGGTCGCGCAGCCGCGCCGGCACCCGCGTCGTCCAGAGGTCGGGCGGCTCGTTGACGTGGCTGTCGGCCGAGATGAGCCGGTAGCCGTCGGGTGTGGTGTCGGCCATGCGACCTCCTTCGGGATCGCTCCGATCCTAAGGAAAATGCAAGGTCCGGGCGCCGCCGTGCATCTCACACCCGATGCCGCTCCCCAGCGGGGTCGAGGCCCCTCCGGCGTGGAGTCCGACGTCGGAGGATCTCCTCGCTCTCACGACCGCGTTCGAGACCGCCCTGGCGAGCGGGCCCGCGCCCGCGCCCGCGCCCGCCGAGCGGCGCCCCGTCCGGCACCGGCGGGTGGGATGGTGGCTGGCCCTCGGAGCGCTGCTGCCGATGTTCGTCCTGCTCCTCCGAACGCCGTTCCAGGACTGGCTCCCGATCGGCGACGTCGGCACCATCGCCCTGCGCGTGGCCGAGGTCGGCACCCGCCACACTCCCCTGGTCGGGCCGTACTCGCACTTCGGTTGGTCGCACCCCGGGCCGGTGCTGTTCGAGATCCTGGCCCCGCCGTACCGGGTCTTCGGGACCGGCGGCCTCCTCCTCGGCGCGCTGCTGATCAACGGCGTCGCGATGTGGATCATCGCCACCCGCCTCTACCGAGCCGGCGGCGTCGCGGTGGCGACGTTCGGCATCGGCTGCTTCTGGGCGACCTCGTGGTCCCTCGGGCTGTCCTGGGTCTGGTACCCGTGGAACCCCAACATCGCGATGCTGCCCTTCGCCGCCCTGCTCGTGCTGACGTGGACGTCGGCCCGCAATTCCCGATGGGATCTCCCGCTCCTCGCGCTGGTGGCGAGCTTCCTCGCGCAGACGCACGTGGCGTACGCGCCGTTCGTCGTCGCGCTGGTTCCGATCGCGCTGCTCGGACGGGGCCGGCGGCGCGCACCCGGGCTCGTGCCGCCGCCGAAGCCGCCACGCGCGGCTCGAGACCGTGCTCCCGTCTTCCTCGCGATCGCGGTGCTCGTGGTCGCGTGGTTGCCACCGATCGTCGATGCGCTGGTGCACGATGGTGGGAACCTCCGCGACCTCGTCGACTTCTGGCTCACCGACCACCAGACCCTGGGGTTCGGGAGCGCGTTCCGGATCGTGTTCCTCGAGCTCTCGGTGCGGGCGCCGTGGATCGGCTTCCACGAACCGACGTTCCTCGGTGCGGTGGCCCCGCGAGGGACGCCTATCCCGATCGGGCTGTTCCTCGTGGTCGGCGCCGCCATCGCGGCCTGGCGGGCCGGTGATCGCTTCGCGTTGCGGTGCGCATTGACCGTGCTGGCGTGCATCGGAGTCGCGGTGCTCTCGATCGCTCGCATCGTCGGGTTCGCGTACCCGT
>DATBBL010000048.1:0-30926 GCA_036271015.1 Acidimicrobiia bacterium
TCCCCTCCACTCCGACGTCCGGCGGCGGGTCGGCGACATCGTGTTCGCGGTCGTCGTCGGTGGCGTGTGTGTCTGGGGCGCGTACCTGGGTCTGCGGTACATCGCGGACACGGTCGGCCTGGGTGCCGTGCCGCATGTGCTCGTGCTCGGCTGCTACACGTTTCTGCGGGTGGTCGTGATCGTGATCATCGGGTCGCTGATCTGGGTGCCCATCGGCGTCAAGATCGGGATGAACCCGCGCATCGCCCGTTCCGCGCAACCGCTCGTGCAGGTCCTCGCGAGCTTCCCCGCCAACTTCATCTTCCCGTTCGTCATCGCGGTGTTCATCGCCACCGGCATCGGCCTGAACATCGGGGGCATCCTGCTCATGGCGATGGGCGCGCAGTGGTACATCCTCTTCAACACCATCGCCGGTGCGTCGGCGATCCCATCGGACCTGCGCGAAGCCATGGACGACTTCGACGTGACCGGGTGGCAACGCTGGCGCCGGTTCATCCTCCCGGCGATCTTCCCCTACTACGTCACCGGTGGGATCACCGCCGCCGGTGGCGCCTGGAACGCGGCGATCATCGCCGAAGTCGTCACCTACAACCACCAGACCCTCGTCGCCTCCGGCCTCGGCGCCTACATCGCGCAGGCCACGACGAACGGCGACTTCCCCGAGGTGCTCCTCGGCGTCGCGGTCATGAGCCTCTTCGTCGTGCTCGTGAACCGGCTCTTCTGGCGTCGCCTCTACCGCCTCGCCGAGACCAAGTACTCGCTCTGACCACGAGGAGAGCGCCGTGACTCCCACTCACACCACCCGGCCCACGCCCGCCGGCGACGGCGAGCTCGGCGACACCATCATCGCGGTCGAACACGTCACCAAGAACTTCACCACCCCCGACGGCCAACCCCTCGTCGTGCTCGACGGCATCGACTTCGAGCTCCACGGGAGCGAGATCGTGGCGCTGCTCGGCAAGTCCGGCTCGGGCAAGAGCACCCTCTTGCGCTGCATCGCCGGACTCATCGCGCCCACCACCGGGACCATCACCTACCGCGGCCGACCCCTCGACGGCGCCAACCCGGGCACGGCCATGGTGTTCCAGACCTTCGCGCTCCTGCCGTGGCTCACCGTGCGTCAGAACGTCGAGCTCGGGCTCGAAGCCCGCGGCGTCCCCGAGACCGCTCGTCACGACAACGCCGAGCGCGTCATCGACCTCATCGGCCTCGACGGGTTCGAATCGGCCTTCCCGAAGGAGCTCTCCGGGGGCATGCGCCAACGCGTCGGCTTCGCCCGCGCGCTGGTCGTCGAACCCGACGCCCTGCTCATGGACGAACCGTTCTCCGCTCTCGACGTCCTCACTGCCGAGAACCTCCGCAGCGAGCTCCTCAAGTTGTGGGCCGGCGCCGACTTCCCCACCAAAGCCATGCTCATCGTCACCCACAACATCGAAGAATCCGTCCTCCTCGCCGACCGCGTCTTCGTCCTCGGATCCAACCCCGGACGCATCCGCGCCGAGCTCGACGTCGAGCTCCCCCGGCCACGCGACCGGCGCGACCCCGCCTTCATCTCGATCGTCGACGAGATCTACGAGATCATGACCGGACACCGAGAAGCCGAAGCGCAGGCAGTGGCGGCGGCCACGAACGCGACCATCTCTCCGGGCGAACAGCCGCTCCCGGACGCCACCGTCGGAGGCCTCGCCGGCCTCCTCGAGATGCTGCTCGCGGTCGGAGGCCGCGAAGACCTGCCCAAGCTCGCCGAGCAGCTCGTCTTCGAGGTCGACGATCTGCTCCCCCTCGTCGACGCCGCCGAGCTCCTCGGCTTCGCCACCGTGGAAGACGCAGACCTGCAGATCACGGAGGCCGGCCGCGAGATCACCGCTGCCGACATCCTCACCAGCAAGGAGCTCTTCGCCGAACACGCCTACGAGCACGCCCCACTCGTCCGCGCCATCTGCAACTCGCTTGCCGCCACCACCGACGGCACCCTCAGCGAACGGTTCTTCCTCGACCTGCTCCGACGCAGCTTCAGCGAACCGGACGCACAACGCCAACTCGAGCTCGCCATCAACTGGGGCCGCTACGGCGAGCTCTACGAGTACGACGCCGGCTCCGGCCAGCTCATCCGCGACCACGGCCTCGTGCGTCGAATCGAGTCGGCGCGCTGACCGGCGGGGGCTGGGGTAGCGCGGGCGCTCAGCGGGCGACCCGGAAGCCGTGTTCCTCGAGGACCGCTTTCAGGACGGCAGCCCGACGGTTGCCGATCCCGTCGGTCAGCGGATAGCCGAAGTGCTCGGACTTCGGCTGCACGCGGACGCCGGCGAGATCGACGTGCACCGTCACCTCGTCTCGGGGCAGAAAGCGCCGCTTCCCGAATCCGAACCACAGTCCGATGCCCTCGTCGACGACGACGAAGCGCCAGGGCACGGCCACCTTGGCGAAGGCACCCAGCGCCAACACCAGCACGCCCAGCACCGCGCGGCTCCCGCCTGCGACCGCGGTGCAGGCGCCCACGAGGATGAGCAGCCACGGCAGCAGCCTCAGGGGAAGGCTCTGGCCGACGAATCGCGAAGGGCTCACGGCGGGTTCCGTCTCCGGTACCCCCTCTTGATCTGCGCACGGGGATCCGGTCCCCCAACGTAGTCAGCGAACGTCGTCTCCTGCGCGGCCCAACTGCGCCGCGAGCACGGCCAGATCCTCACGTTCGCGACGTCCCGCTTCGAAGGGCACCCGTCCCGCGTCGGGGAAGTCGAGCCCGAACCGGGAGACGCCGCGGCCGGCGTCGGTCACCGCGCCCATGCCGACGTCGCCGACCGGGTAGGAGGCGAGCACCTCACGAGCATTCGGGGTGCGGCCGGTCTCGAACACGAACAGCCGCCGGTTGGTGAGCACGAGAGGCCGGTACCGCCGCCACGACTGGTAGATCCCGACCCGGACCTTGCCCTTCTTCCCGCGCGGCGCATCCGGTGCCTTCGGGCGCTTGAGCGTGCTCGCGAAGGGCAGGATCGCCACGATCGTCTCGCCGGGAGCGAGCGAGCCTTCGAGCATGCGCACGAGGGAGGCGCGGTACTTGTCGGTGCCGGCCACCCTCGTCGCCCCCTCGGCTCTGCCGAGCTCAGAGCGCATCACTGCCGAGCTCCCCGGTACGGATGCGCCCGACGGTCTCGACCGGCACGATCCAGAACTTCCCGTCGCCGATCTTCCCGGTGCGGGCGCTCTCGCTGATCGTGGTCGCGATCTTCTCGGCGTCGGCGTCTTCGCACACGATCTCGAGTCGGACCTTCGGGAGGTACTCGATGCGATATTCCGCACCGCGGTAGACCTCGGTGTGCCCCTTCTGGCGACCGTGCCCACGGACCTCGATGAGCGTGACACCGGAGACGCCGAGCTTGTTCAGCGCGTCCGTCACCTCCTCGATCTTGAACGGCTTGATCACCGCGATGACCATCTTCATCTGAGCCTCCTGGCTCGTCGATCTACGAATGACTCAATGGGTAGCCCACCGGGAGGTGAGTGGCCGGTGATCTCCACCGGCCGCCCACGACCGGTTATTCGGATGTCACGGGTGTCGCCGCCGACGTGCCGACCGGCGCGTCCAGCTCGTGGGTGACGCCGATGTCGGTCTCCGTGCGGAGGACGAAGTCCGGGTAGCAGATCTGTCCGAACTCGCCCTCGTCGAGACCGGCGATCTCGACCTCGGGGTCGACCCTCGTCTTGATGAAGCGCATGGCGATCCGGAAGAGCAGCCACATGACCCCCCACGCCCAGATGAAGCCGACGACCATGTCGATGATCTGGGCACCGAGCTGTCCCGGGTCGCCGTAGAAGATGCCCTGGACACCGTGCAACGCCGAGGTCGAGACACCGTTCCAACCGATGCCGTAGGTGCCGTCGGCGAAGAGCCCGACCGCGAGCACTCCCCACGCGCCGCACATCCCGTGCACGGAGATGGCGCCGCACGGGTCGTCGACCCGGGCCTTCTTGTCGAAGAACTCGACGCTCCAGCACACGAGCATGCCGGCGATGATGCCGATCACCACTGAGGCCCACGGGGCCACGAAGGCACAGGGCGCGGTGATCGCGACGAGCCCGGCGAGCATGCCGTTGCACGTCATCGAGATGTCCGGCTTCCCCCATTTCCAATTGGTCCAGGCCATCGCGATGATCGCTCCCGAGCACGCGGCGAGCAGCGTGTTGACGGCGACGATGGCGATCCGCAGGTCGGTGGCGCCGAACGTCGACCCGGGGTTGAAGCCCATCCAACCGAAGGTCAGGACCAGCGTGCCGATGACCACGTAGCCGAGGTTGTGCCCGGGGAACGCCCGGACCGTCCCGTCCTCTCGGTATTTGCCGATGCGGGGGCCGAGCAGCATCGCCAGCGCGAGGGCGGCCCAGCCGCCGGTCGCATGGACGACACCGGACCCGGCGAAGTCGACCGCGCCGTGACCGAGGTGGAGCGACGTACCGAGCTTCGAGAGCCAACCACCACCCCACACCCAGTTGCCATAGATGGGGTAGACGATCGCGCCCATCGCGACCTCGGCGAAGAGGAACCCCGCGAAGCTGATGCGCTCGGCGATCGCGCCGATGATGATGTAGCCGGCCGTCTCCATGAACACGACCTGGAACAGGAAGAACGCCAGCACGCCGACGTCGTAGGTGTTCCCCGACTGCAGGAAGAACCCGTGCAGCCCGATGACGCCGGCGCTGCCGTGACCGAACATCGACGTCAACGGCGACGTGCCGCCGAGGTTGGCGATCGGTGCGATCCCACCGAACTGGAACGCGAACCCGACGGCGTAATACGCCATCAGCGCGACCACGAACGACACCAGGTTCATCATCATCATGTGGCCGGCGTTTTTCGCGCGTGTGAGCCCGGTCACCAGGAACGCGAACCCCACCTGCATGAAGAGCACGAGGAAGCCCGTGATCAGGAGCCAGGTGAAGTTGACCGAGATCGCGACGTGAGCCACGTTGTTCGCCAGCGTCTGCATCCCGGTCGCGGACAGCGGCACCTTGGTGATGCCCAACGGGTTGTTGGTGGCGGCCTTGGTGGCGTTCAGCACGGTGCCGTTGCCCTGGCCCGCCGGGCCTCCGGGGTCCGCGTGATGGTTGAGCTGGCCGACCGCGATGAGCGCGATCAGCGTGAGCGTGGTCAACAGGAAGAATTTCTTGCCTCTGGACACCCGACACTCCCTCTTCCGCGGACAGCCCCCGGCGCGCGCGGTGCAGGCGCCGGAAGCGAACGTACGGACGGGGCGCGAACGCCGGATCTCATCCCGGTCACGCGACGATTACGGAAGACCTACGGCTTGCTTTCGTAAATCTGAGCAAACCAACGGAAGAATTCGCGCGCGTGACGGGACTCTGTCAGTCGTCGAGCGCCTCGTCGTCGCTGATCCAGCGGTAGCCGAGACCGGGCTCGGTGAGGATGAGGCGGGGCCGGGCGGCGTCGTCGTGGAGCTTCCGGCGCAGGTGGACCATGAACACGCGGACGCGCCCGCGGTCGCTCGCCCGGCGCGAGCCCCACACCTCCTCGAGCAGCTGTTCGCGGGTCACCAGCTTGCCGCGGTGCGCGAGCAGGACCTCGAGCAGGCGGAACTCCGTGGGCGTGAGCTGGACCACCTCGCCCCGCCAGGTCACGAAGCTCTTGGCCAGGTCGATCTCGAGGTCGCCGGCGCGCACGGTCGCGGGCTGGTGCTCGCCCGCCGACCGGCGGAGGTGAGCCCGCGAGCGCGCGAGCAGCTCCTCGGGCGCAAACGGCTTCAGCACGTAGTCGTCGGCACCGGACTCGAAGGCGCTGATCTTGTCGCGGAGGGAATCGCGCACGGTCAGCACGACGACGGGCACGTCGGTGAACGTGCGCAGGTGCCGGAGCGTCTCGAGCCCGTCGATGCCGGGCAGGGTGAGATCGAGCACCACGAGGTCGGGCGGGCTGTCCGAGACCATGGAGAGCGCCTCCTCGCCGCTCCCCGCCTCGGCGACGTCGAAGTCCCAGTTGCGGAAGCTCGCCCGCAACGCGCGACGCAACATCCGGTCGTCCTCCACCAAGAGGATCGCGCTCACAGTGTCTCCTCCTCGTTCGCGACGGGCAGGTCGAGCACGAAGGTTGCCCCACCGGCGGGCGTCGCCTCGCACCGCACCGCGCCCTCGTTGGCGAGCACGAGCGCGCGCACGATCGCCAGGCCGAGCCCGGTTCCCTGCCCGTCGGTCGGAGCACCGAGGCGGAAGAACTCGTCGAAGACCCGCTCGCGCTCCGACACGGGGATGCCGGGGCCGTGGTCGATCACCCGCAGCTCGAACCACGGGCCCCGCACACCGCCACGCACGTCGATGGCGCCGCCGGACGGGTCGTGGACGGCGATGTTCTCGAACAGGTTCACGAGCACGTGTTCCATGAACAGCGCGTCGACGCACACGTCCGGCAGCTCGGGATCGAAGTCGAGGTTGATCGTCCGCCCGTCGAGCGTGCGTCCGGAACGGTCGACCGCGAGGCGCACGAGGTCGACGGCGGACACGGTCACGAGCTCGGGTCGGAGTGCGCCGGCACGGATCCGCGTGAGCTCGAGCACCTTGTTCACCAGCCCTTCGAGCCGGGCCGCTTCGGCGAAGGTGTCCTCGAGCAGCTCCCGGCGCTCGGTGGGGTCCAGGCGGGAGTCCTCCGCGAGGAGCGCCGCGGTCGCGGCCTTGATGGTGGCGAGCGGTGTTCGGAGGTCGTGGGTGACCCCGGTGAGGAAACCGGCGCGTGACCGGTCCAGCTCGCCTTGGACGCGTTGTTCACGGGCGACCGCATCGACGCGCTCGAGCTCGAGCAGCGTCGCCACCGCGCCCGCGACGCCCGTGATGGTCTCGATCTCGTCATCCCGGAGCGTGCGCGTGGACCGGAGCGTGACGAGCAGCGGCGGCGTGCTGATCACGACGTCGTCGGGCTCACCGGCCGCGTCCACCGCGTCGGCCGGCTCCGACACCGCGCACGCGGACAGCTCGAACAGCGTCATCAGCCCCTCGGAGAGCTCCTGTAGCACCGACGCGCGCGCCGTACCCCGCCGCACCTCGTCCGCGAGGCTCGCCCGCAACCTGGCTTCACGCTCGCTCACCCGCGCCCGCCGGCGAAGCTCGTTCAACCGGGCGATCGCGGCCGCGACGAACAGCGAGACGGACACGAACGCGATCAGCGCGACGATGTCGTCCGCCTGGCCGATACGGAACGAGTGCAGGGGCGGCGTGAAGTAGTAGTTGAGCAGCGCGGTGCTCGACAGGGCGGCGGCGAGGCCGGACGCGTACCCCAGCACGGCCAGCGCCGCGACCGCGAGCAGCAGGACGATCGACGCGACGGTGAGATCGGCACCGGTGAGCTCGAGCAGGGCCGCGAGGACGCCCACCACGACGACGGCCACCGCGGCCCGCACGACGATCGGTGCGTCGGTGATCACGTGGACGCACTCCTTCACGGAGGGACGGCAGAGGCCTCTGCGCGTGCGTCGGGGAGCCTACCGACGACTCCCCTAGCCTGGGGCGCGACGAGCGGCCAGGAGCAGGGGCGGAGGATCGATGGACGCGATTCGCATCGGGGTGCTGGGCGCGGCGCGGATCACGCCGGCCGCCGTCATCCGGCCGGCGCGGGTGACGGCCGAGGCGGAGGTGGTCGCGATCGCGGCGCGGGACCGCGGCCGGGCCGACACGTTCGCGGCGAAGCACGGCGTGCCGCAGGTCCTGGACGACTACGCCGCATTGATCGCGTCGCCCGACATCGACGCGGTCTACAACCCCTTGCCCAACGGGCTCCACGCGCGTTGGACCGATGCCGCGCTCGAGGCGGGGAAGCACGTGCTCTGCGAGAAACCGCTCACCGCGAACGCAGCGGAAGCCGAGCAGAACGCGGCGACCGCGGCGCGCACCGGGCTCGTGCTGATGGAGGCGTTCCACTGGCGCTACCACCCACTCGCCACGCGCATGCTGGAGATCGTGCGCGGCGGGGAGCTCGGAACGCTGCGCCACGTGAGCGCGGCGATGTGCTTTCCACTCCCCGTGTTCTCCGACATCCGCTACCAGTACGAGCTCGGGGGCGGCGCGCTCATGGACGCGGGGTGCTACGCCGTGCACATGGTTCGCACCCTCGGCGGGGAAGAACCCGAGGTCGTGAGCGCCACGCCGAAGCTGCGTGGTCCGGACATCGACCGGGCGATGCGCGCCGAGCTCCGGTTTCCATCCGGCCACACCGGCTCCATCGAGACCTCGATGTGGTCGACGTCGGTGCTCAAGTTGCAGGCCCGGGTGGTCGGCGAGCGCGGCGAGCTGCGCGTGTTCAACCCGACGAACCCTCAGATGTACCACCGGGTCCGGGTCACCGTCGACGGCCAGACCAGAACGGAGCACGTCCCCCGCGTCAAGACGTACGACGTGCAGCTCGAGGCGTTCTGCGCGGCGGTGCTCCGGGGCGAGCCGACGCTGACGCCCCCCTCGGACTCCGTCGCCAACATGCGCGTCATCGATGCGATCTATCGGGCCGCGGGCATGAAGGTGCGCGGCACGTAGTCGCCGGCGGACATCGGGCCCCGATAGCGTTCCGCCATGACCGACTCCAGCCCCGACGGCACCCTCCGCCTCGAACGCACGGTCCGCGTGCCCGAGACCGTGAGCCCCCACGCGCAGGCGGCGATGGCCGTCGGATCGGCGATGGTCGCGGACCGGCTGGCGCACCCGCAGGCGATGCCCGCCCTCGACGACGCCGCGGCGTGGAAGGCGCGCATCGCCGAGATGGACACCGCGATCGTCACCGGCTTCGCGGCCAGTGCCGCCGACCTGCCCGCGTCCGTCGAGGCGACCCGCATCGCCGACGTCGACGTGTTCGTGATCACTCCCGAGGGCGCCGATGCGGGTGACGACGCGCCCGTGCTGCTCGACATCCACGGCGGTGCCTTGATCGCCGGCGGCGGCGAGGCGTGCCGGCTCATGGCGACGAGCGCGGCGACGCGCGCCGGGCTGCACACCTGGTCGGTCGACTACCGGATGCCGCCCGACCATCCGTACCCGGCGCCGCTCGACGACTGCGTGGCCGTCTACCGCGCCCTGCTCGAGCAGCGGCCGCCCGAACGCATCGTGGTCGACGGCGGCTCGGCCGGCGGCAATCTCGTCGCCGCCATGCTGCTCCGCGCCCGCGACGAGGGCCTGCCGATGCCCGCGGCACTCATGCTCTTCACGCCCGAGATCGATCTCACCGAGTCGGGCGACACCTTCGACACGAACGCCGGCATCGACTACGTGCTCGTGAGCCGGCTCACCGATTCGATCGCGCTGTACGCCGGCGACCACGACCTCACCGACCCCTACCTCTCACCGATCTTCGGCGACGTCGCCGGCTTTCCCCCGACCTTCCTGCAGGCCGGGACGCGCGACCTCTTCCTCTCCAACACGGTGCGCTTCCACCGCAAGCTGCGCGCCGCCGGCGTGGAAGCCGAGCTGCACGTGTGGGAGGCGATGCCCCACGGCGGGTTCTTCGGCGCCCCCGAGGACGCCGAGATCGCGCTCGAGGCCCGCACCTTCCTCGGCAAGCACCTGCACCCCTGACCGCCCTGACCGGGTCTCGGAGCGTTCGCCACGGCGGCCCGGGCCTGCCCCGGGTCAGACCAGCGCCGCCCACCCGGCCAGGCGGTCCCACAGGACCTCGCGCCCGGGCGCCACGTTGTGGTTGTGGCCGGTGCCCGAAAGCACGAACAGGGTGAAGTCGCGGCACGCCGGGAAGCACGCCGGGATGGCGTGCGGATCGCCGACGATGTCGTGGTCTCCGACCCCGAGGAACACCGGCACGTCGACCGCGGCCATCTCGGTGTCGACGCTGCCGGGGATCATCGAGACGAGACCCACGACGGCAAGCAGCCTGCTCTTCACCGCGCCGAGCGCGGCGAGCACGTCCGGCGGGACGTCCATGCCGCCGAGCAGGAACGGCGACGTCGACGTGGAACCTCCCGGCAACGGGGTGCCGAAGCGCTCGCGGGTGAGCGCGACGATCCCGCCCGCCTGCTCGCGCTCCCCGATGGTGAGGGCGAATTGCTCGTGCCCCCCGCGACCGAAGCCGAGGAGCCCGAGGGCGTCGTAGCTGCGGTGCCGCGCCTGCTGCACCACGGTCAGCAGCGCGCCGGCCGAGTGCCCGACCCCGATGCGGGTCGCGTCGGGCCACCGGGCGAGCAGCTGGTCGAACGCACGCGCGTGCACGTCGGCAACGACATCGGGCGTGAGCGCGTAGCCGTCGTCCGGCTCGTCGCTCTCTCCCACCGCCGGTGGGTCGAGGGTGACCACCACGAACCCGCGGTCGGTCAGGTGCCGCGCCATCGAGTAGTTGCCGAGCGGGGGCGGTGGTTGCAGGTCGAAGTACCCGCGTGACATGCCGCCACCGGGCACGCAGCAGCACACCACCGGGCGATCGCCCATGACTGCAGGTGTGTAGACATCGGCCGCGAGCACGCGCACGCCCGCGGGCGCGACGTCGGCGACGTCGACCCGCAGGCTGACGCGCGTGTGCTCAGGCAGGTTCGAAGCCTTGCGGCAGCACGATCGTCTTCGGCTCCAGGAACCCCTCGAGCCCCTCGGGCCCGAGCTCGCGGCCGATGCCCGACTCCTTGAAGCCACCGAACGGCGACGCGAAGTCCATGCCCATGCCGTTGATGCCGTACGTGCCGGTGCGCACCCGACGCGCAACTTCGACACCCGCCTGCGGGTCGGACGTCCACACCGAACCCGAGAGGCCGTAGTTCGAGTCGTTGGCGATGGCGAGCGCATCCTCGACGTCGTCGTAGGGGATGGCCACGAGGACTGGCCCGAAGATCTCCTCCTGTGCGATCGTCATCGTGTTGTCGACGTCAGCAAAGAGCGTGGGCTCGACGTACCAGCCCTTGTCGAAGCCCGCCGGCCGGCCGCCACCGGTGACGAGCCGGGCGCCCTCGTCCTTGCCCTTGGCGATGTAGCCCTCGACCCGGTCGCGCTGGCGGGACGCGAACAGCGGACCGACCGCGGTCTCCTGGTCGAGCGGCTCACCGACCTTCGAGCTCCCGACGGCCTCCGCCAACGCGTCGACGACCTCGTCGTAGCGCGACCGCGACGCGAGGATGCGGGTCTGGGCTACGCACGCCTCGCCGTTGTTCATGAGCGCGTTGGGCATCAGGCCCGGGATCGTGGTCGAGAGGTCGGCGTCGTCGAGGATGATCGCCGCCGACTTGCCGCCGAGCTCGAGCGTGCAACGCTTCAGCTGCTCGCCACACAACGCGGCGATCTTCTTGCCCGCGACAGTCGACCCGGTGAAGGAGATCTTGTCGACGTCGGGGTGGGTGACGATGTGCTCGCCGACCTCGCGGCCGGCCTGCACGATGTTGAGGACCCCCGCCGGGAGCCCGGCCTCCTGCACCGCCTCGGCCAGGAGGTACGCGTTCAGCGGCGTCTCCGGGGCCGGCTTCAGCACCACGGTCGAGCCCGACGCGAGCGCGGGGGCCAGCTTCAGCATGGTGACGAACAGCGGCACGTTCCACGGCACGATGGCGCCGACGACGCCGACCGGCTCGCGGCGGACGAGGGTGGGGCCCAGCACGCCCTGCCGGCGCTCCTCGAACGCGTACTCCCTGGCCAGCCCGGTGTAGTAGTCGAGCACCATGGTGGCGGCGAAGACCTGACCCATCACCGAGAAGGAGATCGGCGAGCCCATCTCCTCGGAGATGGTGCGGGCGATCTCCTCGTACCGGCTCTGCAGGATCCCGGAGAGCGCCGCCATGATGTCGGCGCGCTCAGCCGGCGACATCTGCGGCCACGGGCCGCGGTCGAACGCCTCCCGGGCGGCGGCGACGGCACGGTCGACGTCGGCGGTGGTCGCATCGGGGACCTTGGCGATGACCTCCTCGGTCGACGGCGAGATCACCGCCAGCGTCTCGTTCCCGGCCGGGTCGACCCAGTCGCCCCCGATGAAGAACTTGTCTCGGTTCAATTCCTTCTCCTTCTGCACGCGCAGACGTCGAGAGGCACGGTAGCGCCTTTCAATGGCGGATCCCGCTCCGCCGTCCCGCGCTCCGGACACGGTGGCGCGGCATCGCCTCAGAACCTGAAGCAGGGAACGTCGCCGCCGATCACCGTGCCCTCCCGGCCGACGGGCTCCGACCCCGAGGTCAGGTCGGCGAGCGTGTCGCCGTCGGGATCGACGCGAGCGGCGAACCGCTCGCCCCGTGTGCCGGTCCCGATCACCGCGCCGCGTTCCGGGGTGCCGTCGCGCGCGTAGGTGACGGTGCACGTGAGGATCGCGCCGGGACCGGTGTAGGCCTCGTCGACCGGGACGGGCGGCTCCACCGGGGGGCGGGCCGCCCCGACGTCGTGGCGCGGGGCCGGGTACCGACCGTCGTCGCGCGGGTGATCGGCCAGGATCAGCGCGTGGTGCTTGGTGTTGAACATGCCGACGCCGTGCACGAAGCCGCGACCGCCCTCGGTGCGGATGCGCTCGACCACGGCCGCGACCGAGTGCGTCAGGTAGTTGCTGCCCGGGCCACCGAAGAACGAGAGCCCACCCGTCACCGAGATCGGTGCGTCGTCGGCGCGCCCGAGGGCGCGGCGGGTGAGCTTGGGCATCGCCGGGAAGCAGCTGTACAGCTCGACGACCTCCTCGTCGGCCACGTCGATGCCGGTCACCTCACGGACCTCGCGGATGGTGGCGTCGAGCGCCGGCACCCGGTGGTAGGCGACGCGGGAGCGGGGGTCGCCCGGCTCGTCGGCGCCGGCGCCGCCGAGCGGGTACACCCAGCGATCCTCCGGTACACCCGCGGCCCGGGCGGTCTCGGTGTCGGTCACCAGCAACGCCGCGCCCTGGTTCACGAACGGGTTCGCGGTCAGTGCCTTCGGATACGGGAACGAGACCATGCGGTTGTCGGGACCGACCGACGCCACCCCGGCCGCGGTGGCACCGGTGCGCGACCACGCGTGCGGGTTGGTGGCGGCGACGGCGGCGAGCCCGGCCCACATCCGCGCCGATTCGTCCTGGGCGTCGTCGAGCGTGCGGCCCTCGTGGGCACGCAGGGCGTGCTCGTAGAGCGGGAAGCAGTTGAGGGCGCGGCGGATGCCGACCGCGAACGCGCCGGCGAGCTCGGGCCCGAGCGCGGGGATGGCCGAGCGGTCGCTCGCGGGCGTCCACGGCAACGCGCGGCCGGCCCGGCGGGCGCGGGTCGCGGCCCGGGTGCCCTCGGCACCGGCGAGCAGGACCACGCGGGCGTCACCGGCGGCGATGCGGGCCGCCGCGGCGTCGAGCACACGGATCGGCGTCTCGCCCCCGGTGGCGTGGACCCGACGGCGCGCGGGCGAGACGTCGAGCGCCAGCCGGTCGTCGACCACCCCGGCGAGATCGTCGTACGGCCACGAACCGACCGGCATCAGGTCGAGCAGGTCGACCCGCGCCAGCAGACCGCCACCGGCGTCGGCGTCGGCCGCCCGCGCCGCGGTGGCGATGAGGGCGAGGGGCTCCGCGGGAGCGGGATCGTCGTCGTCCCGGTGCGTGACCTGACCGACACCCACGACGACCGGGACGGGTGTCGTCACGCGGTCTCGCTCATGCCGACTCCATGGCGCGTTCGCTGCTCGCCGAAATTCCCGGCTCGCTCACGCTCACGCCGACTCCATGGCGCGTTCGCTGCTCGCCGGGATACCCGGCTCGCTCACGCTCACGCGGTGGCGCCGCCGTCGAGCACCATGATGGCGCCCGACATGTAGGCGGCGTCGTCCGACGCGATGTAGGCGAAGGCGGCCGCGATCTCGTCGGGCTCGGCGGCGCGGACCGGTGCGCCCCGACCGAACTCGCCGAGGTCGATCTGCTCGCGGGCGAAGAAGTCGGCGAACCCGGCGCTGAGGTCGGTGGCCACCATCCCCGGCGCCACGCCGTTCACGCGCACGCCGCGGTGGCGGTACTCGGCCGCCAGCGCCTTGGTCAGCATCAGGACGCCGCCCTTCGACGCCGCGTACGCCGCGTTCCACGGGTTGCCCACGATGCCCGACACCGATGTCGTGTTCACGATCACGCCGCCACCCGCTTCGAGCAGGTGCGGCAAGGCGAAGCGGCAGACGAGGAACGTGCCCCGCAGGTTCACCGCGATGATGCGGTCGAACACGGCCGGATCCAGGGTCTCCGTCCGGTAGAAGTTGCCGATCCCGGCGATGTTGCACACCACGTTCAGGCCACCGAGCTCCACGAACGCGAGGTCGACGCTGCGCGCCACCGCCTCGGCGTCGGTGACGTCGCACTCGTAGCCCCAGGCCCGACCGCCGTCGGCCACGATCCCGGACGCGGTCTCGTCGTGGCCCTTGACGTCGAGACAGGCGACGGCCGCACCTTCGGCGGCCAGGCGCCGAGCGGTGGCGCGACCGATGCCGGAACCGGCGCCGGTGACGATCGCCCGCGTCGCGGTGTGGCGCGTCTCCATGGTCAGACCTTCTCCCGCAGCTCGAACTTCAGGACCTTGCCGCTGGCGTTCACCGGCAGCGCGTCGACGACGATCGCGCGCCGCGGCACCTTGTAGTTCGCCATGCGGGGCGCGCACCACGCGCACAGCTCGTCGGGATCGATCGACGCGCCGGCGCGGGGAACGACGAACGCGACCCCGACCTCGCCCATCCGGGGATCGGGTGCGCTGACCACGGCCACCTGCGCGACATCGGGATGCTCGAGGATCGAGTTCTCGACCTCGGCCGGGTAGACGTTGAACCCGCCCACGATGAACATGTCCTTCTTGCGATCGGTGATCTGCAGGTAGCCACGGTCGTCCATGACGCCGATGTCGCCGGTGTGCAACCAGCCGTCGGCGTAAATGGCCTCGCCGGTCGCGGCGTCGTCCTCGAAGTACCCGACCATCACGTTGAAGCCCCGGCACACGATCTCACCGGGTTCACCCCTCGCCACCTCGGCGCCGTCGTCGTCGACGATCCTCACCTCGACGCCGTCGATGGCCCGCCCCGACGTGTGCGAGATGGTCTCGGGATCGTCGTCGGGGCGGCAGATCGACACCGTGCCGGTCGACTCCGTGAGCCCGTAGGCGGTGACGATGGTGGCGAAGGTGAGCTCTTCGCGCATGCGTCGGATCATCTCGACCGGGACCGCGGCGGCGCCGGTCACCGCCAGCCGAAGCGACGAGAGATCGAACCGGTCGCGTTCGGGATGGTCGAGGATCGAGAGGTACAGCGTCGGTGGTCCGGGCAGCACCGAGATGCGCTCGCGGGCGACGTGGGCGAGCACCTGCGGCACGTCGAACACCGGCTCGGGCACGATGGTGGCGCCCTTGATGAAGCAGGCGATGATGCCGGCCTTGTACCCGAACGTGTGGAAGAACGGGTTGACCACCAGGTAGCGATCGCCCTCCACGAGCCCGACGGTGTTCGCCCACGCGTCGAACGTGCGCAGTGTCTGCGCGTGCGTCGTCATCGCACCCTTGGGCTTCCCGGTGGTGCCGGACGTGAAGATGATGTCGGCGACGTCGTCGGGCGCGATCGCGTCGGCGCGGGCGCGCGCCGCCTCCGGCGTGACGTCGCCGGCGCGGGACAGGAAGTCCGCGAACGGGACGGTGCCTCCCGGCGCGTCACCCTTCAGCACGACGATGTGCTCCAGGGCCTCCGGTCGCGGACCGGCGTCGCGGAGCATGGCGAAGTAGTCGTTGCCGAGGAAGCCGTTCACGGTGCAGAGGAAGCGCGCCCGGCTGCGGCCGAGCACGAAGGTCGCCTCGGCACCCTTGAACCGCGTGTTGAGGGGGACCAGCACGCCACCGGCACCGAGCGCGCCGAGCGCGGCGATCACCCACTCGCCGATGTTCGGCGCCCACACGCCGACCCGGTCGCCCGGTTGCAGGCCGGTGGCCATGAACGCCCGGGCCGCCTCGTCGATGCGACCGGCGAGCTCGGGGAACGAGAGTCGCACGTCGCCGTCGACCAGTCCGTCGAGCTCGGGAAAGCGCTGGGCACTGGCGCGCACCAGGCGGGGGATGGTGCCGAACTCGAGGTCGGCGCGGGTCACGGGGCGACCGCCAGGACCGCGTCGGCGACGCGGCGGCGGTGGAAGGTGGCATCGCCCCACGCGCGCTGCAACGCCCACGCCTTCTTCATCCAGAGTTGGAGGTCCGCTTCCCACGTATACCCGATCGCGCCGTGCACCTGCATCGCGCTCCGGCTCGAGCGGTAGGCGGCGTCGCTGGCGAACGCCTTCGCCATCGAGACGTCGCGGCTGCGAGTACGCGCGCGCTTGGCAACGGACCAGGCGGCGCGGTAGACCGCGGGTTTGGCGAACTCGACCTTCAGGAGCGCGTCGGCCAGCAGGTGCTTCACCGCCTGGTTCACCCCGATCGGCCGGCCGTACTGCTCGCGCTGTCGCGCGTACTCGGCGGCGACGTCGATCATCCGCTCGCCGAGGCCGACCAGGTACGCGGCCGCGGCCAGTGCACCCCGGTCGAACGCGAGCTCCACGTCGTAGTCGAGCGCCTCGACCGTGCCGCCCTCGACGGTGAAGAGCCGCCGGCCACCGTCGATGCCGTCGACGGGCGCCAACGTGGCGTCGTCGAGCCGCAGCACCCCACCCGGCACGAGCACGACCGACGCGACCTGGGCGTGGGGCACGTACGGTGAACCGTCGAGGGCGGCGGTGCCGACGACCGCGGCGTCGCCGAGCACAGGCGCCACGACCGCTGCGCTCTCGAGGACCGGGCCCGGCGCCGCGGCCCGCCCGAGCTCCTCGAGCAACAGGACGAGATCGACCTCGGTACCGCCGAGGCCGCCCGCGGCCTCGGGCACGAGCATGCCGAACACGCCCATCTCGGCGAGATGATCCCAGAGGGCGGCGTCGTGGCCGGTGCCGTCGTCCCACGCGGCGCGCACACGTGCCGGCGTGCACTCCTTCGCGAGGAGGTCGCGCAACCCGTCGGCGAACAGCGTCTGGTCGTCGGTGAACGCGAAGCGCATCAGGCACCCCGCGGTAGCTGGAGCACGCGGTCGGCGATGATGTTGCGCTGGATCTCGTTGGTTCCCGCGTAGATCGGTCCGGACAGCGAGAACAGGAAGCCATCGACCCAGCGTTCGAAGGGTCCGTCCATCCGTTCGGCGTCGGGACCGACGATGTCGAGTGCGAGCTCGTGGATGCGGAGATCCATCTCGCTCCAGAAGATCTTGTTGAGGCTCGCCTCGGCGCCGATGGTCCCGCCGTCGATCATGTGCGTGACCGTCATGTAGGTGTGCAGCTTGTAGCCCTCGGCCTGCATCCAGGCATCGGCCACCGCATCACGGAGCGCGTCGTCGGAGGGATCCGCGTGCTCGCGCCACAGCGCGACGAGCCGGTCGGCGGCGGCGCTGAACCGTGCGGGGCTGCGCAGGCTCACGCCCCGCTCGAAGCCGGCGGTGGCCATCGCCACCCGCCAGCCCTGGTTCACGTCGCCGAGCGTGTTCGCCACCGGGACGCGCACATCGTCGAAGAAGATCTCGGCGAAACCGGTGTCACCGTCGAGCTGCGCGATCGGACGGACGGTGACGCCCGGTGAGTCGAGCGGCACGAGCACGAAGGTGAGGCCGCGGTGGCGTTCGGCCGCCGGGTCGGTGCGGAAGATCCCGAAGCACCAGTCGGCCCAGACCGCTCGTGAGGCCCAGATCTTCTGCCCGTTGAGGACCCACTCGCGGCGGTCGTCGCCGAGCACGCCAGTCGAGCGGATGGCGGCGAGGTCGGAGCCGGCGTTGGGCTCGCTCCAGGCCTGCGCCCAGACGATCTCGCTCGACGCCATGGTCGGAAGGAACCGCGCCTTCTGCTCGTCGGTCCCGACCTCCATGATCGTGGGCCCGAGGAGGAAGATGCCGTTCTGGTTCACCCGGCCCGGCGCCCCCGCCCGGTAGTACTCCTCCTCGAAGATCAGCCAGTGGAGGTAGTCGGCACCGCGACCGCCGTACTCCACCGGCCACGACACCGCCGACCAGCGACCCTCCCAGAGCTTCCGCTCCCAGTCGCGGTGGAGCGCGAAGCCGACCTCGGTGTCGAAGCTCGGCAGTGGCTCGGCCGGGACGTTGGCCTCCAGCCAGGCACGCGCCTCGGCCCGGAACGCGTCCTCTTCCGGCGTGTACCTCAGGTCCATCGGTCGGGAACGGTACCCGCCCAGCTGCGAACATCTCGGGGTTGACGGTGGAATGGCACCCCCAACTCCGAGATGTTCACCTAGGACGCGGGGGTCAGGTCGTGGCCTGCGCGGCGGGCGCCTTCAGCGGCGCGTCCTCGCGGATGGCGCGGAGCCGGTCGCGCGCCTCGCGCTCGGCGTCGGTGCCGCGCATGGGCAGCCGGAACCCCGTGTAGAGCACCCGCCGCTCCCGCTCGATCGGTGGCTGCGACTTGTGCAGGGTGCACGACAGGTGCACGGTGACGTCGCCGGTGCGGGTCGGCAGGTCGACCGCCGGCAGGTCGGAGCGCTCCTCGCGGTGATCCGAGGGCCACATGAGCGCGCGGTGCGAACCCGCCACCGCCCGCAGCTGGCCCGAACGGGAGCCGGCGCCGGTCACCGAGATGCCCACGGTCATCCCGCAGCAGTCGTAGCTGTGGCGGCCCAGCGCACAGTCCTTGTGCCAGGGCAGATCGGAGATCCCCGCGACGACGTCGAACGGCTTGAACAGGGCCTCGACCCGGTTGTCGTCCATGCTGCCGAACAGGTGACCGTCACCGGTGAGGTCGGCGAGGCGGAGCAGGCGCTCGTCCTGCACCAACCGCTCGACCGCGGGCGACACCTCGTCGAAGTACTGCATGCGCACCAGCAGCTCGTCGCCGTCACCGTTGCGCGCCCACCACGAGCGTCCGTCGTCGGGCGTGTACGTCGGCGCGGCGCGGTCCATGTCGAGCGAGACCGCGGCCATCTCGTCCTCCGAGTACACGCCCTCGATGTGGAGGTACCCGGCGCGCTGGAGGAAGTCGCCCATCTCCTCGAGCGGGGCATCGGCCGGGAAGCTGCGATCGAGCGCGAGCGGCGCGCCGGCGGCGTCGACGAGCGCGATGGCACCCGGGACGTGCGGCGCGCGCGCGTCGAGCGCACCGCGGAGCAGGAGCCACCAGTCGAGCAGCGTGTCGAAGCGACCCACGGGCTGATCGAGGGTGCCGTTGGTCTGCATGCCGACGACCGTCACCTGGTCGGTGACGAGATCGTCGATCTGCGCGGTGTTCGTCCGCAGCACCACGCCGGGCGCGTCGTCCACCGCGTCGCGCACGGAGACCCGTCGGCCGTCGACCGCGAGGGTCCACGCGTCCCCGTCGACCTCGACGACGAGGGGCGGGGGCGCGAACACGCGGACCGCGTCGGCGAGGAGATCCTGATGACGCTCGAACGCCTCCGGCAAGACCTCCTCGAAGCAGCGGCGCGGGTCGACCGAATCGACCTCGCCGTCGACGCGACTGCGGATGTCGACCGACATGTGGTCCCCCTGACGTCGAGAGCTCAGAGCACGGCGAGCGCGGGGTCCGCGAACGCCGGGCACTTCTGCGACCCCTCGGGGAAGTCGTCCGGCGACAACGGCCGGGCGACCTCTCCGACGACGGGGCCGATCTTCGCGCCGATGGGCGCGAGCGCGTCGAGGTCGAACCCGTAGAGCGCGGCCGCGTTGCCGGCCAGCATCCTCTGCACCTCGTCGGGCTCGACGCCGGCAAAGCTGAGTCGGATCGCCTCCTTCGAGAACGGGTGGCTCGACTCCTTGTGCGGGTAGTCGCTCCCCCACATGATCCGGTCGACCCCGACCTGCTCCCGGATCGGCACCTCGGACGGCCGGATGAAGCTCGCTCCGACGTGGCACTGGCGGGCCCAGTACTCGCTCGGTTGCAGCGCCATCTTCTCGACGATGGGGAGGCCCCACTCGCGTTCCTGCGATCCGACCGCGTTGCGCATGCGGTCGAAGAAGTAGTCGAGCGATCCCAGGAAGTCGGGCACCCACGCGGTGCCCTGCTCGGTGAAGACGAACTGCAGGTCGGGGTGACGGTCGAGCGCGCCGCCGACGATCAGGTTGGTGAGCACGTTGTGCGACCACCAGGTCACCTCGAGGAGGAACATCACGATGTCCTCCTGATCGGGTCCACGCGGCGGCCCCGCACTCCCGCCGTGGTGGTTCACCGGCATGCCGAGCTCCTCGCACACCGTCCAGAGCGGGTCGTAGTGCCGGTGGTGGAGCGGGAGCAGGCCGGTGCCCGGGGGTGCGCCGGGGAGGAGGACGCCTCCGGTGAGCCCGTGCTCGTGGGCCCAGCGGATCTCCCCGACCGACGCGTCGACGTCGTGCAGCAGGATCTGGGCGATGCCGGCGCGTCGTCCCGGCGTGCGCGCGCAGAAGTCGGCGAGCCAGCGGTTGTGGGCCTGCAACCCGGCCCAGCGGAGCTCGAGGTCGTGGGCGTCGGTCGGCGGTGCCTGGGTGACCAGCGCGCCGCCGGGGAAGAACGGCGGGATGGTGTTCGGGAAGATGACCTCGGCCGCGATGCCGTCGGCCTCGAGGTCGCGCTGGCGCCGGTCGGAGTCCCAGTTGCGCTTCCCGAGGTCGCCGAGCAGGTCGGGGAACATGATCTCGTAGCCGTCGACCCAGGCGTCGAACTCGTCGTGGTACCGCGCCGCGAGGTAGTCGCGGTACTCGTGGAGCTCGCCGCCGCCGTGGCAGTCGGCGGAGATGACGAGGTAGCGGTCGTCGGCGTTCATGGGTCTCCTCCCCGAGGACCGCGGCCTAATGGGCGCATATTAGAACCCGGGTGGCACCTGGTAGCCGCCCGTCACCTCGCCGACCAGCTTCGCCGCCCGCACCGATCGGTGGTCGTGCAGGTACGGCGACACCAGCTGCACGCCGACGGGGAGGCCGGCGGCGGTGCGCCCGATGGGCGATACCGCCGAGGGGAGACCCATGACGCCGATCAACCCGAGCCAGGAGATCAGGCTGCCGACGGCGCGCGACTCTCCGTCGACCTCGACCGTGCGCTCCATGATGTTGCCTTCCCGGACGTGGGCGAACGGCGGTACCGCGAGGACGGGGCAGACGAGCAGGTCGTACTGCTCGAACCACTCCGCCCACACGCCTTGGAGCGCGGCCCGTTGCTCCGCCGCCCGCAACCACGAGCGATGCGAACCGGCCATCACTTCGGCGACCTCATCCGGCGCGCTCACGGACACCGCCGCTCCGACCAGGTGGAAGAACAGGGCCGTCTGCTCGCCGAAGTCGACCGGCGGGTGTCCCTCGTCGAGCTTGGCCCCGGCGTCGGAGAGCGCGTCGGCGGTGGCCCCGAGCATGGCGCGGTACTCGGCGCCAAGCGGGCACTCGGGGGCGTCGAACCACACGCCGATCCGGAACTCGTCGAGCGATCGCGCCTCGCACGACGGCAGTTCGACGCGCCACGCGGGCGTGAGCTCCGGCGCGGGTGACGCGAGGACGTCGACGAGGAGATCGAGGTCGTCGGCGCTGCGCGCGATCGGACCGAACACGTTCACATCGGCGTCGGTCGTCCCTCCGCCGACGTGATCGAGGTAGCCGCGCTGGGGCACCACGCCGAAGCTCGGTTTCAGCCCGAACACGCCACAGCAGTGCGACGGGATGCGCACCGAACCCCCGATGTCGGTGCCGATCTCGAAGCTGGTGAGCCCCGCGGCCACGGCCGCGGCCGAACCGCCCGACGAGCCCCCGGTGATGTGGTCGACGTTCCAGGGGTTGCTGCTGCCGCCGAAGATGTCGTTGAACGTCTCGATGTCACCCGACCAGCGCGGCGCGTTCGTCTTGCCGAAGACGATCGCGCCCGCCTCCTTGAGGCGCGCGACCGCGGGCGCGTCCTGCGTCGGCACGTGATCGGTGAGCTCGACCGCACCACCCGTCGAGCGGATCCCCTCGGTCTCGATCGCGTCCTTGATGGTGACGGGCAGCCCGTGTAGGGGACCGACATCCTCCCCCCGGGCGAGGGCGGCATCGGCCGCGTCGGCCGCCGTGCGGGCGCGATCCGCATCGAGCGTGACGACGGCGTTGATCGGCGGGTTCAGACGTTCGACTCGATCGAGGTAGAGCTCGAGCAGCTCGCGGCTCGAGACCTCGCGGGCCCGGATGGCGGCCGCCAACTCGACCGCCGGCCGCGTCGCCATGTGCTCGTCCATCAGGCGCTCCTTCGTGTGGTCCCCTACTCTGAAACTGTGTCAGAAACCGTGTCGCGGGTTCCCGCGGTCGAGGGGTGGTTCACGATCGATCCTCGCGAACCCCACCTCATCGGCGCCAGGTGCCCGGTGTGCACCACCATCGTGTTCCCGCCCCGCGAGGGCGCGTGCCCGAACCCCGAGTGCGACTCCGACACGCTCGAGCCCGCCGAGCTGTCGCGCCGCGGGCGGGTGTGGTCGTACACCGAGAACCACTACGCACCACCGCCGCCGTACGTCGCCGCCGACCCGTTCGAGCCGTACGCGCTGGCGGCGGTCGAGCTCGACGACGACGGACTCGTCGTCCTGGGGCAGGTCGCTCGCGGCGTGAGCGCCGCCGACCTGCACGTGGGCATGGCGATGCAGCTCGAGGTCGACACGCTCTACCGCGACGACGACCACGAGTACCTCGTGTACGTGTGGGCACCTGCCGCACCGGGAGCGGAGACATGACCGGCGCGAGCGGCGAGCGCGACGTCGCGATCCTCGGTGTCGGCATGCACCCGTGGGGCAAGTGGGGCCGCGACTTCACCGAGTACGGCATGGTCGCGGCCCGGGCCGCGCTTGACGATGCCGGCCTCGCCTGGCGCGACATCCAGTACGTCGCCGGGGCCGACACCATCCGCAACGGGTACCCGGGGTTCATCGCCGGCGCGACGTTCGCCCAGAAGTTGGGCTGGACCGGCGTGCGGGTCTCGTCCAGCTACGCGGCGTGCGCCTCGGGTGCCCAAGCGCTCCACCAGGCACGCGCCCAGATCCTGGCCGGGTACTGCGACGTGGCGCTGGTGATCGGCGCCGACACCACACCGAAGGGGTTCTTCGCGCCGGTCGGTGGCGAGCGCAGGACCGACCCCGACTGGCTGCGCTTCCACCTGTTGGGGGCGACCAACCCGGTGTACTTCGCGCTCTACGCACGGCGCCGGATGGACGTCTACGGCGCGACCGCCGAGGACTTCGCGCGCGTCAAGGTGAAGAACTCGCGCCACGGGTTCGAGAACCCGAACGCGCGCTTCCGCAAGGAGAACACCGTCGACGACGTTGTGAACAGCCCGGTCGTCGCCGATCCGCTGCGCCTGCTCGACATCTGCGCGACGTCCGACGGCGCGGCGGCGATGATCGTGTCGAGCATGGACTACGCGCGCCACGCGCTCGGCTCGATCGATGGCCTGCCCCGGGTCAAGGCCGTCTCCACCGTGACGCCGCGCTACCCGCAGACCGTCCTCGAGCTGCCGGACTTCGCCACCGACTCGAGCGCCGCGGTGCCGCCGCCCGACCGGTCGTTCAAGGACTCGATCGCGGGCTCGGCGTACGACGAGGCGGGCATCGGACCGACGGACCTCAGCCTGGCCGAGGTCTACGACCTCTCCACCGCGCTCGAGCTCGACTGGTACGAGAACATCGGCCTGTGTGCGGAGGGCGACGCCGAAGCGTTGCTGCGCTCGGGCGACACCGAGATCGGGGGCCGCATCCCGGTGAACCCGAGCGGCGGGCTCGCCTGCTTCGGCGAGGCCATCCCCGCCCAGGCCATCGCCCAGGTCTGCGAGGTCACCTGGCAGCTGCGGGGCGAGGCCGGCGCCCGCCAGGTGGCGGGCGCGACGGTGGGAATCACCGCCAACCAGGGATTGTTCGGACACGGGTCGTCCGTGATCGTCACCAACTAGGAGACGCCGCGCAGCCGTGCTCGGAGAGCGGGACGGCGCAGCGGAGTCGACCCTCGAAGAGGAGACCGAGATGGCCGAGGCCTACATCGTCGAAGCGGTCCGCACCCCCGTCGGGCGCCGGGGCGGTGGCCTCTCGCAGGTGCACCCCGCCGATCTCGGGGCCCACGCGATCAGGGTCCTCGTCGAGCGGGCCGGCGTCGACCCCGCCGCCGTCGACGACGTGGTGTTCGGCAACGTCGACAGCATCGGACCGCAGGCGGGCGACATCGCCCGGACCTGCTGGCTCGTGGCCGGCTTCCCGGAGCACGTCCCGGGCACGACCGTCGACCGCCAGTGCGGCTCCGCCCAGCAGGCCATCCACTTCGCGGCGCAGGGTGTCATGTCGGGGACGCAGGACCTCGTCGTCGCCGGCGGCGTCCAGAACATGAGCCAGATCCCGATCACGAGCGCGATGGAGGCGGGCCAGAAGTTCGGTCACGAGACGCCGTTCGCGAGCTCGCCCGGGTGGCAGGCGCGCTACGGGGACCAGGAGGTCTCGCAGTTCCGCGGCGCGGAGATGATCGCCGAGAAGTGGGACATCTCGCGCGACGACATGGAGGAGTTCGCGGTCGAGTCGCATGTGCGGGCGCTGAAGGCGCGCGCCGAAGGTCGGTTCGAGAACGAGCTCGTACCCCTGGGCGACTGCACCTTCGACGAAGGCCCCCGGGAACCCAATTGGGAGAAGATCCGATCGCTCCCCACGTTGGTCGAAGGGGGCCGGCTGACCGCCGCGGTGTCGAGCCAGATCAGCGACGCCTCGGCGGCGCTGCTCATCGCCAGCGAGCAGGCGGTGAAGGACCACGGGCTGAAGCCGCGGGCGCGCATCCACCACATGAGCGTGCGCGCCGACGACCCGATCATGATGCTGAGCGCGCCCATCCCCGCGACGGAGTACGCGCTGCGCAAGACGGGCATGTCGGTCGACGACATCGATCTGGTCGAGATCAACGAGGCGTTCGCGTCGGTGGTGCTGGCCTGGCAGAAGGAGAGCGGCTTCGACCTCGCCAAGGTCAACGTGAACGGCGGCGCGATCGCGCTGGGCCACCCGCTCGGCGCGACCGGGGCCCGGCTCATGACCACCCTGCTCAACGAGCTCGAGCGCACCGACGGGCGCTACGGGCTCCAGACCATGTGCGAGGGCGGCGGCCAGGCCAACGTCACCATCATCGAGCGCCTCTAGCTCGACCCCCGCACTCCCCCGAAGTTGCGTCAGTTGAGCGCGATGTACGACGTGAAGTGACGCATCTTCGTCTTTCGTTGAGCGGTGAGCTCCACTTCTGACGGCCCGTCAGATTCGCGGCTACGTTCGCGCCATGATCGAGATTCCCGAAGGTACGAGGGTCTACGGCATCCAGCTCCCGATCCAGGCGAAGAGCAGGACCTTCGTGGCCGACTGGGAGCTCTCGGCCGGGCCCGCCGATCTTGCGCAGGTCGCGCGCGCGGCCGACGAGCACGGGTTCTTCTACGTGGCGGTGTGCGACCACATCGCGATCCCCGAGTCGCTGGCGAGCACGATGGGCACCTACTGGCAGGACTGCATCACCACCCTCTCCTGGCTCGCGGCGCTGACCGAGCGCACCAACCTCCTGTCGCACGCGTACGTCCTCCCCTACCGCCACCCGCTGATCGCGGCCAAGGAGTTCGAGACCCTCGACTACCTCTCGGGCGGGCGGGCGATCGTCGGGATCGGCGCCGGCCACGTCGAGGCCGAGTTCGCCGCCCTCGGTGTCGATCATGCGCGTCGCGGCCGGCTGGTCGAGGAGAAGCTGCCGCCCCTGATCGAGGCCCTGGAGCACGAGTTTGTCAATGGTGTCGGCGCGCAGCCGCGTCCGGTCCAGTCGCCCCGCCCGCCGGTCTGGGTCGCGGGCTCGAGCCCGGCCGCCATCCGGCGCGCCGCGACCTTCGGCGACGGTTGGTTGCCGCAGGGGCCGTCGAACGCGGAGATGGTCGCGCAGCTGCAGGCCCAGCGCGAGGAGCAGGGGCGCGCCGACCGGCCCATGATGATCGGCGACATCACGCCGTTCCTCTACGTCGGGAACCCGGGGTGGGACGTCGGCGAGGGGGTGCTCTCGGGCGCGCCCGGCGACGTCGCCGAGCAGATCCTGGCCGAGACGGCCGACGGCGTGAACCAGCTCCAGGTGCGGTTCAAGGCCCGGAGCTGTGACGAGATCTGCGACCAGATCGAGGCGTTCGCCACCGAGGTCGCACCGATCCTCACGAAGATCTGATCGCTTGCTCGCACCCGCGTCCGCCGCCGTGCTGCAGGCCTACGCGGAGCGGTTCGACGCCGTGTACAGCGACGGCACACACTCGGTCGGGTCGCCGCTCGGTGCCTGGCTCCTGCTCGCGCTGGTCGCGCCCGAGGCCAGAGGCACAGAGCGCGATCAGATCGAGGCCGCGCTTGGCGCCGACGTGAAGGAGGCGCGCCGGCTCGCTGGTGCCCTGCTCAACACGCCGCATCCGGCAGTCGCGTCGGCGCTCGCGCTCTGGCACCGGGACGAGCACCTGCTGCCGGCGTTCGCCGAATGGATGCGCACCTTGCCGTCGGCGACGGAGACCGGGCGCGTGCCGACGCGGGCCGAAGCTGACGAGTGGGCGCACCGGACGACCGGGGGCCTGATCGCGGAATTCCCGCTCGAGCTCGACGACACGGTCGCGATCGTCCTCGCCGACGCGCTGGCGACCAGCGTCGAATGGCGCCAGGCCTTCGAAGTGGTCCCCGCCACGGAGCTCGGCGGCACGTGGTCGGACCGCGTGGAGCGGGTGCTCGGCACGCCACCCGTAGGTCACGAGATGCTCATCGCCCGCACCGACCGCGCGGGTGACGTCGCCGTGCACGCCGCCGAGTCGGACGACGGGCTGATGGTCGTCTCGGTGATCGCCGAGCCGACGGTCGCACCGGTCGACGTCCGGGCCGCTACCCACGACGTCGCCACGATGCTGGTCCTCGGGTCGTCGTCGACCGCGACCCGTTCGTCGTTGTTCGATCTCCCCGTGGGCGACGGCCACGCCTGGACCATCGTCGAGCGGCAGGTGGCCCACGACGACGAGGAGGAACCGGCGCGCGAGGTGTACCGGTCCTACCTCCCGGCCTGGACGGCAGGCAGCACGCACGACCTCCTCGGCGCCGGTGCGCCGCTCGGGTTTCCGGTTGCGTGCCGGGTGCTCGGCGCGTTCGTCGACCCTGACGGCGGACCGCACGCCTTCGACGTCACGCAGGTGGCGACGGCGGCGTACCACCGGCGCGGCTTCGATGCCGCCGCCATCACCGAGATGCTCGTCTCCGTCGGTTTCTCGTCACCGGCACGAACGGTGCCCCAACGGGCGGCCACCATGCGGTTCGGCCGGCCGTACGCGGTCGTGGCGGTGGCCCTCGACCCGGATGGCGGCCCGTGGCATGCGGTACCCGTCTTCTCGGCTTGGGTGGCCGAGCCGAGCGAGTCTTTCGACGATTCGGCCTCTGGTACGTGACACTGTGCACATCAAGTTCTCAGAGACGAACGACGATGCTCCGACCATGAACCTCCGGGCGGGCTGGACCCCACGCATCCTCGGCGTGGTCCTCGCCCTGGCGGCCGTGTGGTTCGTCGTCGCCCACGCCGACGGGTTCCTGCCCGCGATCGGGCAGGTGGCCGGCCTCGGGCCCGCCGCCCTCCCGATCGGGCTCGCGATCGTCGCCGTCGGCGTGCTGACCCGAGCCCTGCAGGCCCACGCCTCGTTCCGGCTCGTGGAGCTGCCGGCCCGCTTCGGCTCGATGTTGAACCTGAGCGCGACGTCGTACGCGACCAACAAGGTGGTGAAGTCGGCCGGGACGGCCGGCCTCGTGCCCTACCTCGCCCATGCCGACCGCGCCGGCCAGAGCCGGGCGCAGGTGGCCGCCGCCTACCTCTCGGCCAAGCTGGCGGAGACGATGTCGCTGTGCTGCCTGATCGGCGTCGCCGTCGTCGCCGGGGCCGCCACGGGTGGATTGCACGGGTCCGCCCTCTGGGGCGCGGTCGCCTCGGCGGCGTACGCGGTCGTCGTCGGCGCCGCGCTGATCCTGATCGCCGGCCGCCGGTCGATGGTCGAAGCCATCGCGCACCGGGCGCGGCGGGCGGCGTTCCACTTCCGCAACCGGTTCGGTCGTCCGCACCCCGAGCCCAGCGGCGCCTGCGCCGGCCACGAGCTGTCCTGTGCGATGGATCGCCTGCGTGCCGACCCCCGGGCCGCCATCCCGCTGGTCGGGACCGCGTTCGCCGGGAAGCTCCTCGGTTGCGCCGGCCTCTTCATGGTCCTCGCCGGCCTCGGCGTGCACCTCGGCATCGCCACGACGCTGCTCGTCTACACGTTGACGCTGATGGCCTCGCTGGTCGGCCCCATCCCGGGTGGCGTCGGCGTCGCCGATGCCTCACTGGGTGCCCTGCTGATCGCCAACGGCGTGGCCGGACCGACCGCGGCGGCGGCGGTGCTGGCCTTCCGGCTGCTCGACCTCTGGCTCCCGCTGCTCGTGGGTGCGGCCGCCGGCGCCCGCCAGTACCGGCGCAACCGCGCCGCCGCCGACCCGGTGGTGCTGGAGCCCCGGCTCCTGGTCGACGTGCGACCGCAGCCCGCCGCAGCGGTCACGAGCTGACCGCGGGCGACGCGGCCTCCGGGCGCGTCGACGAGCGCGTGCGCAGCCACAGCAGCGCGAGCGCGACGAGCACGAGTCCGGCGAGCCCGATATGGGCATACGACCACTTCTCGTACGTCGACGGCGAAAGCTCCCGACCACCTGCGATGACGTACTTCACGTGGTCGCCGTCGGCGGCGCCGACTCCCTCGAGCTTCCCCGGGCCGGTCGTCACCGCCCCCAACGCGAGCTGGTCCCAGGAGACGAGCGCTCCCGTGAGTGCCGAACCGACGACACCACCGAACAGCGCGAGCGATGCGACGACACCGTGCGCGACGCCGTGGAGGCGATCGACGATCGCGACGAGCACCGCGATCGCGGCGAGCCCGATGAGCGCCCAGGCGGCGACGCGATGGGTCTCGCTGATCCAGTTCGAGGCGGGCGTGTAGCGGAACCACAGCCAGGCGCCGGTCGCGAGCAGCGCGACGACGAGCAGCACGATCGCGACGGCGAGGACCCGACGGGCGGCGACGAGCCGGCCGACGCGCAACTCCGGGTCAGCCGACCGGTGTCTCGGCGAGCACCGCGCCCAGTCGCATGAGCGTGGGCGTCTCGGAGCCGAGGTCGAGCTCCATCTGCTTCGCCAACAGGAAGTAGCGGTACAGCGGATAGTCGCGATCGACGCCGACACCACCGTGCAGGTGGTGCGCGGCGAGGAGCACGTCCTGACCTCCCTGCGCGGCCCAGTACTTGGCCGTCGCCACCTGGGTGGTCGCGGGCTTCCCGGTGTCGAGCCGCCACGCCGCCTGCCACGCCGTCAGCTTGATGGCTTCCTTGTTGATGTAGGTGTCGGCGGCGCGCTGGCTGACCGCCTGGAACGTGGCGATGGCGCGGCCGAACTGCTTGCGTTCCTTCACGTACGTCGACGTGAGGTCGAGCGCGGTCGCCGCCGCACCCGACATGGTGACGGCCATGGCGGTCTGGGCGCGCTCGAGCAGCCACGTGAGGCCATCGGGCCCGGCGAGCTTGGTGGCGGGTGCGTCGCGGAGGACCAGGCGTGCCATCGGCGCGCCGAGCATGGTGTCCTCCCGGTCGCGGGTGACCCCGGCGGACGACGGGTCGAGCACGTAGAGGCCGTCCGTCGCCGACACCACGATGCGGTCGGCGACGAGGCCGGCGGGGACGCACACCTTCTCGCCGGTCAACTTGCCGTCGGACGAAGCCGAGGTCGACGGCGACGACGAGTCGCCGACCGCCTCGGTGAGTGCGGCCGTGACGATCCGGGTGCCCGCGGCCACACCGTCGAGCGCCTCGGTCCCGCCGAACTCGACCAGCGCGGGCACCGCGAGTCCCATGACCGCGAGCGCGGGGAGGGGGGCCGCGGTGCGGCCGACCTCCTCGAGGACGATGCACGTCTCCAGGAACCCGAGCCCGGCGCCACCGGCCGCCTCGGGCACGGAGATGCCGATGATCCCGGCCTCGGCGAGCGCGGACCAGAGGTCGCGGTCGAAGCCGTCGTCGTCGGCCGCCACCTTCTTCGTGCGTTCCAGCGTGGTGGCGTCGGACAGGATCTTGGCCGCCAGCTCGCGGAGGTCCTGCTGGTCGGAGGTGAAGGAGAAGTCCATCAGCGGTCAGCCCTCGGGAGGCCCAGCGTGAACTGGGAGATCAGGTCGCGCTGCATCTCGTTGACCCCACCGCCGAAGGTGAGGATGATCGAACCCCGGGTGCCCTGCTGCAACCGCGAGCGCAGCACCGCGCCCGGGGCATCGGGCTCGAGGTACGACACCGGCCCGAGGATCTCCATGAGCAGCTGGTAGCCCTCCATGTTGAGCTCGCTGCCGAAGACCTTGAGCGCGGAGCAGTGGCCGATGTCGAGGACGCCCTGCGTCGCCTCCCACGCCACCTGCCAGTTCATCAGCCGGACCACCTCGACCTTGGTGTGCAGCTTGGCGAGGTTGTGCTGCACCCACTCCTGGTCGATGACGCGGCGGCCGTCGGGCAGCTTCGTCTGCTGCGCGTACTCGGTCACCTCGAGCAGCGCCCGCTCCATCACGCCGCTGGCGAACAGCGTGACGCGCTCGTGGTTGAGCTGGTTGGTGATCAGCTTCCAACCATGGTTCGGACCACCGACGACGTTGGCCGCCGGCACCACGACGTCTTCGTAGAACACCGCGTTGATGTCGTGGGTTCCGAGCAGGTGGAGCGGCGACAGGGTGATGCCGGGCGTGTCCATCGGCACGATGATGATGGAGATGCCCTTGTGCTTGGCCGCGTCCGGATCGGTGCGCACCGCGAGCCAGCAGTAGTCAGCGTCGCTCGACAGCGACGTCCACATCTTCTGCCCGTTGATCACGTACGAGTCGCCGTCGCGCACCGCGCGCGTCTGCAGCGACGCGAGGTCGGTGCCGGCGCCGGGCTCGGAGTACCCGATGCAGAAGTGGATGTCGCCCGACAGGATGCGCGGGAGGTAGTACGCCTTCTGCTCGTCGGTGCCGA
>DATBBL010000049.1:0-4873 GCA_036271015.1 Acidimicrobiia bacterium
GTGATCTCCGGCGCCAACGCCCAGGGGAAGACCAGCCTGCTCGAGGCGGTGGGCTGGGCGGCGACCGGGAAGTCCTTCCGGGGCGTCGCCGACGCCGCGTTGGTGCGCACCGGCACCGACGCCGCGATCCTGCGGGCCGAGGTGGTCGACGGGGCGCGGGTGCAGCTGCTGGAGGCCGAGATCCGGGCCGCGGGCCGGAACCGGGTGCAGCTCAACCGCCACCCGCTCCAGCGGGCCCGAGATCTGCTCGGCCTCATGCGGGTGACGGTGTTCGCCCCCGACGACCTGCAGCTGGTGAAGGGTGGCCCCGCCGGCCGGCGCGACTACCTCGACGACCTCCTGGTGGCCATCTCGCCCCGCTACGAGGCGGCCCGGAGTGACTACGAGCGGGTCTTGAAGCAGCGCAACGCCCTGCTGCGGGGCGGCCTGCGGGGTGACGACGCCACCAGCACGCTCGAGGTGTTCGACCTCCAGCTCGCCGCCGCGGGCGCCGAGCTGGCCCGGGGCCGGCTGAAGCTCCTGGAACGGCTGGTCCCGGCGGTGGCCGAGGCCTATGCCGAGCTGGCGGGTGCGCGCACCCCGATCACCACGTCGTACGAGGCCGAGTGGGCCTCCGGCGGGCTCACCGGCGCGCTCGATCAGGCGCTGCTCGACGCGTTCGCGTCCCACCGACGGGCCGAGGTCGACCGGGGGCTCACCCTGGTGGGCCCGCACCGGGACGAGTGGCGCCTGCTCGTCGGTGGGCTCGAGAGTCGCACGCACGCGTCGCAGGGGGAGCAGCGGACGCTCGCGCTCGCGCTGCGGCTGGGTGGGCACCGCCTGTGCGCCGAGCTCACCGGCAGCTCACCGGTGTTGTTGCTCGACGACGTCTTCAGCGAGCTCGACGACCAGCGATCGGTCGCCCTCGTCGCGCACCTCGACGCCGGGCAGACGCTGGTCACGACCGCGGGCGCGGTGCCACGGGGCATCGCGGCCGACCGCATGCTGCGCGTCGACGCCGGCCGGGTCGAAGAGGCGGCGTGAGCGTGAGCGAGCCGGGTATCCCGGCGAGCAGCGAACGCCGAATGGAGCCGGCGTGACCAGCGAACGCCCGGTCCGGGAAGCCTGAGTGGCGCGCTACGCCGACGACGAGCCGGTGCGGTTGGCCGATGCGCTCGCCGCCGTCGGGTCAGAGCTCGGCCTTCCGCCCGGGAACGCGCACGGTGACCTCGACGCGCACTGGCACGAGGTGGTCGGCGACGACGTGGCCGCCCACGCCCGGCTGGTGTCGGTGCGCGACGGCGTGCTCACGGTGGCCGTCGACGACCCGATCTGGGCGACCCAATTGCGCTACCTCGAGACCGCGGTCCTGGAGCGGGCGACGGCCGTCGTCGGCGCCGGTCTGGTGACCTCGTTGCGGGTGCGCGTCGGGTAGTGCGAAGGGCTACGAAATCGGTCCGAACACCACCGGTTCGAAGCCCTCGTCTGGTACAATGACAACACTAGTTTTCAGTGCTCTGACCTGCGGTTTTGCCGGTTTTCGGACCCGGTCGGACACCCTTCCCCCAACCGTCCGTCCGGCCTCCGGTCGGAGAAGTGAACGAGGTACGCGCGCGTGGCGTATGCCGCCAAGGACATCACCGTTCTCAAGGGTCTCGAACCGGTCCGGCAACGGCCCGGGATGTACATCGGATCCACCGGCCCGACGGGCCTCCACCACCTGGTCTACGAGATCGTCGACAACTCGGTCGACGAGGCGATGGCGGGGTACTGCACCCGCATCGACGTGACCCTGCTCGCCGACGGCGGCTGCCGGGTGGCCGACGACGGCCGCGGCATGCCGGTCGACAACCACCCCGACTACAAGGGCAAGTCGGCCGCTGAGGTCATCCTCACCGTGCTCCACGCGGGCGGGAAGTTCGGGGGCGAAGGCTACAAGATCTCCGGCGGTCTCCACGGTGTCGGCGCTTCGGTCGTGAACGCGCTGTCGAGCCGGCTCGACGTCGAGATCCACCGCGACGGCGGCAAGTTCGTGCAGCACTACGCCAAGGCGGGAAGCCGCAGGACAAGCTCACCAGGGTCGGCTCGTCCAAGAAGCACGGCACGATCATCACGTTCTGGCCCGACGCGAGCATCTTCGAGGAGACCGACTTCCGGGCCCAGACCCTGGTCGAGCGCCTGCGCGAGATGGCCTTCCTCAACAAGGGCCTCGAGATCCGCTTCCGCGACGAGCGCGTCGAGCCCGTGCTGGCCCAGGACTTCAAGTTCAACGGTGGCATCAGCGACTTCGTGAAGCACCTCAACTCCTCCAAGGAGCCGCTGTTCAAGCGCGTGATCGCCTACACCGAGAGTGGCGACGACTACGAGGTCGACGTCGCCATGCAGTGGAACACCGGTTTCTACGAGGGCATCCACTCGTTCGCCAACAACATCGCCACCACCGAGGGCGGCATGCACGAGGAGGGCTTCAAGAAGGCCCTCACCAACGTCGTGAACCGCTACGCCAAGGCCAAGAACTTCATCAAGGAGAAGGACCCGAACCTCCTCGGTGAGGACATCCGTGAGGGTCTCACCGCCATCGTCTCGGTGAAGCTGCGGAACCCGCAGTTCGAGGGTCAGACCAAGGCCAAGCTCGGCAACACCGAGATGCGCTCCCTGGTGGAGAAGGCGACCAACGAGAAGCTGGCCGACTGGCTGGAGGAGCATCCGAGCGAGGCCCGCCAGGCGGTGGGCAAGGCCAACCAGGCCGCCAAGGCCCGGGTGGCGGCGCGCCAGGCGCGCGACCTCACGCGGCGCAAGTCGCTGCTGGAGTCGTCGGCCATGCCGGGCAAGCTCGCCGATTGCTCCTCGAAGGACTCCGCGCTGTGCGAGCTGTTCATCGTCGAGGGCGACAGCGCCGGGGGCCCGGCCAAGCGCGCCCGCAACCCCGAGTTCCAGGCCATCCTCCCGATCCGGGGGAAGATCCTCAACATCGAGCGGGCGCGGCTCGACCGCACGTTGAAGAACGAGGAGATCCAGGCCCTCATCACCGCGGTCGGCACCGGCATCGGTGAGGAGTTCGACCTCGCCCGGCTGCGCTACCACAAGATCGTGCTGATGACCGACGCCGACGTCGACGGCTCGCACATCCGCACGCTGCTGTTGACGTTCTTCTACCGGCAGTTCCCCGAGATCGTCCGCAACGGGCACGTGTACATCGCCCAGCCGCCGCTGTTCCGTGCCGACATCGGCAAGGAGCGGAACTACTTGAAGGACGACGCCGCGCTGCGCGCCTTCGAGGCCGAGCACCCCAATCGCAAGATCGAGGTCAGCCGGTTCAAGGGGCTCGGTGAGATGGACTGGCAGGAGCTCGGTGCCACCACCATGGATCCCGCGACGCGTTCGTTGCTGCAGGTGTCGGTGGAGGACGCCGCCATCGCCGACGACGTGTTCTCCCGGCTCATGGGCGACGACGTCGAGTCGCGCAAGGGCTTCATCCAGGAGAACGCGAAAGACGTGCGCTTCCTCGACATCTGATCGTCCTGCCACTGCTGCACCGCTGAGGAGGTGGTTGCGTGCCCGACGGCACCCAGCCCACGCTCGAACCCAACATCGAACCGATCGAGATCCAGGAGGAGATGGAACGCTCCTTCCTGGACTATGCGATGTCGGTCATCACCGCTCGCGCGTTGCCCGACGCCCGCGACGGCCTGAAGCCCGTCCACCGGCGGATCCTCTACGGGATGTACGCCGGCGGGTTGCGGCCCGACCGCAAGCACCAGAAGAGCGCGGCCGCGGTCGGCGACGTCATGGGGAAGTTCCACCCGCACGGTGACACCGCGATCTACGACGCGTTGGCACGCATGGCGCAGGACTTCTCCCTGCGCTACCCGCTCATCGACGGCCACGGGAACTTCGGCACCCCCGACCCCAACGACCGGCCGGCGGCAATGCGCTACACCGAGGCGCGGCTGGCGCCGCTGGCCATGCAGCTGCTGGGGGAGATCGACGAAGACACCGTCGACTTCACGCCCACCTACGACGGCAACACGGTCGAGCCGGTCGTGCTTCCGGCGAGATTTCCCAACCTCCTGGTCAACGGAGGAGGGGGGATCGCCGTCGGTATGGCGACGAACATCCCGCCGCACAACCTCGGGGAGGTGATCGACGCGGTCCAGCACCTGCTCGACAACCCCCAGGCCACCAACCAGGACCTCATGCAGTTCGTGCGGGGCCCCGACTTCCCGTCCGGCGGGTTGATCCTCGGGCGCAGCGGGATCCACGACGCCTACACGACCGGGCGCGGCTCGATCAAGATGCGGGCGGTCGCCGAGGTGGAGGAGACCCGCCGGGGCGACCTCCGGATCGCGGTGACCGAGGTGCCGTACCAGACGTCGGTCGAGGTGATCGGCCAGAAGATCGCCGAGCTCGTGAACGACCGCAAGATCGAGGGCATCCGCGACGTCCGCAACGAGTCGTCCGGTGACACCACCCGCCTCATCATCGAGCTCAAGCGCGACGCCAACGCGCAGGTGGTGCTGAACCAGCTGTACAAGCACACGCCGATGCAGTCGAACTTCGCGGTGCACCTGCTCGCGCTCGTCGACGGTGTGCCAAGGCTGCTCAACCTGCGCGAGGCGCTGCGCGTCTACCTCGAGCACCAGGTGGTCGTCATCACGCGCCGGACCGAGCACCGGCTCAAGCAGAAGCGCGATCGCGCCCACATCGTCGAGGGTCTCGTGCGCGCCCTCGACGTCATCGAGGAGATCATCGCCCTCATCCGCGGCTCGGAGGACACGGAGACCGCGCGCGCCGGCCTGATGGCCAAGCCGTTCGAGTTCAGCGAGATCCAGGCGAACCACATCCTGGACATGCAGCTCCGACGCCTGGCCCAGCTCGAGGGCCAGAAGCTGCG
>DATBBL010000050.1:0-14241 GCA_036271015.1 Acidimicrobiia bacterium
GGAGTCCATCACCCGCGCCGCCCGGGCGGCCGAGGCGCTCGGCTTCGCCGACGTCTGGGTGAGCGATCACGTCGCCATCCCCGCCGCGCAGGACTACCCCTCGCCGTACCTCTACGACCCGTTGCTCACGCTCGCCTGGGCCGCGGCCGCGACCGACCGCGTCGGTCTCGGGACGAGCGTGCTCGTGGTGCCGCAACACAACGCGCTCGCGCTGGCCAATTCGCTCGCCAGCCTCGACGCGTTGTCGGGCGGCCGCCTCACCGTCGGCGCCGGAGTGGGGTGGTCGGCGGCCGAGTTCGCCGCCCTCGGTCGGTCGTTCACCGATCGCGGGAAGCGCTGCGACGAGATGATCGACGTGCTGCGCGCGTGCTGGGGCAGCGATCCGGTCGACTTCGACGGTGAATACGTGCGGCTGGACGCGATCAAGGTGCAGCCGAAGCCGGCACACCCGATCCCCGTCTGGATCGGCGGGAGCAGTGAACCCGCGTACGTCCGCGCCGTCGCCCGCGGCGACGGGTTCCACGCCATCGGCCTCGATCCCGCCGGCGCGACGGCGGTCGTCGCCCGGCTCCGTCGCGACCGCCCCGACCCCGCGTTCACCATCTCGCTGCGCACCGGCTGGGATCCGCAGGGGATGGAGCCCGACGTCATCCGCCGCGAGCGGGACGAGTTCGAGGCCGCCGGCATCCAGCACGTCGTGAGCGCGCCGTGGCGGAGCGATCCCGACAGCTGGCTGCGCTCGATGGAGCTCCTCGCCGACCTCGTGCTCGCCGGCTGAGCTCGCTCAAGTCGCGGGCACCGTCGCCAGGGCGGCGTAGCCCTCGTTGTAGGCCTCGATGTCGGTGGTCGGCTTCGGGCCGGTCGCGCTGCAGTCGACCCCGGCGACCGCATTGGTGGCATCCGACGCGGTCTGCACCTTCAGCACGCCACGGGGCTTGCCCGAGGGGCAGATCGGGACGTTGTAGTTGTCGATCGTGGTGGGCGCAGCCTTCGGCTTCTTCGCGAGCGCGGCGCGGTGCTGCGCCAGCCACGCCAGGGCGAGCTTCCCGGTGGCGTCGAATTGCGGCGCGTCGCCGGACTGGCTGAAGGCCACTGCGGGGATCCCGCGCGTGGCGGCCATCCTGGCGGCACCGATGGTGCCCGAGAGGCCCGTGAGCGACCCGACGTTCTGCCCCGGATTGATTCCGGACATCACCACGTTGGGCTTCACGCCGAGCTGGTCGAGCGCGGCGGTGACGGTGTCGGCCGGATAGCCCTGCACCGCCGTCGCCTGGTAGCCGCTCGCGGTGGTCGTCGGCTGGGTGGGCAGCGTGCCGGGAGTGGTCTTGGCGCCACTGCCGCTCTGGTTCGTGGCCGGTGCGACCACGACCACCTTGGTGTTCTTGGCGGTGCGCAGCGCCTGGACGAGCGCGTCGATGCCCGGCGCCGACACGCCGTCGTCGTTGGTGACGAGCACCGTGATCGAGGTCGGCTTCTTGGCCGCGCCGGCGGATGGCGCGGTGGCGAACGCACCGGCAGTCACCGCCGCCAGGCCGAGCAGTGCGACGGACGCGGTCCGGACGCGCTTCATGGTGGAAACCCTCCAGGTGGGCCGAGAAGCGCAGGACCCTAGTGGGCCGCGTCACGCCGGGAGGGTCGCGGCCACCGCGCCGATCCGGCGGAGATCGTCGGTGAGCGCGTCCCGCCGGTCGCGGTGCCCGGGCACGAACTGCCAGATGAGCCGGTCCAGCACCGGCGAGAGCTTGGTGATCTCGTAGCGCTGCACGATGCGGGTCGCGCCGCCGTCGGCCGGCTCCACGGAGATGGTCCAAGTCGTGCTGTCGTTGTGCAGCGGCGACGGGATCGTGCGCCAGCAGATCGAGCGTCCGTCGTCAACGGCGACGATCTCGCTGGTGCGCGACCACCGGTTGCGCCCGACCCGGTTGCGCCCGCGGAAGCGGGCGCCCGGCCGGGCCGCGGTCGCGCCGTCGACGAATTCGACCGTGGTGCACTCGTGGCTCCACTCACCGGTGCGAGTCGGGTCCCCGACGACGGCCCAGACCGCGCTGGGAGGTGCGTCGACCACGACGTCGACGGTGGCGGAGCGCGGGATCGTGCCCACGTCAGGCCGCCGTGACCGCGAACATCGCGGACAGCAGGTCGAGCACGTCCTGTCCCGGCTGCGGCGCCGGCACGCGTCCGACCAGCTCGCGGGTGCGCCGGAACGCGTCGGCGATGCGCGCACCGCGGTGGACGGCACCGTGCGCGCTCGCGACCAGCTCGAGCGGGAGCGACTGGGTCGTGGCGACGTGGGCGGCGAATCGTTGGGCGTCGGCCCACTCCAGCCAGGGTGTGTTCAGCAGGTTGAGGAGGACGAACGACTCGTCGTACATCTCGTCCGGTACGTCGTCGGCGTCGTACACCGCGCCGGGGAAGCTGGTGCCGAAGCTGTCGACGCCCCAGAGCACGCCGGTGCGGGTGTCGAAGAAGCCGCGCGTGGCGGGGGAGTCGAACATCGGTGGGCGCACGACCAGCAGGTCGCGGTCGCCGACGTCGATCGTGTCGCCCACGTTCGACCAGCGCATGCGCTCCAGCGGGAGCTCGACGTCGGCCACCAGCCGCGCCACGGTCGCGTAGTTCGACAGGAGCGTCGCGTTGGGGCAGCGTTCGAGGACGACGTCGAGGTTGCCGAGGTGGTCGTGGTCGTCGTGCGAGAGGAAGATCCAGCGGACGTCCTCCGGCTCGACGAGCGAGAACACGTTCTCCAGCCAGCGGTCGCGGCCGAAGAGCACGCTGGTGTCGACGAGCACCGGCTCGGCGCCCCGGATGACCAGGCTGTGGGCGCCGAGGTAGCCGCCGGCCGGGTCGGCCCCCAGGGTGGGGACGAGCCACGTGTCGGGGGCGATGGCCTCGGGCTCGGTGGGCAGCAGTTCGAGTTTCATGATCCCTCCCGGAGATTCACTGGAACGTTGTTGTATTGAATCAGGGAACGTTCTAGGATGCAAGCCGTGCCCAAGGCCACCGCGAAACCGACCCCGAAATCGACGCCGAAATCGATCAGGCAGCCGAGGCGTCGGTACTCGTCGCCCCTGCGCGCCGCACAGGCCGACCGGACGCGGGCGCAGGTGCTGGCCGCGGCGGCGAGGTGCTTCGAGGAGTCCGGGTGGGCGGGCACCACGGTGGCGGCCATCGCCGAGCGGGCGGGGGTCGCAGTGGAGACGATCTACAGCGGCTTCGGCTCGAAGAAGGCGCTCCTGCGCCAGGTCATCGACGTGGCCATCGTCGGCGACAGTGAGCCCGTGCCGCTCGCCGAACGCGAGGTCTTCACCCGGCTCGGCGAGGGCGCACGCGACGCACGCATCGACGCCGGCATCGAGATGCTCACCGACATCCACGGGCGCCTGGCCAAGGTGTGGCGGACGGTCGGTGAGGCGGCGGCCAGCGATCCCGAGATCGACGGCTGGCGGGTGCACTGGGACGAGGGGCGGCGGGTCGACACGCGCCGCAGCATGGAGCTCATCCTCGGGGAACCGGTCGACGACGTGACGCTCGACCTGTTGTGGGGGATCCTCAGCCACGAGTTCTACGCCATGCTCGTGTTCGACCGCGGGCTCGACCGCGGCCAGTACGTCGAGCGCGTGCACGAGGCGGTGATCCGGCTCGTCGCGCGCTGATCCCGCGGCGCGTCGCGCCGCGGGACCAGAACGGTCGTCGTCGGTGGTCAGTCGCCGAGGCGCCGGGCGAGGGCGTCGAAGCGCGCCGGTTCGAGGACGGATCCCGCCAACCCCATCATGCCGGCGAACACCTCCGGCGGCGCGCTCATCCGCACCGCGCCGAACATCTCCGACTGGTCCTCGATGTTCATCGACGCGACCATGATCGGCAGTGACTGCGCCATCATCTCCGGGGGGATGCTGGCGACGATCGCCTCGTCGATGGCGCGGAGGTCCTCGGCGGAGACGTGCTGCGACAGCATCACCATCACCTCGAACTCCTCGAACTCCTGGTGCTCCAGGTAGGCCGCGGTGAACGAGGCCAGCCCGAGGTACAGGCGGTGGGTGAAGAGCCGCCGCTGGGCCGCGCACGCCTCGCCCGCCCGGTCGGCCAGCAGCTCGAGCTGTGCCATCTGCCCTTCGAGCCGCGCGTGGCTCTCGAGGATCTCCGCGGCGTAGAGCGGCGCGAACTGCTCGACCACCGGCTGCACGAAGTCCTCCTCGTGCTGGGCGTGCGCGACCAGGAGCCTCACCAGGCTCCCCCAGCGGCCGGCGACCGCGCCGACCGCCTCGTCGTCGTGGGGGTCGACGCGCCCGGCGTCGAGCGTGACCGCGAACAGCTCGCTGCGGATGCCCTTGTGGACGTCGCGGTAGATGTCGACCTCGACCGCCTCCAGAGCTGCGGTCTCGGCGAAGAGGGGAGTGGTCGGGGCGATGGCGGTCATCGGTGGCTCCTAGGGTCGGGGGCAGCGCTTCCGCCGCACCGGGATCGTGCTCTCTGCGACGATCTTGCGGGAGGGCCCGATCTCCCGCTCCCAAAAGGCGCGTGAGTGAACGCTAAGAATTCGCTACTTCGGAGGATCTCCCGGGAAGGGGCGGCGTGATCACAGCGGAGACGGCCGAGCTCGTGGAGTCGCCGTGCTCGCTCATCGTGGGCACGGTCGACGCCACCGGTCTGCCCGACGCCAGCCGGGCCTGGGGCGCCGAGGTGATCGACGACGGCCACGTGCGCGTGTTGCTCTCGATCCAGGCCGAGGTCACCAGGCGCAACGTCGAGCGCGGCGGGCGCGTCGCGGTCACCGCCACCCACTTCTTCACCTTCGAATCGGTGCAGCTGAAGGGCGTCGCCATCCGGATCGAGGAGGCCACCCCCGCCGACCGCATCCGCTTCGACCACTACTGCTCGGGCGCGGCGGCGGCGATCGCCGAGTCCGACGGCACGCCGCTCGAGCGGGTGATGCGCTTCGTCACCGCCGGGATCTATGCGTGCACCATGACCGTCGAAGCGGTGTTCGACCAGACGCCGGGCCGCTCGGCCGGTGCGCAGCTGGCACCATCATGACGACCGACGACCCGCGCCCCATCGCGCTGTCCGAGATCTCCGCCTGCTTCGAGGGGCTCATCCCGGCGGAGATCGCGACCGCGTCGGCCGACGGCGTGCCCAACGTGACCCACCTGTCACGGGTGCACATGGTCGACGACGAGCGGGTCGCGCTCTCCAACCAGTTCTTCTCGAAGACGATGCGCAACCTGGCCGAGAACCCGCACGCCTGCGTGGTGGTCGTCGACCCGCTCAACTACGACTCGTACCGGATGATGCTCGTGTACGAGCGCACCGAGCGGCGGGGGCCGATCTTCGAGCGGCTCCGGCGCGACGTCGACGCCATCGCCGCCCTGACCGGCATGGCCGGGGTCTTCAAGCTGCGCAGCGCCGACATCTACCGGGTGGTCGAGGTGGAGCAGGTTCTCGCCGCGGTACACGTGGCGGAGCAGTGACCGGCGAGCTCCGGGAGGGGGGCGAGCAGGTCCGGCGCCTGGCGCGCCTGAGCGAGCGCCTCGCACGCAGTCCCGATCTCGACTCGCTCGTCGGCACCACGCTCGCCGGCCTGGCCGAGCTGTTCGGCTACGAACACTCGCTCCTGCTGCTGCTCGACGAGCACGGCGAGCGGCTCTACACGCTCGGCAGCCATGGCTACACGAGTGAAGGCGTCGGATCCGAGGTCCGGGTCGGAGAGGGCGTGATCGGCATGGTCGCCGAGCGCGCCGAACCGATGCGGGTCGGGAACCTCGGGCGCATGCTCGCGTACGCGCGCACGGTGCGGCGCACCTACGAGGAACAGGGAGCTGAGGCCCCCGGGCGCGAGGTGCCGCTCCCCGGTCTGGTCGACGCCCAGAGCCAGGTGGCGGTGCCGGCGATGGTGCTCGGCCAGCTGGTGGGCGTGGTGGTGATCGAGAGCGCCACGCCGGGCGCCTACGCCCCCGACGACGAAGCGCTGTTGACCGTCGTCGCCACCATGGTCGCCAGCGCGATCGAGATCGACTGGGCCCACGAGCGCGCCGCGGGAGATCTCGTGCCCGGTGATGCCGGCGCGCGGCGCGGGACGCCGGCCCCGCGCCCGGAGACCACCCGCGTGCGGTTCTTCGCGGTCGACGGCAGCACGTTCCTCGACGGCGACTACCTGATCAAGGGAGTGGCCGGGCGTGTCCTCTGGGTGCTGCTCGGTCACCACGAACGCGAGGGACGCATCGAGTTCACCAACAAGGAGGTGCGGCTCGACCCGTCGCTCGAGCTGCCCGAGTTCCGCGACAACCTCGAGAGCCGGTTGATCCTGTTGAAGCGCCGCCTCGACGAGCGCGACGCGCCGATCCGCATCGAGAAGACCGGTCGGGGCCGCTTCCGGCTCGTGGTGGAGCGGGAGCTGCGGCTCGAGTGCGTCGACGGAGACGGGTGAGCGGCTTCCATCACGATCCGGCCGTCGACGACGAGCTGCGCCTCGCCGACGGCCGCCGCGTCACCTACTCGCGGTTCGGGGATCCCGACGGCGCACCGATCCTGAACTGCCACGGCGGCCTCATGTGCCGGTTCGACGTGGAGCCCTGCGCAGCCGAGCTCGAAGCGCTCGGCGCGTTCGTGGTGTCGCCCGACCGCCCGGGCGTCGGTGGCTCCGATCGGAAGCGCGGTCGCGTCACGGTCGACTGGGTCGCCGATGCACGCGAGCTGCTCGACGCGCTCGGCATCGACCGGGTCGCGGTGATGGGGTGGTCGATGGGCGGTCAGTACGCGGCGGCGGTGGCGGCCCGGATGCCCGACCGCGTGCGTCGCCTGGCCATCATCGCCGGCGCGCCCCCGCTCGACGATGCCACGCGGTACCGCGAGCTCAATCGACTCGATCGCCGGCTGGCGTGGTTGTCACGACGGCTGCCGCCGGCGGGGCGGGCGATGTTCGCCGCCTCCGGCTGGGCGGGCCGGCGAGCGCCGGGGTGGGTGTCGCGTTCGGAGGCTCGTCAGCTGCCCGACGCCGATGCCGCGGTCGTGCGCGGGCTGGGCGACTGGCTGGGCCAGGTCACGGGAGAGGGTTCCCGCCACAGCGGCGGCATGGTCGACGAGTACCGCGCGTTCGTGGCGCCGTGGGGTTTCGCGCCCGACGAGGTGCTCGCACCCACGCGCATCTATCAAGGGACCGTCGACTCCTTGGTGCCGCCGAGCTGGGCCGGTGAGCTGGCGGCGATGATCCCCGACGCGACCGTCAACGAGTTCGACGGCGAGGGGCACATGATCGCGGTGTCGCGTCGGGCCGAGATCGTCCGGGCGCTCCTCTGACTGCGGGTCACGCGTCGGCGGCGACGCGGAAGCCGGTGTGGCCGGCCGAGCTCGTGGGCTCGCTGCCGAAGCGGGCCGAGACCCGGTACCGGCGGCAGTAGGAGAGGTGGCACACGTACGAGCCGCCCCGTTGCACGCGCCGCTCACCGGTGGCGGGCCCGCGCGGATCGCGCCCGTGACCGACGCGGTAGTACGCGGGGTCGTGCCAGTCGGCGCACCACTCCCACACGTTGCCGGTGACGTTGTGCAGCCCGAACCCGTTCGGCGGGAAGGCGCCCACCGGTGCGGTCGCGAGGTAGCCGTCGGCCCCGGTGTTCGTGCCCGGGAACTTCCCCTGGAACACGTTCATGCGGTGCTCGCCGCCTGGTTCGAGGTCGTCGCCCCACGGGAACGCGGCGCCGGCGCGGCCACCGCGGGCCGCGCACTCCCACTCGGCCTCGGTGGGGAGGCGGGTCCCGGTCCACCGGCAGTACGCGATGGCGTCGTGCCACGACACGTGGACCACCGGGTGGTCGCCGCGATCCTCGAGGTCGGACTGCGGGCCCTCGGGATGGCGCCAGTCGGCGCCGAACACCTGGCGCCACCACTCGGCGCCGACCACGCCGCTCGTGTCCGGGAAGTCGTCGGGCAGGAGCGTGGCGAAGACGAAGGACCAGCCGAACCGCTCGGCGTCCGTGTGCCAGCCGGTCGCCGTCACGAACCGCGTGTACGCGTCGTTGGTGACCGTGAACCGGTCGATCCGGAACGCGTCGAGCTCGACGTCGTGGACCGGGCCCTCGCCGTCATCCGGGTACGCCCACACCGAGTCCTCACCCATACGGAACGTCGTGGCGGCCACGTCGACCAGCGTGTCGGGGTGGACGCCCGCCCGTGCGACGATCGCGGCGAGCTCCTCCTGCGACGTCGCGCGGTCGCCGCGGGCGCCATCGGGAACGCAACACGAAGCGCTCACTTGCCGGATCGTACCGGTTCGGACTCCTTATGATCCTCGGTCATGCCCGAACACGTGCACGTCCACGCGCCGCACGAGCTCAGCGAGCCCGGGGAGGCCACGACGACGCGCGAGCGGTGGTTCGAGATCGCGGCGGCGCTGCTCCTCTCGTTGGCGACGCTCGGCATCGCGTGGAGCGGGTACCAGGCCGCGAAGTGGAGCGGGCTCCAGGCGCGCCGCTACACGCAGGCGAGCACCGCGCGCGCCTTCGCCAACCGCGCGTCGACGGCGGCCTCGCAGGACCGCACGCAGGACCTCCTGAACTTCAACCGCTGGCTGGAGGTGACGACCGACGGCAACACCCAGCTCGCCGACCTCTACCAGCGGCGCTTCCGCGACGAATTCCGGCCCGCGTTCGAGCGCTGGTTGGCGGATGATCCCCTGCACAACGTGAACGCGATCGCGAGCCCGTTGCTGGAGAAGAACTACGTGCTCCCGAACGCGGTGAAAGCCGACAAGCTGGAGAAGCTGGGCGACCTGCGCTTCGAGCAGGGAAAGGCCGCCACCGAGCACTCCGACGACTACGTGTTCATCACCGTGTTCTTCGCGGTGGTCCTGTTCTTCGGCGGCATCTCGCTGCGCTTCGCGTGGACGCCGATGCGGCTCCTCATCCTGCTCATGGGCGCCGGACTGCTGATCTACGGCGCGATCAGGATCGCCACCCTGCCCGCGCTCTGATCTCCGCGCACCGGCTCACACGAGGGCGACGAGCGCGTCGGCCACCACGAGTATGCCGAGCACGGTCAGGGCACGAAGGTCAGCGCCTGGCGGTGCGCCGCGATCCAGGCCTCGGCCTGCTCCAGGTACCCGGCGGCCCGGTGGCCCAGCAGGAGCGACAGCAGCACCGGCGCCCACACGAGCGCGGTGGCGATCACGACGTACCCGACCGCGAACGCGAGCTTGACCTCGCCCGACCAGCTCGACGCGGAGATGGTGGCCGCGACCAGCACGGTGAGACCGAGGCGCTTCGGGCCGCCGACCCCGAGGACCACGCCCGCGGCGAGCAGCTTCGGCACGCTCAGGTGGCGGAGCCGGCCGAGCACCGCCTTGGAACGTTCGGCGGCGCGCGACGGGTGAGGGGCCCGCGGCCGGTACCGGATGCGCGCCGCGACGATCAGCAACGCCACCCCGCACCCGAGCTCGAGGATCGCGCGCAGCGTCTCGCGTGCGGTGTCCGCCCCGGGCACGGTGGCGACGCCGAGCGCGAACGCCAGTCCGCACGCCAGCGCCTGACCCACCACGACCGCGACCCCGAAGGCCAGGCCGCCGGCGCGGCGGTGGGGTTCGCCGATCACCACGAGCGTCGACCCCAGCGCGAGCGGGCTCGCCGCCGCCACGAACGCGTAGAGCAGGACCTGCAGCGCGGTCGAGTTCACGGGCGCGGCGCGGAGGAGCCGGTTCTACGCGTAGCCCTTGGCGCGCAACCACCGCAGGGTGAAGAACCCGAACATCGGGGGGATCGCGAACGTGATGCCGCGGAACACGAGCACGGTGGCGAGCGCGGGCGTCGGCGGAATCCCAAACGCGGTCAGGCCACCGGTGAGCGCGGCCTCGGTGACGCCGATGCCGCCGGGCACGGGAGCCACGTTGCCGACCATGCCCGCGCCGACCTGCACCACCACCAACTGGGCGAAATCGAGATGCTGGTGGAACGCGAGGAGACACAGCCCGAGCAGCGCCGGATAGATCAGGTTCCCGGCCGTGTCGCCACCCACGAGCTGCATGGCCTTCTTCGGCGTGCGGAGGACGGCCCAGATGTCGCTGGCCGCCTTCGTCACCGCGGGGACGACCTTGCCCCGGATCTTCGGCACGAGCAGGACGATGCCGATGAGCGCGGCGACCACCGCGATGGCGATCAGCGTCGTGCTCCCGGAGGAGTCGCTGCTGCTGCTCGTGTCGACCGCGGTCGCGGTGATCCCGGCGGCGATCAGGAAGAGGGCCAGTTGGATGGCGCCGCCGACACCCGTCGACAGCACCATCGCGCTGCCGGCGGACGCCACCGGCACGTCCTGCTTGTGCAGGTAGTCGATCTGGAGCGCGGTGCCGCCGATCCCGTTCGGCGTGATGAGGTTGAGGAACGAGCACGCGAGCTGGGTCAAGACGGTCGGGACGAACGGCAGGTCCTTGTTGACACAGCCCATCAGCGCGGTGGCCCACGCGGTCGGGACCGACGGCCACAGCAAGAACGCGAGCAGCGCCCACCCCCAGGTCGCGTTCGAGAACTCGCTCTGGACCGACGACCAGTTGATGCCCTCGAGGCTCGGGATCGCGATCGCCAGCGCCAGCAGGATGCCGGCCAGCATCCCGATGTTCACCAAGCTGAGGCGCTTGATCTTCAGCGGCGGCACGTCCTCCGCGCCGGTCGCGGTGGCCAGCTCCTCGCGCAGGGCCTTCAGCGCCTTGCCCTGGTGCTTCACCCCCGTGGTGAGGCCGGCGGGCAGGGCGGCCGGCTGCACGACCGGGATCACCGCGGCCATCCGCTCCTTGCCGAGCGTGTCGACCGCGGCCGCGATGGCGCGCTCGTCGCCCACGAGCTGCGCGGTCATCACGAGCAGGGCGGCGTCGTCGCGGTTGCTCCAGTACTGCTCGCCGGTGGCGTCGGCCGCGCTGAAGTCGTCGAACGCCACCCGGTCGTCGTCGAGGACCACGCGCAGCGCATCGATGTTGCCGTGCGCGATGCCGGCTCGGTGCAGGCGATCGAGCTGCTCCCACGCGTCGGCGAGCACCGCATCAGTGAGCCGGTCGACCGGCAGCTCGCTGATCGGCGTTCCTGCCGGCGGCGTGGTGACCAGCACGGCCGCGTCGGCACCGCCCACGCCCGTGCCCACCAGGCGGGCGGCGCGGACCTCGGCCCGTTCCGCGAGCATCAGCGTGTAGCCGATGTGCTCGACCTGCTGCACCCGACTGCCGAAGACGGGGACGCCCGGGTCGTGGTACATGGCCTTGTGCCAGAGCTTGGCCACGACGCGGGCGTCGCGCTGGTCGCGGCCGAAGGCGTCGACGCGGAGGTGCTCACCGCTGTCGAGGACGACGTCCATGACGGCCGCACGCGGGATGTGCTCCGCCGCCGGCGTGATCGTGGTCACGTCGTACCCCAGGTCGGCGAGCGTGGCCTCGACCTCGGCGACCGACGGCTGCCCGCCCGGCGCGCCGAATGCCACCCGCACCAGGGCTGCCACCGCGAAGCCGACGAAGAGCCCGCCGAGCACGTCGGAGGGGAAGCCCGCGCCCAGGTACAGCGCCGCGAGGGACACGAGCACGATGACGAGTGCGAAGATCCGGCGGAACGGTCGCACGAGGTACGGCGCGATGCCGAAGGCGAGGGCGGTGATGGCGGCGACGTTGGCGACCGGATAGCTCGGCCCGTCGCCGATCCGGACGTGCACGCCCAGGCCGCCGATCGCATGGGTGCCCAGGATCTCGTTGAGGAGCAACGCCAGGCCCCAGGCGCCCGCACCGGCGAGCACGGCGTGCCACGCCACCCGGAGCGCGCGGAGAAGCAGCAGCACGACACCGACCGCGAGCACGGCCCAGATCGATCCGAGCGCGTAGATGGCCTTGGCCAGCCCGACCAGGTTGCCGGAGAGGTCGTTCAGGGTGCGGAAGAGGTTGAGGTTGACCGTCGATTGCGTCTGGGCCCAGAGGCCCGCGAGCAGGGCGAGGGTTCCGGCGAGCACCAGCAACGCGATGTCGGCGGGGCGCCGCTGTGCCCGCTCGTCGGTGTCGCGTATCCAGGCCACTGGGCGCGAACCCTAACGGAGTTCGCGTCTCAGCCGGTTCACCCGGAAGGGGTGATCGAGGCGTCGTCGGCGGTGTCCTCGGCGTGGTACTCGTCGAGCAGCGCGAGCTCGCGGTCGTGCTTGGGGAAGAGGAAGAACACCAGCGCCGCGCCCACGAGGATGGCGACGATGCCCGCGGTGTAGGCCCAGTTCGCACCGTCGACGAACGACGTCTTCGCCGCAGCGGTGATCTGCTTCGCGTACTGCGGGTACTGGCTCGCGGTGTTCGCCGCGCTCGAGAACGATTTCGTGAGCTGGGCCTCGACGTTGCTGCTCACCTTGCTCGCGTTCGGCGAGGCGGTGATCTGCTTGGCGAACGCGGTGGCGTAGCCCGCCGCGAGCAACGCGCCCAGGATCGACTGCATGATCGCCCCGCCCAGGTCGCGTTGGAGGTCGGCGGTGGCCGACGCCATCCCCGCGCGTCGCACGGGCACCGATCCGGTGAGGGAGTGCGAGGCCGGGGTGCCGGCCAACCCGACCCCGAGCCCGATGAAGGCGTAGCCGAGCCCGACCTGCCAGTACGAGCTCCCGTCCTCCCACAGCAGCAGCATGGTGAGGAACCCGAGGAGGCAGAACACGTAGCCGGCGAGGAGCGTGAAGCGCGCCCCGTGCCGCTCGATCAGCTTCGCCGAGCGCGGCGCGGCGACGACCATCAGCACCACCGCGGGCAGGATCGCGGCGCCGGCCTCGAGTGGCGAGTAGGCGAGCACGTTCTGCAGAAACTGCTGACCCACGAACATCGCACCCATGAGCGACCCGAACACGATGATCCCGGCCAACGCCGCGACCCAGAAGATGCGGCGACGCGCGACATCGAGGTCATAGAGCGGCGACCGCGCCCGCCGCTGGCGGATCACGAAGCCGATCAGCGCGGCGACGGCGACGGCCGCCAGCCCGAGCGCGGCCGTCCCCTTGTCGGGAACCGGCGCGAGGTTGATGGCCAGCACCAACCCGGCCACCATCACGATGGAGAGGACGCCCCCGAGGTTGTCGACCGGGTCGGTGGTCTCGTTCACGTGCGCAGGGATGAACCGCGCCGCCATCACCAGCGCCACCAGGGCGAGTGGCAGGGTGACGAGGAACACCGATCCCCACCAGAAGTGGCCGAGCAGCCAGCCCGCGGTGAGGGGCCCGAGCGCGGAGATGCCGCCGCCGATCGCCGACCACAGCGCGATGGCCTTGGTGCGCGGTTGCCCGGACCAGAGCGCGGTGATGAGTGCGAGCGTGGTTGGGTACGCCATCCCGGCGGACAGGCCGCCGATGATGCGCGCGAACACCAGCACCTCGTCGGTCGGCGCCCAGGCGGCGAGGATGCACGCGGGGATCGACAGCCCGACCCCGAGGACGAGCATGAGCTTGCGGCCGTAGCGATCACCGAGCGCACCGAGATAGAGGACCGACGCGGCCAGCCCGAGTGAGTAGCCGATGGCGACCAGGTCGAGCGTGGTCTGCGAGGAGTCGAACGCCTTCCCGATGTCGGGAAGCGCCACGTTGGCGACCGCGAGGTTCAAGTTGGCGACTGCGGCGACCAGGATCAGGGTGATCAGGACCACCGGCGCCCGCGCCGGTGCGGTGTCGGTCTCGCTGCTCCGCACCACCCCTGCCGTCACCCGGCGAACGTTATCGGGCAACCGCTTCCGGGCGCTCGACCCCTTCCGGACGGTGCCTGATGGCGCCGCGGGCCGGGCGGTCACCGGGGTCGGGTGCGACACGAACACCCCGATGCGGGAGGATGGGCGCATGGCAACCAGCGAAGTTCACGACACCTCGCACGGCGGCGGTGCCGCCGTCGTCCATCTCGACCCCGACCAGCGGGCCCGCATGGGGCGGGCCGCCCGGGCGGAGGTCGCACGCTCGGCCCAGGCGGAATGTGCGCCGGCGCCCGACCGCGCCGATCCCGGAGCCCTGTTGAGGGCGCAGGAGACCACGCGCCTCCCTGACCTCGTCCCCTTGCGCCACGAACGCATGCTCGCGTCGCCGTTCACCTTCTACCGCGGCGCGGCCGTGATCATGGCGGCCGATCTCGCCGCCTCGGCGAACACCGGCCTCCGGGTTCAGGCGTGCGGCGACGCGCACCTCTCGAACTTCGGCGGCTTCGCCGCGCCCGACCGCGCGCTGACCTTCGACGTCAACGACTTCGACGAGACCAATCCCGGTCCGTTCGAGTCGGACGTCAAG
>DATBBL010000051.1:0-35856 GCA_036271015.1 Acidimicrobiia bacterium
CGGGCGCGACCACGCGGATGACGCGGCTCGCGTCCGTCGACGGGCACGATCCCACGCGGGTCATCACCCGGCGATGCGTGGCGCTGACGGTGGACGCATGTTCGTCGTCGTGCAGGGGATCACCGGCGCCACGCCGGGCAAGGCCCTGCTCGGCATCCGCGTCGTGCGGCCGGACTGGAGCCCGGCGGGACCGCTGCGTTCGCTCGTCCGGGCGCTGGCGTGGGTCGTCGACGGCATCGCGCTCGTCCTGCCCATCGCGCTGTGGAGCGCGTGGCTCACCCCCGGGCACCGCCGGGTGGGCGACTGGCTCGCCGGCACCTTCGTGGTGCGCCGTCCCGTCGCCTCGGGCGGTGAGACCACGGAGAGTGGTTAAACTCCCACTGTGGCGGCTGAGCGGGGGCGGGAACCGGCGTCGACGCGCGTCGAGTTCGTCTGGAGATGGTGCCGGTGGACCCGGTGGCCGCTCACGACCGCGATCGTCGGCGTCGCCGCCCTGACCGTCGGGTTCGACGTGTGCACCGCGTGGCTCGGGTTCAACCTCGGCCGCCTCGGCGCGGTACCGGTCTCGCCGACGCTCCCCATCGAGCTGCTGCTCGTCGCCATGGTGGGGTGGCGGCGGCTCGGCCTCGACCGCACCAACCTCGCCGCCTGGCGCGAGTTCCTCGTGATCGCGGGTGCCGCGCTGCTGTTCGGGGTGTGGCAGTACTCGGCGCATCTCGGCGGGTTCGCCGAGGCGATCGGCCTCGTGTTGGCTGCGCTCGACGAAGAGGTCGTCTACCGCTTGGCGGTGCTGATCCTCGCCGGCGCGCTCGCGGCCCGGGTGAGCCGGCGCAACTGGCGGAACGCCGAGGACTGGGGCGTGGGTCCCGGCCTCGTCGCCGTGCTCGCGTCCGGTCTGATCTTCACCGTCCTCCCCGGCCACGTGGCGCAGATGAGCGACACGCTCCACGCCCTCCCCTTCGTGTGCCTGGGCATGGTGCTCGGGTACGCCATGTTGCGCACCGGGGCGCTGCTCCCCGCGGTGGTCGTGCACGCCCTGCTCAACCTCGCCACCATCGCCGCGTTCGAGGGCGAGATCTCGACCGCGCTGCGCACCTCGCTGGCCGCCACCGCGCTCGTCGCGCTGGTGCTCGGTACCGTCGTGGCCGGTCGCCGGCTCGGTATCTTCCGGCTGGTACCCGTCGTCGACGTCGCGCCGGCGACCTGACTCACCCGCGAGCGCGCTCGCAGTCCCGCCCTCCGGGCAGCCGGCCCGCTCCATCTCCTGACCAACGGGTCGATTGCGCTTCGCCGTCCCGCCCTCCGGGCACGGCTCCGCTCCATCTCCTGACCAACGGGTCGATTGCGCTTCGCCGTCCCGCCCTCCGGGCACGGCTCCGCTCCATCTCTTAGCGTGGTGGCGTGAGCTCCCCGCCGCTGCGCGTCGTCGGCCTCGACCACGTCGTGCTCAACGTGGCCGACGTCGAGCGGTCACTGGCGTTCTACTGCGGAGAGCTCGGGCTCCAGCCGGAGCGGGTCGACGAGTGGCGACGGGGCGATGCGCCGTTCCCGTCGGCGCGCGTCGACGGGCGCACCATCCTCGACCTCCTCGCCGCGCCCCGCACCGGTGAGAACGCCGACCACGTGTGCCTCGTGGTCGCCCCGGTCGACCTCGACGCGGTCAAGGCGTCCGGCCGCTTCGACGTGGTCGACGGGCCGGCGCGCCGGTTCGGTGCGCGGGGCGACGGCACGTCGCTGTACGTCCGCGATCCCGACGGCAACACGGTCGAACTGCGCCACTACGGCGCCTGATCACGGTACGGTGCTCCGCATGGATGTTGGAGACGTGGTCGAAGACTTCGAGCTTCCCGACGAGACGGGCACACCACGGAAGTTGAGCGACCTGCTCGCCAACGGCCCCGTGGTGTTGTTCTTCTACCCAGCAGCGATGACGACCGGATGCACCCGCGAGAGCTGCCACTTCCGCGATCTCGCCGCCGAGTTCGCCGCCGCCGGCGCCCAACGCGTCGGCATCAGCCGCGACCCGGTGGAGAAGCAGCGCCAGTTCTCGGAGAAGCACGGGTTCGACTACCCGCTCCTCTCCGACGCCGACGGCACCGTCGCCACCATGATGGGCGTCGCCCGGAAGAAGGGGCCGCCCAAGCGGGTGACGTTCGTGATCGACCAGAACCGCCGGGTCGTCGAGGTGGTCAAGAGCGAGATCCGCATGAGCGTGCATGCGGACCGAGCCCTCGACGCGCTGAAGCAACTCCAGCACTGATCCCGGGACGCGGGCCTCAGGCGCCGTCCTCGTCAGGCGCCGTCCTCGTCGTCCTCGGCTTCCACCACGACGACGTCCTCCTCGACGGCCACCAGCTCGCCGTCGTCGTCGGCGACCGCGATCACCTCGTCGACCACGATGGTGCCGTCGGGTTCCTCGACCGCGATCGTCTCGTCGGTCGCGAGGACATTGCCGTCCTCGTCGACGATCGCCTTGAGGTCGTCGACCACCACCGTGCCGTCGTCGCCGACTGCGGTGGTGACGACCTCGACCTCCTCCAACTCGTCCTGGTCCTGCTGCTCGTCGCTCATCGTGCTCCTCATCGAGATCCGGTGATGCCGTAGTGTCTCACACGGTGCCGCACGATCTCGCGGGGTTCACGCAGTCTTCATTCACACACGACGGCATCAGTCGTCCGGTGTACGCGGGCGGCACCGGCCCCGCGGTCGTCGTGATCCACGAGGTCCCCGGGCTGCATCCCGGGGTCGTGGAGTTCGCGCAGCGGGTCGTCGACGCCGGGTTCAGCGTGCGGATGCCGTCGCTGTTCGGCACGCCGGGACGCGACGTGAGCGCGGGCTACACGATGCGCACCCTCGTCGAGGTGTGCGTGGCACGCGAGTTCACGGCGTTCGCGCTCGACCGCACGAGCCCGGTGATCGGGTGGTTGCGTCGTCTCGCGGCCGAGGCGCACGCCGAGTGCGGAGGTCCCGGCGTTGGTGCGGTCGGGATGTGCTTCACCGGTGGCTTCGCGCTCGGGATGATGGTCGACGACACGATGTTGGCGCCGGTGCTCAGCCAGCCGTCGCTGCCGTTCCCGGTCACCCCGTCGCGACGGCGCGCGGTGGGCGTCAGCGACGCCGACCTCGCCCGCGTGAAGGAGCGGACGACCGCCGGCGCCTGCCTCCTGGGGCTCCGGTTCACCCACGATGCCGCGGTGCCCGAGGCGCGGTTCGACACGCTGCGGCGGGAGCTCGGCGACGCCTTCATCGCGGTCGAGATCGATTCCTCCAAGGGAAATCCGCACGGGATCCCGCGGCGCGCGCACTCGGTCCTCACCGAGCACCTCGTCGACGAGCCGGGTCACCCGACCCGCGAGGCGCTCGACCGGGTGCTGGCGTTCTTCGCCGATCGACTCCGCCCCGGCGCCTGACGCACTCGATGTCGGAATCGCGCCCCGTCGATCCGCCCCGCGAAGTCTCATCGCACACGCTCGCCCAGATGGGCGTCTGGCTCGAGCTCTTCTACGACCTCGTCTTCGTCGCCGCGATCCTCGTGTTCAGCTCGGCGGTGTCGCATCTGCACGACGGTGCCCGCATCGGTTGGGTGGTGATCGTCTTCGCCGCGGTGTGGTGGATCTGGCTGTCCACCACGATCTTCACCAACCGGTTCCGCATGACCGACCTCGGTCATCGCCTGCTCCTCCTCCTGCAGATGTTCCTCGTGGTGCTCATCGCGATCGAGGCCCGGGCGGGGGTGGTGGAGGACGAGACCTACCTCGCGCTCACCTACGGCGCGCTGGTCGGCACCGTCGCCGCCATGTACTGGCGCGCGTGGCGGCAGAACGGCTCCGACTCGGCGTTCGCCGCTCACCTCGCGGCGCTGAACACGGTGGCGGCGGCGTTGTTCCTGGTCGCCGGGCCGCTCCCCGAAGTCCTTCGCATCGCGGTTGCCGCGCTCGGGATCGCGGTCGTGGTGCTGCCGGCGATCGCCCGGTCGAGCCGCTTGTCGGAGTTCCCGGCGCTCGACGAGGCACACCTCGTCGAGCGGTTGGGGGCCTTCACGATCATCGTGTGCGGTGAATCGTTCGTGAAGGTCGCGATCGCGGTGAGCAACAGCACGGTGGACGGGATCGACGTGGTCGCACTGGCGTTCCAGTTCGTCCTGACGTTCGCGTTGTGGGCCTCGTACTTCGAGGACATCCCACACGCGGGATTGAACCAGCGTCGGGCCGGGCCGTGGCTGGCGTGCCACCTGGCGACCCAGCTCGGCATCGCGGGTACGGCCATCGGCGTGTCGAAGCTGGTCGCGCTGGGCTTCTTCGAGCAGCTCCCCGCCGAAGACATCCTCGAGATCATGGCCACGCTCGCGCTGGTCTACCTCGGGCTGGCCGGCATCGGCGTCTGCACCCGCCGCCGGCCGATCCGGCCGCTGCTCCTCCTGCGACTCGCCACCGCGCTGGTCGTGGTGATCGCGGGGGTGGCCGCGTGGCAGCTCCCGTGGTTCGATCTCCTCGAAGGGGTTGCGGTGCTGACCGTGGTGGCGGTCGGGCACGCCTTCCTCGTCGTGCGCCTCCGGGCGCGGACCGAGGTGGTTGCGCTCGACTGACGGCTACGACGCGGTTTCGAGCAGGACCACCGGGATGTCGCGCTCGGTCTTCGACTGGTACTCGGAGTACGGGGGCCACACCGCGGTCAGGCGCGGCCACCAGTGCCGCTTCTCCTCCGGGGTCGCGGTCCGGGCGCGGAAGTCGAACACCTTGTCGCCGTCCTGCAGCGTGACATCGGGATTCGCCACCAGGTTCAGGTACCAGACCGGGTGCTGCGGCGCGCCGCCGAGCGACGCCACCACCGCGTAGACGCCCTCGTGCTCGATGCGCATCAACGGGGTCTTGCGGAGCTTGCCGCTCTTGCGGCCCTTCGTCGTCAGGATCACGCAGGGCGCGCCCTCCAGCGTGCCGCCCTCCTTGCCACCCGTCGCCTCGTACTGCTCCACCTGCGCCGAGACCCAGTCCCATGGGCTCGGCTCGTACTCACCGGTCAGAGGCATCGACGGGATCCTTTCCGAAGGGGAGAGCGCTCACCGTACCCGGAACGTCCCGAGGGGAATCGCGTCGGCGACCCGTCGTCGAGCACGATGACGAGAACGCTAGGGTCCCCGCCATGCCGTACTCCGTGGTGCGCTTCAACTGCATCCAGCCCGGTCTCGAGCCCGAAGCGATGGCGAAGCGCTACCAGGCGTTCGTGGAGATGGCGGGCTATGCGGACGAGCACGATCTCCAGGCGATCTCGCTGGAGGAGCATCATGGCGCCGAGAACGGGTGGAGCCCGTCGCCGCTCGTGATGGCGGGGCTGGTGTTCGGGCGCACGCGGAAGATCATGGCGACGATCAGCGCGCTGCTCGTCCCGTTGCACGACCCGCTGCGCATCGCCGAGGACATCGCGGTGCTCGACCTCGCCAGCGGCGGCCGGTTGATCGTCACGGGAGGCATCGGCTACCGGGAGAGCGAGTACGCCGCCCACGGCAAGGACTGGGCGGAGCGCGGCGCGCTGCAGGACGAAGCGATCGACGCGATGCTCAAGGCCTGGACCGGCGAGCCGTTCGAGTTCCGTGGGACGATGGTGCAGGTCACCCCCCGGCCGTTCACGCAACCGCACCCGGTGCTCATGCTGGGCGGGTCGAGCAAGGCGGCGGTGCGCCGGGCGGCGCGCTTCGGGCTGCCCTACCTGGCGCCCGCCAACCTGCCCGAGATGGAGGCGTACTACTACGAGCAGTGCGAGGAGCACGGCACGCAGGGGTTCTGCGCGATGCCGGCGGAGCACACCGCGATGACGCACGTCGCCACCGACCCCGAGCGGGTCTGGCGCGATCTCGGTCACCACTTCATGGAGGAAGCCGCGACCTACTCGGCCTGGCAGCCCGCCGGACAGACCTCGGCGGTGCACTCGCACGCGACGACCGTCGACGAGCTGCGCGCCGAGGGCATCTACGAGGTGGTCACGCCGGCCGAGCTCGTCGAACGGCTGGCGGCGCAGGGCCCCACGGCCACGTGCAGCCTCCATCCGTTGGTGGGCGGCATGCCCGTCGACGAGGGCTGGAGCTCGCTGCGCCTCTATGTCGAAGAGGTGCTGCCCGCCCTGGGCTGACATGAGCGTCCGCGGAGGGGAGCGGGGATGACGACGGCGACGGGCACGTCCGCGCAACCGGGCGCGGCGGCCAAGGCCGTGCTGGTGACGCTGGCCGCGGCGCAGTTCGTGATGATCCTCGACTCGTCGGTGATGAACGTGTCGATCGCGACCGTCGCAAAAGATGTCGACACGACCGTCACCGGCATCCAGACCGCCATCACCCTCTACACGCTGGTCATGGCGTCGTTGATGATCACCGGCGGGAAGATGGGCGCGATCCTCGGGCGCAAGCGCGCCTTCACGATCGGATGCGTGATCTACGCGTGCGGTTCGTTGACCACCGCGCTGTCGCCGAGCCTCCCGGTGCTGCTGTTCGGGTGGTCGTTCCTCGAAGGTGTCGGCGCCGCGCTCGTGATGCCGGCAATCGTGGCCCTCGTGGCCTCGAACTTCGTCAAGGCGGAGCGGCCACGCGCCTACGGCATCGTGACCGCGGGTGGCGCGATCGCGGTGGCGGTGGGCCCGCTGATCGGCGGGTTGTTCACGACCTACTGGTCGTGGCGGTACGTGTTCGTGGGCGAGGTGCTCATCATTGGCGTGGTCCTGCTGCTGAACCGGCGCACCGCCGACACGCCCAAGGAGGAGGGGGCGCGCCTCGACCTCGTCGGGACTGCGCTCTCGGCGCTCGGCCTCGGTCTGGTCGTGTACGGCGTGCTGCGCTCGGGCACCTGGGGCTTCGTGCAACCCAAGCCGGACGCGCCCACCTGGTTGGGGCTGTCGCCCGTGATCTGGCTGCTCCTCGCCGGCGGGGCGGTGCTGCTCGGCTTCCTCGAATGGGAGAAGTACCGCCGCGACCACGGCCGGGCCGCCCTGCTCGACCCGGCCATGCTGCGGGTCAAGCTGCTGCGGAGCGGGCTCACCGCGTTCTTCTTCCAGTACCTGCTCCAAGCCGGTCTGTTCTTCGCCGTGCCCCTCTTCCTGTCGATCGCGCTCGGGCTCTCGGCCATCGACACCGGGCTGCGGATCCTGCCGCTGTCCATCACCCTGGTGATCGCGGCGGTCGGCATTCCCAAGGTGTTCCCGCAGGCTTCGCCGCGGCGGATCGCCCAGCTCGGCTTCCTCATGCTCTTCCTCGGGTTGGTCGTGTTCGTGGCCGCGCTCGACGCCGGTGCCGGCGCCGAGATCGTGACCTGGCCGATGCTCCTGGCCGGCCTCGGAATCGGCGCGCTTGCGTCGCAGCTCGGCGCGGTCACGGTGTCGTCGGTGCCCGACGAGCTGAGCGGCGAGGTCGGCGGGCTGCAGAACACGTTCTCGAACCTCGGGATCTCGATCGGGACCGCGCTGGCCGGCGCCATCCTCATGTCCGCGCTCACTGCGTCGTTCTTCTCCGGGATCGCGAGCAACCCCGCGGTGCCGAAGGACCTGACGTCGAAGGCGCAGACCGAGCTCACCAGCGGCGTGCCGTTCATCTCCGACGCCGACCTCGAGCAGGCACTCGACGACGCCGGGGTGCCACCCAAGACGGCCGACGCGGTCGTCGCGGAGAACGCGGACGCCCGGCTCGACGGCCTGCGAGCGTCGCTCTCGGTCCTGGCGGTGCTGGCACTGGTGGCACTGTTCCTGAGCCGCGGCATCCCCACCACCCCGGTGGGCGCCGAAGTCGGCGAGCCGGCGGCGGCGCCGGGATAGCGCTCGCTCAGTCGGTCATCGGCTGGAGCCCGTGGAACGGGCTGCCGAGTTGCTCCCACTCCTGGTAGAGCTCCATGAATTCCGGTCCGAAGGGATCGCCGCCCATGAGCGGCATCGCGGCGCGCCGGATGGTGAAGTCGGTCGGCGCCAGCTCGCCGGCGCGCACGAAGTGCCGGCGCGCGACGTCGTCGTCGCCGTGACGCCGCGCTTCGGTGGCGATCCGGAAGTGCAGGCGGGCGCGCACTTCGTCGTCGGAGAGGTCGGGGACCGCGGCGCGCGTGTCGTCGGCCGAGAGCGTCGCGACGCCGTCACGCACCCATGCCCGCAGCGCGTGGAGGTGAGGACCTGCGTACGCCCCGGTGAACTCGGCGAACATGTCGGTGGAGAACGCGACGCTGTTGGGCCGGACGATGCGGTCCTCCTCGTCGATCCAGATGACGGTGGGCACGTTGCTGATCGCGTAGAGCTCGGTGAGCAGGTGCCGGCGATCCAGCAGGACGGGGAGCGTGATCCCCTCGGTCCAGGGGCGGACGTCGTCGGCCGCGTCGTCGAGCGCGACCGCGATGATGATGAAGTTCGCGTCGGCCAGCTCGTCCTGCAGCGCCTGCCACCCGGGCAGGTCGTAGCGGCAGCCTCACCAGGAGGAGAAGGCGTGGAGGAGTCGCTTCTTCCCCCGCCACTCCGACAGCGTGTGCGGCGTGCCGTCGAGATCGGGGAGCTCGAAGTCGGGGGCCACCAGCATCTGCAGCGCGTCGCGGCGTTGCTCGGCGCCCAACGCGACCGCGACGAGACCGGCCACCGGGTCGACGACCGACTGGCGCCCGAGCGCGCTCGCCACCGCGGCGACGTCGAGGAGCTCGCCCGAACGCAGCGCGTCGCGATCCCGTACCGGGACGCAGACGTCGTCGCGACAGAGCCCTTCCGGCTTCAACGTCCATCCGAGTGCGGTCGTCAACGACGACGGCGAGATAAGCACACGCTCGCCGTCGATCTGGCCGTCGACGGTCGTGGTGTCCTCGGCGATGATCGTGACCGGCGTCATCGGTCCAGGCTACGAGATGGGCGCGCGCAGCGTCGCCCTACCATCGCGGGCGGTGGACGCCCATGAGTTCCTCGGCCTGCGGGCGACGCACAACCCCTTGCGGTGGTACCTCGAGATCGTGCCCGGCATCTGCACCGACGGTCTCTTCCTGTTCGGCGGCTGCGGCCTCGGGGCTGCCATCGAGGCGTTGGAGCGCACCACCGGGCGGCCGGTCGTGTGGGCAGCCGCGCAGTACCTGTCGAACGCACGGCCGCCCGAGATCATGGACGTCGACCTGACCGTCGCCGTCACCGGCCACCGGACCACCCAGGCGCGCGCGGTCGCCCACGTCGGCGATCGCGAGGTGCTCACGGTCAACGCGGCGTTGGGGGCGCGGGAGGTGCCGTGGTCGGGCCAGTGGGCCACGATGCCGGCCGTCGCCCCACCGGAGGTGTGCCCGCCGCGCCGCCGCCGGGTCTCCACCGTCGACGACTCGCTGTCGCAGCGCCTCGAGATGCGCCTCGCCATCGGGCGCGACTTCGCCGAGTTCGACGGCACGCACAGCGACGGGCACTCGGCGTTGTGGGCGCGCGTCCCGGATGTGCTCGAGATGTCCGCCGGGACGCTCGTCATCCTCGGGGACTACGTGCCCTTCGGCGTCGGCCAGGCCTTGGGCGAGCTCGTCACCGGCAGCAGCCTCGACAACACCCTGCGGGTCTGTTCGCTCCTGCCGACCGAGTGGGTGCTCGTCGACGTGCAGGTGCAGGCCGTCGAGCACGGGTTCGGGCACGGACGGGTGCACCTCTGGGCCGAAGACGGCACCCTCCTCGCCACCGCCGGGCAGTCGTGCGTCGTGCGCGCCTGGAACGAAGACCGGCTCGCCTCGCTCGACGCCGTCCAACCGACCGTTGCGCGACGAACGACTGGTCGATGATGCGTCGTCTCGCGTTGCTCCTCGTCGCGCCGATCGCGGTCGGTACGCTCGCAGTGCTCGGCGCGGGCATCGAGCATGAAGCGCGGGGCCGCGTGCCGGTCCCGAACCCGATCCGGGTGCTGGTGGTGGGCGAGTCCCAGGCCGGCACGCTGGCGGTCGGGGCGCCGCGGCCCCCCGACCACCACGGCCTCGTCGCCCAACCCGGGCTCGTGCTGTGGGACAGCACCATCCTCGGGTGCTCCATCTCCTCGGTCCCCACGTTCGTGCTCGCGGACGGTGAGCGCGCCGCCAACCGGTGCGGCGGCACCGGGTACTGGCAGCAGTACTGGGCCACCGCGGTGCAGCGGACGAAGCCCGACGTGGTCTTCGTGATGGCCGGCGCCCGCGACCTCTACGACGTCGCCGCACCCGACGGCGGGGTCATCCATCCGGGCGACCCGGTGTGGACCGCGCAGTACACCGCCGACGTACGCGAGCTGTTCCGCATCCTCGGGACGACCGGCGCCCCCATCGTCGGGGTGAAGCCGACCTGCTTCGGTCCCGACACGGTGCCCGGCGGCGATCCCCAGGCGCCCGAGAACCTCGACCCCGCCCGGGTGCAGGCCGTCGCGGGCGCGTGGCAGGCGGCGGCGCGGGGCACCGGGATCCGCCTGCTCGACCTCGACGCCGTGCTGTGCCCGGGTGGGGTGGCGGATCCTGCGATCCGGGCCGACGGCACGCACTTCACCGTGGCCGGCGCCGACCGGGTGGCGCCGACGGTGGCGACCGCGCTCCGCCGCGCGGTCAGGGAAGCGAGTGCTCGGCGAGGAACCGCGCCGCGACCTCGGTCGGGTCCCGCTCGTCACGGCTGACCGCCAGCGACATCGCGTTGTACACCGCGGTCGTGATGGCCGCGGACACCTTGTTCGCCACCCGCAGGGTCCCGGGTGTCGCCATCGACTCGCGGAGGACCAGCACCGGGTTGTCGGCCGGTTGCAGGCCCTTGTCGTCGCGGAGCAGCACCGCGTCGCGGGGGATGACGCTGCTGCCGGTGAAGAGGACGGCGACGTCGACGACGCCGGTGGCCAGGGCGCGTTCGGTGTCAGGACCGTTGGGGTCGATCGGGACCACGTCGCCGAACTGCAGGCCGTAGGCACGCTGCGACGCGTCACCCAGGCACAGCGGACGACGGGTGCACTCGGGTGGCGCGCCGATCGTCAACCGGGGCGCGACCCGGCGCAGGTCCGACACCTTGCTCAGGCGGAGCTTCCGGGCCGTACGGCGGGTGACGAAGAAGCCGTTGACGTCGACCGCGGGCGCGGCGTCGCTCACGGTGAGACCGGTGCCACGCAGCTTGGCGACGAGCGCGGCGTGCGTCTTGGCGCTGTTGGACGTCGGCCGGCCGCCGAGATACGTGAGCAGGGTCCCCTGGTAGTCGGCGTACGCGTCGAAGGTGCCGCTCTGCACCGCGGGGAACACGACCTCGGTGGCGCCGACCGCATCGGAGAACGTGACGTGCGAGCCCCGGGACGCCAGGGCCTGGCCGTAGGCCTGCGAGAGCACCTGCGCGCCGGCGAAGTTCTTGGCGGCCATCCGGACCGAGAGGGTCTGGGCCGCGGTGGAGGTCACCGGCACCAGGAACGCGAGCGCGCCGGCGACGAGCGCCGCGGCCACCCGGGCGAACCACGCGCCGGCGGTCCGGCTGGTGCGATGACAGGGATTCGGGGGCAGCAACAGCTGCGATCTCCGGTGTGAGAGGTTCGGAATCGGGCGTGCAGTCTCGCGTGCGGCCGCGCCCGGCGACGGTCACGTCGCCCGGTAGCTTTGCCCGATGCCCGCGGTCGTCCTCCGTCTCCGAGCGGAGGTGCGCCAGCGGTGGCTTCCCTGGCTCGGGGTGGCGCTCGTCGCCGGCATCGCGAGCGGCGGCATCCTCGGCCTCCTGGCGGGCGCGGTGCGCACCAGAGACGCCTACCGGGACTTCAGCCACACGATGCGGGCCGCCGACGCCATCGTCGCCGGCCGGAGCGCCTTCGGCCTCGGCGGCGCCGCCGATCTCGACGACGTCGAGCGGCTGCCCCAGGTGCGGGACACGGCGCGCGCCGGCGTGAGCCTGGTGTTCACCGGCCGGACCGGCGACGGCCGGCGGGTCGGGCCGGTCGACCTGTTCCCGGTGCTGCCCGCCGACGAGCGGTTGGGCACGGCGATCGAGCGGATGGACATCCGGGAGGGCCGGGCCGCGAAGCCGGGCGCCGTCGACGAGGCCACGGCGAGCTTCGTGCTCGCGGAGCGGCTGGGCCTGCACCCGGGCAGCACGATCCGGCTGCACTTCCTCCGCCCGTCGAGCTTCCCCACCGCCGCGGCCACGCTGCTCAGCAACTTCGGCGCCCGCCTGGCCGGCGCGCCCGGCGCGTCGAGCAGCGCCATCGACGAGCTGGCCGACGGACCCGACGTCACCTTCCACATCGTCGGCATCGAGGCGTCGCCGTCGGAGTTCCCCCCGGTGGGCCCCGATCTCGCGCCACCCCTCCACCTCACCCAGGCCTTCACCGACCGCTACGGATCGGACGTCGTGTCGAGCCCGCTGCTGTTCGTCCGCTTGCGCGACCCGAGTCAGCTCGACGCGTTCTCCAAGGGCATCGAGCGGCTCGCGAACGGGCAGCCGGCCGGCTTCGTGCAGAGCCGACCGTTGCAGACGCCGAAGGTCGAGCGGGCCATCCGCGCCCAGGCAACCGCGGTGCGGATCGTGGCGCTGCTGGCGCTGCTCGCGCTCCTGCTCGTGGTGGGTCAGGCGCTGGTGCGGCAGGCGTTCGCGGAGGCGGGCGACGACCGGGTGCTGCGCGCGCTGGGCCTGGAGCGCGACGAGCTGCGGCTCCTCGTGCTCGGGCGCGGGCTGGTGATCGGCGTGACCGCCGCCATCATCGCCATGGTCGTCGCCGTCCTCATGTCTCCGCTCATGCCCGTCGGGCTGGCGCGAGTCGCCGAGCTGCACCACGGGATCGACGTCGACCCGCTGCTCCTCGGCGTGGGCGGGCTCGGTGTCGTGGTCACGATCGTGGCCCTCCGCGGGCTGGCGGCATGGCGGGTGAACGTCGCCCGCTCGACGACCGCATCTGCCGGTCATCCCTCGCTTGCGAACCGACTGCTCGAGCACGGCCGACTGTCACCGAGCGCCGACATCGGGGTGCGCTTCGCGCTCGATCCGGGCCGCGGTGAGACGTCGACCGGAGTCTGGACGACGGTCCTCGGGGCCACGCTCACCATCGCGTTGCTCGCCGGCCTCTGGTCGTTCCAGGTCAGCCTGCAACACGTGCTCGATTCGCCCCGGCTGTACGGATGGAACTGGGACGTCAAGAGTGGCGCGCCGGCGCTGCCCGACATCTCCACCGCGCTGGTGCCGGCGTTCTCGCACGATCCCGTCGTCTCCGCCTTCGCGGCCGGGACGATCACCCAGGCCGAGCTCGGGCTCGAGCGCGTCGACGTGATGGGCATGCAACAGGAGCAGGGGCAGGTGGCGCCGACGGTGGTCGAAGGGCGGCTCCCGCGGCGGGTCGACGAGGTGATGCTCGGCGCCCGCAACCTCGAACGGGCCGGTCTGCAGCTCGGCGACATCGCGGTGCTCCGGCTGGGCAACACCGCGGCCGGGCTGCGCATCGTCGGGCGCGGGCTGTTCCCCGAGTTCGGTGATGCCGGCGGCCTGGGCAACGGCGTCTACATGACCTATCGCGGTCTGCAACGGATGCTGCCCGAGGCGCGCCAGAACGTGTTCCTCGTCCGGTACCGCCGCGACACCGATCCGGGGGCCGAGACCGCGCATCTCCGGCGGGCGCTCGACCCGTTGCCGACGCGATCGACGGGCGAGCCGCGCGAGTTGCAGGCGCTGTCCGAGGTCAGCGGGTTGCCGGCGCTGCTCGGCGCCCTGCTCGTGTTGCTGGCCGGTGCCGCGCTCGCCCACACCTTGATCTCGTCGGTGCGCCGCCGCCGCCGGGAGCTCGCGGTGCTCCGGACGATGGGGTTCGTGCGCCGCCAGGTGTGGTTGTCGGTCTTCTGGCAGACCGCGACCCTGGTCGCGATCGCGCTCGTCGTCGGCATCCCGCTCGGTGCCCTCCTCGGGCGCTTCGCCTGGAACGTGTTCGCCCAGGACCTCGGTGCCATCTCCGAGGCGCAGGTGGCATGGGTGCCGTTCCTGCTGACGATCCCGGCGGCGCTGCTGCTCGCCGGCCTCGTCGCCGCGGTGCCCGCGTGGATGGCCGGGAGGATGCGGCCCAGCGTCGCGCTGCGCGCCGAGTAGCCGCGCGGGCGGCCGGTCCGGTCAGGCCGTGACCAGCTCCTCGATCCGGGCCAGCGTCTTGTCCATGTTCTCGATCGTCTTGGCCCGGCCCCGCGCCACGAGCGGCTTGCTGAGCCCCGCCTCCTGCGAGATGTCCCACGTCTCGCGCACCAACGTGCCGCCCTCGACCGGCACCAGCTCGTAGCGCCAGATGCGCCCCCCGCCGAGCTTGGCGCCCCACGACACCGGCGGCCGCGTCTGCCACGCGATCCGGCGGTTCTCCTCGAACTCGATCACCTCGCTGAGCATGGAGTAGGGAATGCCCATCTTCATCGCCATGCCGAACTGCGACCCCATGGCCAGGCGCTCGGACCCCGCCTTGGCGTCGCGCAGCGTGCCCGAACCGTCGATGTCGCGGTGGCGGCTCGGATCGGCGAGGAGGTCGAAGATCGGGGCAGGAGGGGCCGGGATCACCCGTTCGGCGGACGCGACGTCACTGGTGGTTGCCATCGCGGGATCTTACGGGGCCGCGGTGGCAGAATGCCGGGCCGGTACCGATTTGGGGGAGGAGCGCCATGACCCTGGCGACCGACGACATCCTGGCGATCCAGAAGCTGATCGCCGACTACAACCACATCGTCGACGCCGGCGACGGCGAGGAGTTCGCGGCGCTGTTCACCGACGACGGATCGCTCGACACCGGATTCAACGTCGTGAAGGGCAGCAACGAGCTGCGCGACTTCGCCGCGCTCGTCCCCAGCATGGCGCCCGGCGCCCGTCACATGGTGACGAACGTGTCGATCGACGGCGCGGGCGACGACGCCACCGCGCGCCTCTACCTCCAGATGTGGTCGACGGCCGGCGGCGCGGCCGAGTCGAAGCTCGTGATCTCGGGGCGTTACGACGACACGCTGCGGCGCGACGACGGCCGGTGGCGCTTCGTCACCCGAAAGATGATCCCCGACGGCTGACGCGTCACGGCAGCTCCCAGTGCCAGGCCTCGGACGAGGACTGACCCGGTTCCGCCCACGCGGGATGCACGAATCCGAAGCGCCCCGCGTTCGCCTTCAACCAGTGGTACCCCGCCGAGTCGAAGGTCAGCTCCCCGCCCGCGTCCTCGAAGTCGACCGCGCGGCCCCATCCGTGGACGCTGGTGCCGGGGACCGCGGCCAGGCTGCAGTTGCCGAAGAAGCAGTAGAAGTCCCGCCACCACTGCTGCATCTCGAACGACCGGTAGCACGACTCGATGCGCGGCGGCCCCGGGAGCGGCGCGGTGTAGGAGCTCGTCTCGGGCCTGACCACGACGCCGTCTGCGGCCGCGGCGTCGAGCAGGCGCCGCAGGGGGTCGGCGACGTCGTTGGCGACCCGGCACGTGGGCGTGATCGTGGTGAGCGAGGTGTCGGGGAGACGACCGTTGGCCGGTGGGGGCGGGGCTGACGGCAGGCATGCGGAGAGCCCCAGCGCCAGCACGATGGTCAGCAGGGCGGTGCGCATGGCGCGACACTAGGGGGAATCACCACAGCCGGAGGAGGACGCGATGCTGATCGTGACCGTGCTTCGTGCGAAGGGCGACTTCGTCGCCACCATTCCGCCCACCGCAACGGTTCGGGACCTGCTCGGCCTGCTCGCCGAGCAGCGCATCGGCGCCGCGGTCGTCACGTCGGACGACGCCATCGTCGGCATCGTGTCGGAGCGCGACGTGGTCCGGCGGTTGGCCGACGACGCCGGCGGGCTGCTCGACCGGCAGGTGGCCGAGATCATGACCGTCGACGTCGTGACCTGTTCCAAGGAGACGTCGGTCGAGGACCTCGCCCGCACGATGACCGAGCGGCGCATCCGTCATGTCCCGGTGGTCGGCGCCGACGGTGCCCTCGTCGGCATCGTGAGCATCGGCGACGTGGTGAAGAGCCGGATCTCCGAGCTCGAGGGCGAGCGCGACGACCTCGTCGGGTACATCGGCGCGCGCTGAGGCTTCAGCCCGACGCCGGTGGCGGGCGCATCAGGTTCTCCTGGACCAGCGTCGCCGCCAACCGTCCGGTCCGGTCGTGGATCGATCCGCGGTACACGCCGCGCGCGCCGGCCGCCGAGACCGGCTCGAGCTCCATGAACAACCACTCGTCGGCGCGCGTCGGACGGTGGAAGTAGATGGTGTGGTCGAGACTGGTCCCACCGCGTGGAAGGCCGGGGACGTCGAGCTCGATGAAGCCCGTGCTCATGTCCGAGAAGTAGACGAGCGCGCACGCGTGCACCTCGCGGTCGTCCGGCAAGGGCTCGCGCGTTCGGCCCCAGATCCGGCGCGCGGCCCGGATGTCGTCGGGCCCGTGTGACCCGTCGACCACCGGGCGCATGCGGAACATCACGTCCTCGTTGCCGCCCTCCTCGGTGAGGGTCTCCGGCGCCGGGACGTCGTCGGGGAACGGCACGCCGGAGAAGTCGCCGCTCTCCTCGTCGACGTGGAACGACGCCGACGCGGTGAAGATCGCCTCGCCGTGCTGGAGCGCGACGACGTGGCGGGCCGAGAACGAACGGCCGTCGCGGTCGCGCGTCACCCGCATGATCGTGGGGTGGTCGGCCTCGCCGGAGCGGAGGTAGTAGCCGTGCAGCGAATGCGCGAAGCGGCCCTCGGGCACGGTCATGCCGGCCGCCCGGAGCGCCTGCGCCGCGACCTGCCCGCCGTAGAGGTGCGCGGTGAACGGGCGGCGCGGGTTGTGCGCCCGGTAGAGGTCGCGGTCGAGCTCCTCGAGGTCGAGGAGCTCGGCGAGCGTCGACACGCGGGGGAGCTCCGGTGACGTGGCCATCGGAGGACGGTATCCGCCGGTGGTGACGACGACGGACTTGTCGCTAGCCTCGCTGGCCGGACTGGAACCGACAGGGGAACGGGATCGATGGGACTCTTCGACGGCAAGGTTGCGATCGTCACCGGCGCCGGCCGCGGCATCGGACGCTCCGAGGCGCTGCTCCTCGCGAGCGAGGGCGCGCGCGTGGTCGTGAACGACCTCGGCGGATCGGGCGCCGGCGAGGGTGCCGACCAGACGCCGGCGCAGCAGGTCGTCGACGAGATCAAGGCCGGCGGTGGCGACGGCGTCGCGAACTACGACGACTGTGCGAGCTGGAGCGGCGCCGAGGGCATGGTGCAGCAGGCGATCGACACCTTCGGCGGCCTCGACGTGCTCATCTGCAACGCCGGGATCCTGCGCGACAAGATGAGCTTCAACATGTCGGAGGAGGAGTTCGACTCCGTCATCCGCGTCCACCTCAAGGGTCACTTCGCGCCGATCCGCTTCGCCGGCGCCTACTGGCGGGCGAAAGCCAAGGAGACCGGCGAGCCCACGAACGCGTCGGTCGTCACCACCGCCTCCGAATCGGGCCTCTACGGCAACGCGGGGCAGGTGAACTACGCCGCGGCCAAGGCCGGCATCGCGAGCATGACGATCGTGCTGGCGCGCGAGCTCGGGCGTTCGGGCGTGCGGGTGAACTCGATCGCGCCCGTCGCCGCGACGCGGCTGCTCGGGACCGTCGGCAGCGGTGAGGAGCTCGCCGACAACCCGATGATGTCGCCCGACAACCCCGCGGCCGGCGCGGTGTGGCTGGCGTCGCCGCTCGCCGAGGGCGTCTCCGGCCAGGTGCTGAAGATCAGCGGGGGCGTCGCCCAGATCCTCGACGGCTGGCGCCCGGCGACCCAGATCAGCTCGGACGCGAAGTGGACGCTGCAGGCGCTGGCCGACGGTCGCGACCTCCTGTTCAAGGACCGTGACCCGGGCGTGCCGCCGTTCCGCGCGATGGAGAAGTTCGAGGACACCACGGCCGGCTGAGTCGGCGCGCGGGGCGGATCAGGCCGACGGCGTCCACGCGGCGTCGTGGATCGAGTCGGCCACGACCGGCAGCTCGAGCTGCTCCACGTGGAGGAATTCGAAGCCGGCGAGCAGCGCGTAGCGCTCGTCGACCTCGGTGTCGCCGACGTGCACGTAGCGGTCGGCGGCGAACTGCTCCTTCACCTCGTGGAGGTGGTGCTTGCCGCCGACGAACTCCGGCTCGACACCGTGACGTGACCACAGGGGCTGCTGGCTCGAACGGGGCCAGTCGGACGCCACACCGACGATGTAGCCCCGCCCGACCAGCTCGCGCGCCACCTCGGCGGAGACCGGACCGGGCGGGTCGCCGAACTCCATGGTGCCGTCGATGTCGAAGCTCACGAGGATGCGCGGTGCCGTGGCGCGCTCCGAGGCCGGCTCCCCGGTTGCTCCTCCGTCGGTGGTCACGGCGAGGAGCGTACGCGACCGCGTCCCGCGATCAGGACGCCGGCGCCGTCGGTGGGGTCGCGCTGATGGCGTCGTAGAGCTCGTGGGCGTTCGCCACGACCGCGTTGTACTCGGTGACCACGGCGTCGTACTGGTCCTCCAACGCGACGCCCTGGTCGACGAGCGCGTTCACCTCGTCCACCGCCGCGTTCTGCGCCGCCACCAGGTCGTTGGACTCGGCGATGCGACCCTGCGCCCGGAGGGCCTCGATCTGCCCGCGCAGGTCTGCCTCCCGCGCCTTGGCATCGTCGTACCGGTGGCGGAGGTCGCCGAGCTGGGCGTCGAGCGCGTCGAGCTGGGCCTGCAGGACGTCGTGACGCTGCTCGAGCGCGGTGAAGATCTGGTGGTAGCTCTCGAACGCGGCGACGACCGACTGCCGATCGCGGAAGTAGTGGCGGTAGTACCGCTCCAGTTGGGGCGAGAGGTTCCGGACCTGGGTGCCGAGCAGTGAGTGCAGCTCGTTGTCGCGCTGGCCGGGTTCCCGCTTGGCGTACTCCGCGACCAGGTCGCTCAGCTCCGGGTCGTCGATGGTCGAGTACGCCCGCTCCAGCTCGGCGTCGACCCGGCGGCGTTCGCGCCGACCGAGCCGCAGGTAGGCGCCGTGCAGCATCTCGTGCGCGGCCGACACCACCATCACCGGGGCGAGGTCGGGGCGATCGACCCGCAGGACGCGCAGGGTCGCGTGGCCGAAGCATCCCAGCACCACCGAGTTGGGCACCTCGCGGACCCGGCAGTCGTTCACGAACTGGGACCGGTCGTCGACGCTCGCGGTCACCGACGCCACGATGGCACGAGCGGCCCGGGTCATCGTCGCCGACTCGAGCAGTCCGACGAGCTGCTCGTCGCGCGCCTCCCCGAATGCATTCCGCAGGTCGTGCGCGGTCGTCTCGGAGAACCCGCCGCCGGACGCGAACTCGAAGACGCCCTGCGTGCTCGTGAACTGCGACGCCTCCGGCTGGAGGTCGACGATGGCCACCGTCTCGCCGTCGAGCGTGACCGCCGCTCGCTGGTGGAAGTGGGCGGCGACGAACGCGTCGAGGGTCTGCTCGCGTGATCCGACCACGCGCAACGCGAGCGCGTACCGCTTCCGCCCGTGCGCCGTCATGCTGACCGACGCGACGTCGTTGCCGCTGAGGCCGGCCGGTCCGAGGAGGTGTCGCGCCCCGGTGGGTGGCGCGCCTTGGGCAACCGACAGGACGCACGCCCCGGCCGGGTCGGCGGCGGCGGTGGCGTCGGGCGCGGCCCGCATCGCGTTCACTCGGGCCGGGTCGCACGCCGCGACCGCGGCGCTCGAGGTCAGCCGGGCCGCCCGGGGCGCCCGGGCCGCTCGACGGCGAGGCGCGGGACCGACGTCCCCGACGACCGGCCGGACGCGCACCGTGTGGGGCGCCCCGCCGAGGATGCCGCGGGGCGGGGCCGCGCCCGCCCGGGTGACGCCACCGGCGACCGGGACCAGCACGAGCGCGAGCGCGAGCACGCTCGAGGTCTTGGCGCGACGGCGCGACACCGCGGGTTCCCTCCTGACGCGGCCGATGGATGGGGTCGGTCAGTGTCGCGCGGCGGTGCTCTCCGGAGCGCGCGGCTCGTCGGGGAAGATCGGCATCGCGCCCCCGATCCCGAACTCCGCCGCGTTCTCCAGGGCCTCGACCGGCGAGTGCATCGACCCGGTCTGCGCCAGGTGGCGGGGCAGGAACCGCAGGGTGAGGAACGATGCGATCACCGCCAGCACGACGCCGAAGATCGCCGCGACATGGATGCCGTCGACGAAGGCGGTGCGGGCGGCGGTCACGAACACGTCGGCCGCGCCCACCGACAGCTTGTCGGCGGCGTGCAGGGCGCCGGCCAGCGACGATCCCGCCGCGTCACGCGCCGATCTCGGCAGACGGGCGAGCGCGTCGTGCAGGTGGCTCGAGTACTGCGAGGCGGCGATGCTGCCCAGCACCGCGATCCCCAGGGCAGCCCCGAACTCGCGCGTCGCGTCGTTCATCGCCGAGCCGGCGCCGGCGCGGCTCTCCGGGACCGCCGACATGATCGAGGCGGTCATGGGCGACATCGACATCGAGACGCCGGTCATGAGCGGGACGAGGGCCAGCCACACGAACCACAGCGGGGTGTGCAGGTCCAGGCGCGTGAACAGGAAGAAGCCCAGCGCGATCAGCCCCATGCCGAACGACACCGCCCGGTTGGAGCCGAAGCGATAGGTGATGCGCGGCGTCAACGGCGTCACCACCAGCATGATCATCGCGATCGGGACGAGTCGCAGCGCCGCGCCGAGCGCCGAGAACCCGAGCACGAGTTGGAAGTACTGCGTCATCAGGAACATCACGCCGTACATGGCGAGGAAGACGAGCATCATCGCGCCGCTGCCCACGCTGAACGCGGGGTTGCGGAAGTAGTGCATGTCGAGCATGGGCTCGTCGGTGTGCATCTCCCACCACGCGAACACCGCGAGCACGAGCGCAGCGATCGCGAACGCCCCGAGGGTGACCGGCGCGCCCCATCCCTCCTGGGGCGCCTGGATCAGCCCGAACACGAGCGTCGACACGCCGACGATCGACAGCAGCGCGCCGATCGGATCGAGTTGGCTCTCGTCGGGATCGCGTGACTTGGGCACGACGAACCAGCCGCCCACGAGCGCCAGCGCGATCACCGGGAGGTACACGAGGAACGCCGAGCCGAACCAGAAGTGCCCCAACACGTAGCCGGTGATGATCGGCCCGATGGATCCCGCGATGCCGGTGGTGGTGGCCCAGATCGCGATGGCCTTGGCGCGCTCCCCCGGGGGGAACACGTTCACGAGGATCGACAGCGTCGACGGCATGATGAACGCGGCACCGAGACCCATCACCGCCCGACACGCGATGATCTGGTTCGTGTCGGTCGCCTGGGAGGCGACCAGGCTGGCGACGAAGAAGATACCGAGGCCGAGCTGCAGCGCGCCCTTGCGCCCGAAGCGGTCGCCCAACGCGCCGCTCGTGAAGAGCATGCCGGCGAACACCAGCGAGTACGCCGCCACCACCCATTGGAGCTGCGACTCCGTCGCCCCGAGCTCACGCGAGAGTGTGGGAAGGGCCACGTTCAGGGTGGAGTTCCCGCCGAACACGATCAGCAGGCTGAGGCAGAGCACGGCCAGCGTCCACCACCGACGGGCGTATGCCTGCTCGGCCGAATGGGCGTCGGTGGGGGAGGTGAGCAGCGCCATGCCGTCGGCCATTCTGGCAGCAACTGCCAGATATCGCAAACCGACAAGTTACAGCTGTTGCCAAGCGACATTCTGTGTCAGAATGTTCACATGTCCACCGCGGTCGGCCTGAGGGAACGGAAGAAGGCCCGCACGCGCGAGGCGCTGAAGGACGCGGCCATGATGCTGTTCAGCCGCCACGGGTTCGACGGCACCACGGTCGAGGAGATCGCCGAGGCCTGCGAGGTGTCGCCCCGGACGTTCTTCCGGTACTTCCCCACCAAGGAGGACGTGCTCTTCGCCGACGCCGACGACCGCCTCGGTACGCTCCTGGCGGTCCTCGCCGAGCGGCCCGGCGCCGAGCCTCCGGTCGTCGCCCTCCACGCGGCGATGCGGGCGCTGGCGTCGGACTACCGGCACGACCGGGCCGAGCTGGTGGCCCGCTCGAAGGTCGTCGAGGGCTCGCCGCAGCTCCAGGCCTACAAGGCCGAGCACCAGCACGGCTGGGAGGCGGCGATGGTCGACGCGCTGGAGCGGCGCCCAGTGATCGGCGCGCCGGTCACACGCGACGAGCTCCGGCTCCTCGCCGCGCTCGGCACCGCCGCGATGCGCGTCTCCGTCGATGCATGGGTGGCCGACCCGTCCGGCCCCGAGCTCGACGTGCTGGTCGACCGCGCGTTCGCGCGCATCGAACGCGGCTTCGCCACCGACCTCCGCTGAGCACAACTCCGCTGAGCACCGCCGGCATCGACGACCGCGTCGAGGTGTCACCGCGGTCGGCCCGGGGTACCCCTCCACACGACGAACGACGCGCACAGGGGAGCAGCCGGCCATGGCGGGTCAGAAGGCGAAGAGCTCACTGCAGAAGGCACGCGGCAAGGCCAAGGTCGTGGCCGGCGAGGTGACCGGGAGCAAGAAGCTCAAGGCCAAGGGCAACGCCGACAAGGCCAAGGCCAGGGCGCGCTCCAGTAAAGAGAAGGTGAAGGACAAGTTCCGCTGACTCATCGAGCCGACGCGAAGCTCGTGGTGCGGCGGAACTCGTCGCGGTCATCCGGGTCGTCGAACCAGATCAGCGTCCACACCTTCGTCTCACCGGCGCGCACCAGCGCCTCGTAGCGGTGGTTGCCGTCCTGCAGCAGCAGCCGGCCGTCCTGGTGCTGCGCGAGGAGCGGCGGCGGCTCCCACCCGTCGTCCATGCTCTCCTCCATCGCGTCGACGTCTCCCTCCCACTCGTCGGGCTCGATCGGGCACAGGGCCCCGTCCTCGGGCCCGGCGAGGCGGATCAGCTCGTCGGTCGGGACGAGCACCGGGCCGACCCACCAGTGACGGTGCTGGGCGAGGGCGGCGGCGAGCACCTCGTTGTCGCTGCCGCGGCTGGCGAGGAAGTCGCCGACCCAACGGGCGAGCGTGTCGTCGTCGTCGGCCGCCGCGCACGCGCTCGCCAGGCTGAACCGTCGGGTGTCGTCCATCGGCCGGTCGTGCCCCGCCGCGTCGGTGCGCAAACCCGTCACCCGGCCGCGACGAGGCGTGCCAGCTCCTGCAACGACGCGACCCGGTCGTACCCGGCATCGGCGTGGAGGCCCAGCGGATCGACGACGAACGGGCGCAGGCCCGCACGCCGGGCGCCGACCACGTCGATGCCGGGCATGTCACCCACGTACCACGCGTCGTCGGCGTCGACGGCCATGGCGTCGAGCGCCAACCGGAAGATGCGCGGGTCGGGTTTCATCACACCGACGGCACCAGAGTCGATCACGCAGTCGACCTCGATGCCGAGGCCGGGGCCCACCTGGAGGATCTCGCGCGTGCGGAGGCGCTCGCCGATCATCCCGTCGGCGTTCGACACGACGCCGAGGCGCACGCCAGTCGCTGCGAGCGCGGCGAGGCCCTCGCGGCACCCGGGCGCCTCGCGGTACCAGAGCGCGGCGTCGGCGAACTCGCTGTCGAGGTGTCGGTGGACCTCGTCGACCATGTCCGGCGGCACGCCGCAGAAGTCGGCGTAGCCCTCGAGGTACGCCTTCCAACTGCCGGCCCAGTCGGCTTCGGCGTCGCGATCGACACCGAACCGCACCGCCGCGGCGTAGTGCGCGTCGTCGAGGGTCGCGATCGGGACCGGGTACTCGGCGCGGGCGAAGGCGCCGGCGATGCGCTCGTGGTCGGGGAGGAGGAACACGCCACCCACGTCGAGCAGCACCGCGGCAGGTCGCGCCATGCGGGCACGCTACCCATCAGGGTTAGCGTGTCACCACGGACCGAGCACGGTGGGGGACACGATGGGAATGCTCGACGGCAGGGTGGCGATCGTGACGGGCGGCGCACGCGGTCAGGGCGCGGCCGAAGGGCGCCTCTTCGCCGAGGAGGGTGCGACGGTGTTCGTCACCGATGTGCTGACCGACGAGGGTGAGAAGACCGCGGCCGAGCTCGGGGGCACGTTCGTCGAGCACGACGTGACCGATCCCGAGCAGTGGGCCGCGCTCGTGACCCGAGTGGTCGACGCGCACGGGCGGCTCGACATCTTGATCAACAACGCCGGCATCCTCCGGTGGGAGCGCATGGTCGACACGTCGCCCACGTCGTGGAACGAGGTGGTCGCGGTCAACCAGACCGGCGTGTTCCTCGGCATGCACGCGGTCGCGCCGCAGATGATGGCGCAGCACTCGGGGTCGATCGTCAACATCTCCTCGGTGGGCGGTCTGCGCGGTGCCAGCGCGTGCTTCAGCTACGCGGCGACGAAGTGGGCGGTGCGGGGCATGACCAAGGGCGCGGCGATCGAGCTCGGGCCCCATGGGGTGAAGGTCAACTCGATCCACCCCGGCATCATCGACACGCCGATGATGGGCGACCACGACCTCGACGACCTGGCGTCGGCGATCGGTGTGCCGCTGCAGCGCTACGCCCAGCCGGAGGAGGTCGCCAGGCTGGTGCTGTGGCTGGTGTCCGATGACAACTCGTACTCGACCGGTGCCGAGTTCGTCATCGACGGGGGGCAGACGGCGTAGGCGCGGACTGGTTCGGGTATCCCTTCCTGCGGCCTCGCCTGCAGGTCGCGCCCTCCGGGCGCACGGAGAGGAAGGAACCGGTTGATCGTCGAGCACGAGCCCCGGCTGCTCGCCGACCGCTACCGGCTCGGTGAACGCGTCGGTGCCGGCGGAATGGGAACGGTGTATGCCGCGTTCGACCTGCGCCTGGATCGTGAGGTCGCGGTGAAGCTGCTGCACGCCGGCTTCGCCCGCGACCCGGCGGCACGGCGCCGCTTCGAGCGCGAGGCCCGCTCGGCGGCGCGCGTCTCCCATCCGAACGCGGTCGCGGTCTACGACACCGGGGACGACTCCCACCACGACGCGTTCATCGTGATGGAGCTGTTGAGTGGACGCACGCTCGCGCACGAGATCGCCGACGGTCCGTTGGCCGAGGCGCGCCTGCGCGCGGTCGCCGGCGGCGTGCTCGCCGCGCTCGAGGCGGCGCACCACGAGGGCATCGTGCACCGCGACGTGAAGCCGGGGAATGTGCTCCTCGCCGACGACGGCGAGGTGAAGGTGGGCGACTTCGGGATTGCGACCGCGCTCGATGCGACCGAGACGACCTCCGGCGTGCCCCTCGGAACGCCGGCGTACACGGCGCCCGAGCGTCTGCGCGGCCTCCCGACCACCCCGGCCAGCGACCTCTACTCGCTGGGTGTGGTGCTGTACGAGGCTGCCACCGGTACGAGACCGTTCACGGGCGGCGCACCCGGCGAGCTCGTGGACGCGGTGCTCCGCGGCGCGCACCCCCCACTCGACTCGCGGCGACCCGATCTCGATCCGAGCGTCGTGGCGGCGATCGAGCGTGCGCTGGCCTCCGACCCCGCCGGGCGGTTCGCGGACGCGGCCTCGATGCGGACCGCACTCGCGGGCGAGGAGACCGGGCGTGCGGCGTCACCGACGGTGCCGTTGATGGAAGCGGAAGCGGCGCCCACGGCGGCCCTGCCGCCGCCCGCGCCGCCTCGACGTGCCGACAACGCGGCGCATCGCGGCACATCGACACCGCCGCGTCGCCCCGTGTCCTCGCGGCGACGGCGCGCGGTGTGGGCGATGGCGATCCTGACGACGCTCGCAGCCCTCGTCATCGTGGGGGTGGCACTCGTGACGAGCGGTGGCGACGATGCGGTGACCACGACCACCACCACGCCGATCGCCGCGACGCCGACGACCGGGCCGAATGGCCCCGCCACCGCCGCCCCACCGCCGCCGATCTCGCGCGCGTTGGATCGGCTCGAGCAGCTGACGAAGCCGTGACCCGTGCGCGCATCGCCACCGTCGCGTTCGTCGGGCTGGCCGCGTTCCTCGGTGCGTGCGGCGGAGCCGGACCGGCGGTGTCCGACGATGCGTCGGCGCGCCTCGGTGCCCAGGTGACCGCGGTACGGGCCGCGGTCGCGGCGCACGATGCGGAGGCCGCGGCCGGGGCGCTGGCCACGCTGCGCCGAACCGTCGGCCGGCTCCGCCACTCGGGCGAGGTCTCGGCGCCGCGCGCGGCCGCGCTCCTCGCCGCGGCCGGCGACGTCGAGGCGCAGCTCACGACGATCACGACCACGACGACGACCACGACGACGACGACCACCACGACGCCACCGGCGCCCCCCACGGACGATCACCGGGGCAAGGGCAAGGTCGACGGCAAGGGCAAAGGCAGCGGTGAGGGCTGATACCGAGACGGGCGCGCCTCGTTAACATCCGGCTGATGACCCCGAGCCGGCTCCGGTGAACGAACCCGCCGCGATCCAACCCGATCCGCGCCGCTGGGCCACGCTCGCGGTCGTCGTCGTCGCCGCCCTCATCGTGGTGCTCGACAACTCCGTCCTCACCGTCGCCATCCCCACCATCCTGCGCGACTTCCACACCACGCTCCCCGCGGTCGAGTGGGTGATCACCGGGTACGCGCTCACGTTCGCGAGCCTGCTCATCATCGGCGGGCGTCTGGGTGACGTGTTCGGTCACCGCCGCGTCTTCGTGATCGGCGCCGCCCTGTTCGGTGGTGGCTCCTTGCTGGCGGCGTTGTCGTGGGGCATCCCGAGCCTCATCGTGGGCGAGGCCCTGATCGAGGGCATCGGTGCCTCGCTCATGCTGCCGACGACGCTGGCGGTGATCTCGACCACCTTCCGCGGCCGCGAGCGGGCCACCGCGTTCGCGGCGTGGGGCGCGACGGTCGGCGTCGGCGTCGCCCTCGGTCCGATCGTCGGCGGCTTCCTCACCACCAATTACTCGTGGCGCTGGGCGTTCGGCATCAACGTGATCGTGGCGCCGCTCGCCATCGTCGGCGCCATGGTGTTCATCGACCGCAGCCGTCCGCCCGCTCGGCGCATCTCGATCGACGTCCCCGGCGCGATCCTGGTCGCGAGCGGGATGTTCCTCTTCGTGTTCGCGCTGAGCGAAGGCGCCCGCTACGGCTGGTTCCGGCCGCTGCAGGCGTTCACCCTCGGCGGGGCCGCGATCTGGCCCGACGACCGCGCGGTGTCGATCACCCCGCTGGTGATGGTCCTCGCCGCGATCGTCCTCTTCTGCTTCTACCGGCTGGAGCGATGGAAGGAGCGCCACGATCGCAGCCCGTTGTTCGAATTCGGGCAGCTGCGCCACCGTGGGTTCCGCTACGGGCTGATCACGACCAGCGTCCTGGCGATGGGTCAGCTCGGCGTGTTCTTCATCCTGCCGATCTACCTGCAGGACGCCAAGCACCTCTCGGCCGAGACCAACGGCCTGTGGATGGTCCCGGCAGGGATGTTCATCATCGTGGGGTCCCAGCTCGGCGGGCGTCTCGTCCGCCACATCGGGGTCACCCGCGTCGTGCAGCTCGGGCTGGTGCTCGAGGTGCTCGGCCTGGTCGTCATCGCCTTCGTGGTGAGCCCGTCGATCACGTTCTCCGACCTGCTCCTCGGGTGGGGGCTGTTCGGCTTCGGCATCGGCTTCGCCAGCTCCCAGCTCACCAACGTGATCCTGACCGACATCCCGGCCGAGAAGTCCGGCGTCGCCAGCGGGACGAACTCCACCGTGCGGCAGGTGGGCGCCGCGCTCGGTGTCGCGGTGATCGGCTCGGTCTTCGCCAGCCTGACGGTGTCGAAGACGGTCGCCGCGGTGCAGGCGACCAAGCTCCCCGCCACCCTGCAGTCGACCGCGGTGGCGCGCATCCACTCGCAGGGGGCCGGCTTCCCGGTCCCGCGCGGCACGGCTCCGGCCGACGCCGCCACGCTGAGCCACGCGCTCGCCACCGGGCTCACCGACGCCGCCCGGCCCGCGATCCTGGTGGCGGCCGGGTTCGTCACCCTCGGCGCGTTCCTCTCGCTGCTGCTCCCCCGCACCGCCGGCGCCCCACCCGCGGAACCCCTGGTCGAGGAGCTCGAAGCCGTCGAACCCGTGGACCGGGACCGCTCCCTCCTCGACGAGCGCGAGCCCGCCTGACCGGTCAGCCGGCGCGTCCGAGGATGCGCACCACGTCGATCTCGATCGCCACCCGTGCCGGGTTCGGTCCCGGCTCCCGGTAGCGAGCCGCGTGCCGGGCGACCGCGTCGGCGACCGCCGCCGGGTCGCGAGCAACCCGTGCGCGGCCCTCGAGCGACAGCCACCGGGGGCCATCGACCTGTGCCACCGCGGCGCGCCCGTGTCGCTCCACGTTGCGCACCTTCTGCGACCGGTCACCCGTGATGATCCGCACCAGGCCGGCGGTGGCGTCCCAGGTGAAGCCGATCGCACACACGTGGAGGGTCCCGTCGCTCCGCGCCGTGCTCAACGTGCCGACGTGGCGTTCGGCGAGGAAGGCGAGGACGTCCGGGGTGAGGGCCGCGGGATCGAGCACCGCGACAGTGGACCACACCGCGACGAGTCCGTCAGACTGCGTCCATGGGGACACTCGAGGCACAGAACCGCCAGGTCGTCGAGCGGTACTGGGAGGCGCACTTCCTGCGCGACTGGGAGGCGATGGCCGGCTTCTTCGCGCCGGACGCGCACTACACCGACGTGGGGGTCGACGGCCAGGGCGCGCGCGGCCCGCAGCAGATCGTCGACCGCCTCAAGATCGGCATCGAGCCGCTCTCCGGCTACTACCACCACCCGCGCCACATCGTGGCCGAGGGTGATCTCGTGATCCTCGAGCACGTCGAGGAGTGGCTGTTCCACACCGGCGAGCGGATCATGCACCCGTTCGTCACCGTGATGGAGGTGCGCGACGGCCGGATCGTGCGCTGGCACGACTACTCCAACATCGGGAACGTGATCGACCACGCACCGCAGTGGTGGCTCGAGCGGATCGCGCAGGGGTACGCCGCGGTCGGCCAATAGCCTCGCCCCCGTGGCACTCGAGGTCGTCGACAACCCCGCCCGCTCCCGCTACGAGCTCCGTGACGACGGCCACCTGGTCGGGTTCACGGAGTACCACGAGCGTGACGGCGCCCTGGTGTTCCCGCACACCGTGATCACCCAGCCCAAGCGGCGGGCGGGGTACGGCGGCACCCTGGTGCGGGCTGCCCTCGACGACGTCCGGGCCAAGGGACGTCGGATCGTGGCCGATTGCCCCTTCGTGGCCCGATTCGTGGACGAACACCCCGAGTACGCCGACCTGCTCACCTGAACGTCGCCGAACCGCAGGCGTACCATGGATCGCATGGCGCACGCGAGCGTGCTCGCAAGCCGTCCGCTCGGCGGGATGGTGCCCGACCCGGCGTTGCTCACGCCGGCGCACGAGACCGAGCTGGTCCGCGCCGATGGGCGCCCGCAGCCCGGGTTCCGCGAGCAGCTGCGGAAGATCCCGTCGTGGCGCAACGCGTGGTCGGTGCTCTCGGTGTGGCTCCAGGCCGCACTGATCCTCGGCGTCGCGGTCTGGTGGGGGAACCCGGCCGGCTACCTCGTCGCCTTCCTCCTCATGGGCCGCACGCAGGCGCAGCTCGCGTCGCTGATGCACGAGTCCGCCCACCGGTTGCTCTTCTCCAATCGCCGGCTCAACGACTTCGTCGGCCGCTGGCTGCTCGGGTACCCCGCGTACACGTCGACCGACGCGTACCGGCGCGTGCACATGGCGCACCACCGGCAGGAGTTCGGGCCCGACGAGCCGGACATCCCGCTGTACGCCGGCTACCCGATCAGCCGGGCGAGCTTCCGCCGCAAGGTGGTGCGCGACGCGACCGGGCAGACCGGGTTCAAGCTCTTTCGCGCCCAGGCCGCCGGTTTCCGCTCGTCCGACGCGCGCGTCCGGCACACGCTGTGGAAGATCCTCTTGGTGCAGGCGGTCCTGCTCGGCGCCGCGGTCGCCGCCGGCAACTGGTGGCTGTACCCCGTGTTCTGGTTGCTGCCGTTCCTCACCGTGTGGCGGGTGATCAACCGCCTCCGTTCGATCGCCGAGCACGGCGGGATGGACGCGTCGCCGGATCGCCGCGCGACCACGCACACCGTGCGGCAGTCCTGGTGGTCCCGCACCTTCCTCGTCCCGTTCAACATCGGGTGGCACCTGGCCCACCACGTCGACGCCGGCATCTCGATGCGCCACCTGCCCCGCTACCACCGAGCGCTCCGCGACGCCGGGTACGTCACGCCGGAGCTCGAGTACCCCGACTATCGGGCGCTGTGGCGGGCACTGCGCGCGGGTACCCGCGCTTCCGCAGCCCGGAGTACGTAAGGTAGGGCCGTGGAGCGCTGGTTTCAGAACACGCGGGGCCTGGTCATCGTCATCCTCGCGGTCGCCACGTGCGCGCTGCTGCTCGCGGTCGAGCCGAGCGATGGCTTCCCGTCAGGGGTCGCGGTGTCCTCGGACGGCGGCGACGGTGGCGGCTCCACCACAGGCACCACGGGGACCACGACGCCCGGGTCGACCACCACCACCCTGCCCGTCAAGCCGACGTTGCAGCAGGGCTCGGCCGACACCGCGAACGTCACCATCCTCCAGCAGCAGCTGAACGCGCACGGCTACGACGTCGGGACTCCCGACGGCAGCTTCGGGCCGGGCACCGAGGCGCAGGTCGTCAAGTTCCAGCAGGACAACAAGATCAGCCCGGCCGACGGAGTGGTGAACCAGGCCACGTGGAACGCGCTCCTGGCGAGCCCGTCCAGCTCGTCGAGCTCGACCACCACCACGACGAAGGCGCCCTGACCGACAGGGCGCCTGGGTCTTCGTCATCGTTGGTGCCGGGCGTGCCTCCGGCTCGGGCTCCTACTGCAGGGTTCTGCTAGTTCACGGAGCCGAAGCCGGCGAGCACGAGGTCGGCGTGGTCGCGGAATCGATTGGCCCTGGACGCCCGCCGCGACCGCGGCGCGCACATGGCGAGGTAATTGGCCAGGGGACGTGACATCGGGCCGGGGGATGCGAACTCGGTGTCGCTCTCCCAGACGGTGGGCGGGTACTCGGTCGTGGGCTCGTCAGCGTCGCTCACGATCGCTCCTCTCTGCAGGTTCCCATGACCGACTGTAGGGACGGCATGTAAACGCAACGTGTCGAGCGGGCGACGGGAGGTCGAAGCCTGGAAGTCCGCGGCGCCGGGCCGGGTCCCGGTCCCGGGTCCACGAGCGAGGCATTTCGATCGAATTCGACCGCGGGAACAGACTGCCGACGCCGAGGTGACGCGGCGGTACTGTCGCCCGCATGGAGCAGCCGTCGTTCGGGTTCGACGAGGAGGAACCCGAAGCTACGACGTTCTCGGTGGTGGAGCTCAACTCTCGGGTGCGCGACGCGCTCCGCCGGGGGTTCCCCGACGAGGTGTGGGTGCGGGGCGAGGTGCAGAACCTGAGCCGGTCGGGCGCCGGCCACACCTACTTCTCGCTGGTCGAGAAGGCCGTCCAGGGCGACCGGGCGCAGGGCCGGCTCGACGTCGCGCTCTTCCGCGACGACCGGCGGGCCGTCGCCCGGGCCCTGGCCGACGTGCCCGGCGCCGAGCTCGGCAACGACGTCGAGGTGCGCATCCGGGGCCGGGTCACCGTCTACCCGCCGAGCGGCCGCTACCAGCTGGTGATGACGGCGATCGACCCCGTCTTCACCGTCGGTGGCATCGCCGCCAACCGCGAGCGGGTGCTGCGGGCCCTCGGCGCCGAGGGCCTGCTCGAGGCCAATGCCGGTCGCGAGCTCGCGCTGGTGCCACTGCGCGTCGGGCTCGTCACCAGCGCGGGCAGCGCCGCGTACCACGACTTCGTGCACGAGCTCGAGCACAGCGGCTACGCGTGGCAGGTCGCGGTGGCCGACGTGCGCGTCCAGGGTGCGGCGGCGGCCCGGCGCATCAAGTGGGCGCTGGGGCAGCTCTCGCAGCTCGACGTCGACGCGGTGGTGCTCATCCGCGGTGGCGGGTCCCGGGCCGATCTCGCGCCGTTCGACACCGACCTCGTGGCGCGGGCCATCGCGGCGATGCCGGTCCCGGTCATCACCGGCGTCGGGCACGAGACCGACCGCAGCGTGGCCGACGAGGTCGCCTACGCCGCCTGCAAGACCCCGACCGCGTGCGCCCGGCTGCTGATGGGCCGGGTGGACGAGTTCGTCGGGCGCCTGGACGACGCCGCGCAACGGGTGAGCGGGCGGGCGCGTCAGCGGGTGGCCATGGCGGCGCGGGAGCTCGACGTGGCGTCGGTGCACCTCGCGCGTCGGGCGCCCGCCGCCGCGGCGCGGGAGCTCGCCGTGCTCGAGCGGGCACACGGGCGGCTCGACGAGCTGGCCCGGCGACGCGCCGGTGACGCCGCCGCCCGTCTCGATGCGTGCATCCGCCGCGTCGACGAGCTGGGTCGGCGGGTGACGCGCGACCGCGGCCGGGTGCTCACGGGCCGCGAGCGGGAGCTGACCACGCGGGCGCGGCACCACCTCGATCGGGCGACGCTCCGGGTCGACGGCAGCGAAGCCGTGGTGCGGGCGCTCGATCCCCGTCGGGTCCTGGAGCGGGGCTACTCCATCACCCGGGACGCCGCGGGTCGCGTCGTGAAGCGGGCCGCGGTGCTCACGACCGGTACCGTCCTCGAGACCGAGGTGGCCGAAGGGCGGGTCACGAGCCGGGTCGAAGGGGTCACGGAGGGGACGGAGTGAGCGACGAGATCGGCTACGCCGACGCGATGCAGGAGCTGGGAACGATCCTCGAGGAGCTCGAACGCGACGATCTCGACGTCGACGTGCTCGCCACCCGCGTGCAACGGGCCAGCGAGCTGATCCAGCTGTGCCGTGGTCGCATCGCCCGCGCCCAGGCCGACGTCGACCGCATCGTCACCGATCTCGAAGGGTTCGAGCGCGCCGCCGACGACGAGGACTGACCGTCGTGGCGCTCGCCGCTGCGGTCAGCGCTTCTGGCCGGCGAGCTTGCGGTTCTTGAACTGCGCCTTCACATAGTCGCGGTTGAGGAGCGCGATGAAGTCGATGCTGATCTCCTTCGGGCACGCTTTCTCGCACTCGCCGTGGTTGGTGCACGAGCCGAAGTAGCTCTCCATCACCTCGACCATGTCGACGACGCGCTCGAAGCGCTCGGGCTGCCCCTGGGGGAGCAAGCCGAGGTGCGCGACCTTCGCCGCGGTGAACAGCTGGGCGGCGCCGTTCGGACAGGCGGCGACGCACGCGCCGCAGCCGATGCAGGCGGCGGCATCCATGGCCGCGTCGGCCGCTTCCTTCGGGACGAGGATGAGGTTGGCGTCCGGCGCACTCCCGGTCGGGGCGGTGATGTAGCCGCCGGCCTCGATGATCCGGTCGAGGGCGCTCCGGTCGACGACGAGGTCGCGGATGATGGGAAACGCCCGGGCCCGCCACGGTTCCACCACGATCACGTCGCCGTCGTGGAACTTGCGCATGTGCAGCTGGCAGGTGGCGGTGCCCTCGGACGGGCCGTGCGCCCGGCCGTTGATCATCATCGAGCAGGAACCGCAGATCCCTTCACGGCAGTCATGGTCGAAGGCGATCGGCTCGCGCCCCTCGGCGGTCAGGCGATCGTTGACGACGTCGAACATCTCGAGGAACGACATCTCGGGACTGACGTCGCGTGCGTCGATCTCCTCGAACGACCCGGGTGCGTCGGCGCCCGCCTGGCGCCAGACGCGGAGTTTGAGATCCATGGTGACCGGAGGCCCTTCCGCCTACTTGTAGCTGCGCTGTGCGAGGTGGACGTACTCGAACTCGAGCGGCTCCTTGTGGAGCGTCGGTGCGTCGCCCACGCCGGTGAACTCCCACGCGGCCACGTGGGAGAAGTTGGCGTCGTCGCGCAGCGCCTCGCCGTCCTCGGTCTGGTGCTCGACCCGCAGGTGGCCACCGCACGATTCCTCGCGGGTGAGTGCGTCGAGGCACAGCAGCTCGCCGAACTCCAGGAAGTCGGCGACGCGGCCCGCCTTCTCCAGCGACTGGTTGAGGGTCGCCGCGCTGCCGGGCACCTGGACGTCGGCGTAGAACTCCTCGCGCAGCGCGGGGATGTCGGTGAGCGCCTTCTCCAGTGACTGCTGGCTGCGGGCCATGCCGCAGTTGTCCCACAGGATGTTGCCGAGCTCGCGGTGGAAGTGGTCGACCGAGTGCTTGCCGTTGATCGACAGCAACCGGCGGGTCTGGTCGGCGACCGCGGCTTCGGCGTCGACGAACGCGGGGTCATCGGTCGCCACCGGCTGGCTCCCGAGCAGCGGCGCGAGGTGGTCGGAGATCGTCGACGGCAACACGAAGTAGCCGTCGGCGAGGCCCTGCATGAGCGCGCTCGCACCGAGGCGGTTGGCGCCCTGGTCGGCGAAGTTCGCCTCACCGAGCACGTAGAGACCGGGCACGTTGCTCATGAGGTTGTAATCGACCCAGAGCCCGCCCATGGTGTAGTGGATGGCGGGGTAGATCCGCATCGGGACCTTGTACGGGTTCTCGTCGGTGATGCGCTCGTACATCTCGAAGAGGTTCCCGTAGCGCTCCTCGATGACGTCGACGCCGAGGCGCTCGATCGACTCGGCGAAGTCGAGGTAGACGCCGTTCTTCTGCGGTCCGACGCCACGCCCCGCGTCGACCTCGGTCTTGATCGCACGTGAGGCGACGTCGCGCGGCACGAGGTTCCCGAACGCGGGGTAGCGCCGCTCGAGGAAGTAGTCGCGATCGTCGACGGGGATCTGGTCGGGCGAACGGGTGTCGTCGAGCTGGGTCGGGATCCAGACCCGGCCGTCGTTGCGCAACGACTCCGACATCAGCGTGAGCTTGCTCTGGAAGTCGTCGCTGCGGGGGATGCACGTGGGGTGGATCTGGGTGAAGCACGGGTTCGCGAACAGCGCGCCGCGCTTGTGCGCCCGCCACGCGGCGGTCACGTTGCTGGCCTTGGCGTTGGTCGACAGGTAGTAGGCGTTGCCGTAGCCGCCCGTGCAGAGTGCCACCGCGTGCGCCGACCACGACTGCACGGCACCGGTGATGAGATTGCGGGTGACGATGCCGACGGCACGGCCGTCCTTCACGACGAGGTCGAGCATCTCGGAGCGGGTGTGCATCTCGACCGCGCCGCGCTGCACCTGGTGCAGCAGCGCCTGGTACGCCCCGAGCAGCAGCTGCTGGCCGGTCTGGCCCCGCGCGTAGAAGGTGCGCGACACCTGCGCGCCGCCGAACGACCGGTTGTCGAGGAGGCCGCCGTACTCCCGGGCGAAGGGCACGCCCTGGGCGACGCACTGGTCGATGATGTTGACGCTCACCTCGGCGAGCCGGTACACGTTGCCCTCACGGGCGCGGAAGTCCCCGCCCTTCACCGTGTCGTAGAAGAGGCGGTAGACGCTGTCGCCGTCGTTCGGGTAGTTCTTCGCCGCGTTGATGCCCCCCTGGGCGGCGATGCTGTGCGCCCGTCGCGGCGAGTCGTGGAACGTGAACAGCTTGACCCGGTACCCGAGCTCGCCGAGCGTCGCGGCCGCGGCGGCGCCGGCCAGGCCGCTGCCGACCACGATCACCTCGAACCGCCGCTTGTTCGCGGGGTTCACCAGCTTCACGTCGAACTTGTGCTGCGACCACTTCTCGGCGATCGGCCCCGCGGGGATCTTCGCCTCGAGCTCACCGATCATGCTGTCCGCTCCTGGCGCGTGCCTGTTGGCTCGTTCATCTGCTCACCGCTCCCGTCGTGATGAGCAGCGGCATGCTGACGTTGCCCACCGTGACCACGACCGCGAACCCGATCGCGAAGTACCGCCGCCAGATGTTCCAGCGCGGGTTGTTGAGCCCGAGGCTCTGGAACATGCTCCACGCGCCGTGGAAGATGTGGATGCCCAACGCGATCATCGCCACGATGTAGGCGATGGCGACGGGCGCGCGCTCGAAGCTGTAGAAGAGGTTGTCGTAGGGGTCGCCGCGCACGAAGTGCGGGTTGGCGCTGCCCCACGTGAGGTCGAGCAGGTGGAAGATGACGAAGAGGCCGATGATGATCCCGGTCCACCGCATGGTCCGGGATGCGAAGTTTGCGGCGACGTAGTCGCGTGGCGACTG
>DATBBL010000052.1:0-5907 GCA_036271015.1 Acidimicrobiia bacterium
GATGGCGCGGTCGACCGGCCCGTCGTAGGCGACGGCGCCGTCCTGGAGGGCCACGCAACGAGTGCAACGCTCGAGGAAGCCGAGCTGGTGCGTCGCCACCACGACGGCGATGCCGGCCTCGCTCGCGGCGGTGAGCACTTCGGTCAACGCCGCCTGGCCGGCAGGGTCCAGACCGACGAACGGCTCGTCGACGAGGAGCACGGAGAACGGCCGGACCAGCGCGAGGACGATCGCGGTCTTCTGGCGGAGACCGCGGCTGAAGCGGGCCGGGAGATCGTCCGCCCGCGCGTCGAGGTTCAGGAGCGCGAGCAGCTCGTCGGCCGAGTCGGGCCGGCCGGGGAGCCCGTGGAGTCGGGAGACGTATTCGATGTGCTCGTCGACGCTCAGGTCGTCGTACAGGGCCGGTTGGTCGGCGATGTACGACATCGCGGCCCGCGCCTCGAGCGAGCCGGCCGGCTCGCCCTCGACGAGGACGCTCCACGTCGTCGGCTCCAGCAGACCGACCGCGAGCTGCAACAGCGTCGACTTGCCCGCTCCGTTCGGGCCCACCAGGGCGACGAGCTCACCCCGCGCGACGTCGACCGACACCGCATCGAGCGCGACGCGGTCGCCGTAGGTCTTGGTGACGTCGTGCGCAGCCAGCGCGACCGGTCCCGCGGTCACCGGACCACGTGCTCCCGCGACTTGAGCCACGCCCACGCGGCCACGACCAGCACGACCGGGAGCAGCGCGGCGACCAGGGCCGCGCCGAGGGTCGCGTGGTCACCGGTCGCGGCATGCGCGGCCCCGACCGGCACGAACGCCGCCACCACCAGCAACGGTGCGAGCACCTGCCGGAGGATGAGCCACAACGTGCTGAACTCGGGGAACCCGAGGTCGAGGAAGAGCGTCGGCGGCGGCGCGCCGAGCACCACGGAGACGGCGCCTCCGGCGACCGCCGCGAACGCGATCGGGAGCAGCGCGATGGCGCCGACGGCGAACGCTTCACCGGCGCCGCTCACGACGCCGAACAGCAGCATCGCGATCAGGCTCACGCCGGTGAGCAGGGCGGCCGGTGCGACGAGGTGGGAGACCACGAGGTCACCCCACCGGATCGGGTACTGCTCCGGGCGCACCGGATGATCGGACTCCTGGGCCAGCCCCTCGAGCGCGTCGACGCCCATCAGGAACGCGGCAATCCCCGCGAGCACGACCAGTGCCTCGGTGCCGTTCCAGGCCCCCGCGCACGCCAGCCCCACGACGAGCGCGAGCACGACGACGCGCACGACCCGCCCGGTGGGCCACCGCGCGAACCCGCGCCAGTCCCGCTGCCAGCACGGGCTCCCGCGGGTGGTCCCGGCGCGGATCCACGGGCGCGAACGGGGGAGCTCCTGGGCCAGCTCGCGGTGCAGGACGATGACGGAGCGCATGTCCTGGAGCGTCGCCGCGAAGCGGAGCTCACCCACGAGGCGGGCCCGGTGGCGCAGCGCTTCCAGCGAGACCCGACCGGCCACCGCGAGCGCGTACCCGGCGATGCCGAGCGCGATCACCGGGCCCAGCAACGCGAGCGGCGAGCTGGTCAGCGGCAACAGGGCGACCCGGCCGATCTGGGCCGTGGGCGCCGACGCGGTCCCGGCCGCGACGTCGATCGCCGACCATCCCACGAGCACGATGCCGATCGCGTTGGCGGCGCGGATGCGGAGATGCGTCCCCGAGGCCACCAGCGCGGAGCCCCAGACGAGGAGCGCGGTGAGCACCCCGAAGGCGGCTCCCGCGGCGATCCACTCGACCCGGTTGCCGCCCAGCCGCCCGGCGGCGACGTTGCCGGCGACTCCTCCTGCGATCGCAGGGAGGAGCACCACACCGCGTAGCTGGCGCAGGGCGGCGGCACGGAGGACGGTGCTGCGGGGCACGGGTGCGAGCAGGAGATGCATCACGTCCGCCGGTTCCGGCGCGAGCGGTCCGCCGCGCGCGCCGGAGCGGAGGCCGAGGGTGACGAGCACCGCGATCCCGAGGCCGAGCACCGCGGCGCCGTCGTGGGCGACGTCGGTGACGGTCGTTCCGGTCGTCCGGGTGCCACCCAACGCGGCGGTCGCGTAGAACAAGGCGACCGCAGCGACGATGACCGTCACGTACGCCTTGTAGAGCGAGTCGACCCAATCACCCTCGTGCAGGTAGTGACGCCGACGCGCCCGCCGCAACGCCCGGGCAGTCGCCCGCGCGCTCGTGCGACCGTCCACGCTCATCTAGGCCGCACGCCGACACGTCACACCGTGAAGGTAGGTGATGAGACCGCCGTTCGACGGAACCGGATCGAGCGCTCAGCTGCATTCCACCGGCGTGTCGGGGAGGCGTCCCCATTCCGCCCACGATCCGTCGTAGACGCTTGCTCGGGAGTGATCGAGCAGCTGCGAGAGGACGAACCACGTCGTGCACGCGCGCCCACCGATCGTGCAATAGGTGATCACGTCGTGGTCCGGGTCGAGCGTCGAACAGCACGCCGCGAGCTCGCGGCGTGGCCGGAACGCGCCCGTCGGATCGTAGAGATCGTCGGCGGGGATGTGTCGCGCGGACGGGATGTGACCGGCCCGTCCGCCGGCTTCGAGTCCGCCGGACGGCCAAAAGCACTCGCCGCGATATTCGGCATCGCTGCGTACGTCGAGGATCGTGCGCGTCGACGCGCGCGATCTACGAGCAACTCGTCCTCGCCTGATCTGAGAACACGATGAGATCGATCGTCACCCGACGGCGTGGATCTCGCCGATGGACGAGTAGGTGGCGCGTCGGACGACGAGCGGGTTGCTAGCTTCCGGGTGGGAGGGCCTGACGCGAGGAAGCCGAAGGCCGTGATCGAGGCATCCGATCTGACCAAACGATACGGATCGACGGTCGCGGTCGATGCGTTGAGCTTCGCCGTCCAGCCCGGGCGGGTCACCGGTTTTCTCGGGCCCAACGGCGCCGGCAAGACGACCACCATGCGCCTGATCCTCGGCTTGGACCGCCCGGACCGCGGCCACGTCACCGTCGCCGGGAAGCGCTACGCCGACTACCACTTCCCGCTGTACGAGGTCGGGGCATTGCTCGACGCGAAGTACGTGCACGGTGGTCGTCGCGCCCGCGACCACTTGCTCTGCCTGGCGCAGTCGAACCGCATCCCGCGCCGGCGCGTCGCCGAGGTCCTGGAGCTCGTGGGGCTCAGTGACGTCGCCCGCCGCCGAGTGGCCACGTTCTCGCTGGGAATGAGCCAGCGCCTCGGGATCGCCGCCGCGCTCCTGGGTGACCCCGAGGTCCTCATGTTCGACGAACCCGTCAACGGTCTCGATCCCGAGGGCATCGTCTGGATCCGCAACCTCTTTCGCTCTCTGGCCGACGAGGGACGGACGGTCTTCGTCTCGAGCCACCTCATGAGCGAGATGGCGCTCACCGCGGACCATCTCATCGTCATCGGCCGCGGGAAGCTCATCGCCGACGAAGCGATCTCCGATCTCCTCTCCCGGGGGGTCGGACGAGTCCGGGTGAGCTCACCGGAGCTCGACCGTCTCACGGCGTTGCTCGAAGCGCAGGGTGCACGTATCGACCGCGCCGCCGACGGCGCGGTCGTGCACGAGCTCGCCGCACCCGCGATCGGGGAGATCGCCTGTCACAACCAGATCGTGCTGCACGAGCTCACGCCCGAACACGCCTCGCTGGAGGAGACGTTCTTCGAGCTCACCAACGAGAGCGTCGAGTTCCACGGCGAGACTGCCGTCAGCGAGGCGACGGCCCGATGACCGCCACCGAGGCCGCACCGCGTCAAACCGGCCACGGCGCGCCGCCGGCCGGCGGCGAGGTGCGCGCCGCGCTGACGTCCGAAGCCACCAAGCTGCGCTCGGTGCGATCGACGGTCTGGACGCTCGTCGTGGCGGTCGTCGCGGTCGTGGGGATCGGCGCGATCATCACGGCCGCCCGCGTGAGTCGGTGGAACGACCTCTCCCTCCGGGAGCGCCTGTCGCTCGACCCGACGACGGTCAGCCTGCGGGGCGTGTTCCTCGCCCAGCTGGCGATCGGGGTGCTCGGCGTGCTGGTGATCAGCTCCGAGTACACGACGGGGATGATCCGCACCACCTTCGCGGCCGTCCCGCGCCGCCCGCTGGTCTTGTTCGCCAAGGCGGTGACCTTCACCGTCGTCGCGTTCGTCGTCTCCACGGTCGCATGCTTCGTCGCTTTCTTCATCGGCCAGAGCATCTTGTCGGCCAAGCACGCGAACGTGTCGATCACCGACTCGGGGGTGTTGCGCGCGGTGCTGGGCGCCGGCACCTACCTGACCCTGGTCGGGCTCCTCGGCATCGGCCTCGGGACGCTGCTCCGGCGCACCGCAGGCGCGATCGCCACGCTCTTCGGCCTGGTGCTGGTGCTGCCCGCGCTCACCGAGGCGCTCCCGTCGCCCTGGGACACCGACGTGGGCAAGCTGCTGCCGATCAACGCCGGGCGCGCGTTGTTCGCGGTACGACCGTCGACCGACCTCTTGTCGCCCGGTCAGGGATTCCTCGTGTTGCTCGCGACCGTCGGTGTCGTCCTCGTCCTGGCGACGGTCGCGATCGTGCGCCGCGACGCTTGACGGCGCGGAGGGATCGAACTCCGGGATCAGTGTTCGGCGCGGCGAGCGCGCACGAGCAGCCGTCCTCGCCGCACCCCGGTCTCGTGTCGGGCGACGTCTTCGACGCTCACGGGTGTCCAGCCGGCGGTGACCAGCCACTGCAACGCGGTGTCGGCCGTCGGCACCGTGAGCACCGCCTCGCCGGCCCGGGCCAGCGCTTCCTCCCGGGCTCGCTCGTCGTCGGAGATCTCCCGGTCGCGGGTGGAGATGCTGGCGGCGAGCTCGCTCGTCGGCGCGGCACACGCCGCGGTGACGGCGAAGAGCTCACGAAACCAGTGCTCGGGCAGGTAGCGCAGCAGTCCCTCGCACAGGAACTGCGAAGGCTGACCGTTCTCGAACCCCGCCTCCGCGAGCGCGGTCGCGAGACCGGGCCGGGTCAGGTCGGCGGCGACGAACGCGATGCCCTCCGTCGACACGCCGACGCGCTCGAGTCGACGCCGCTTGTCGGACTGGGTGGCGGGATGGTCGACCTCGAAGTAGCGCACGCCGGGGGTGCGATAGCGCAGGGAGCGTCCGTCGTAGCCCGCTCCGAGGATGACGATCTGGCGGACATCTCGCTCGAGTGCACCGACCACTGCCTGGTCGAAGAAGGTGGTCCGTGCCTCGATGTAGCCGAGGAAGTCACCTCGTCGCCGGGTCGAACCGGCGCGGGGCGCATGCTCGAGCTCTTCGACCAGCGACGCGGTGAGCCGTTCATCCGCGTCGGGAGCGCCGGACGCCCAGGGCAGACGCGTGACTCTGGACCGCGCGGCCGCGACCCCACGTGCCGTCAGCGATGGCTCATCCGTGCGCACGACCCCATTCTGGGCCGCACGATCAGCCGGTGAAGCGCGGCGCGGCTCCCGGGACCGGGGTTGCCCGCGCGACGAGCGGCTGAGCCCGCGCTCCCGGCGTCGGTCACGGAACCGGCTGAGCCCGAGCGCGTCTGTGCGTCGCGCGGTCAGGTCGAGGGGTGCACGCCTGCTGCCTTGGCCCATGCCTGGTCGACGTGGAGCTGGCCGTTCGCGTCGATGGTCGTCACGACGACGGTGGCGGGCTGACGGTTGCCCGTCGACGGCTCGATCGTGACGTAACCCGTCCACCCCGACCAGCCGTGCACCTTGCCGAGCTCGCTGGTGAGCGCACTGGCGGTGAATCCACCGGTCTGGCTCACGCCGTAGGCCAGCAAGTTGACCGAGTCGTATGCATAGGGGCTCCACGTGCCGGGCGCCTGCCCGAACTTCCTGCGGTACGAGGCGACGTAGGGCCCGGAGCTCGCGAAGTCGGTCGGGGCCGGCACGCCGACGACCGGG
>DATBBL010000053.1:0-19208 GCA_036271015.1 Acidimicrobiia bacterium
GGCGCGCTGCCCTCATCCTGCACCACGCGGGTCAACCGGTTGTTCAGCTCCATCAGCGCGGCGATGGCCGTGTTGAACTCGAGCTCGGCCATGTCGTGGCCGACCTTGGCGATGGTGCGGTGCAGCAACCGGCGGGTGTCGTCGTCGGCCGGCACGTCGACGACGTGCAGCGCACCGGTGTCCTCGTCGACCACGTTGCGCCAGAACCGCTGCAGGAACTTGTGCACGCCGACGATGTCCTGCGTGCTCCACGGTCGGCTGGCGTCGAGGGGACCCATGAACATCTCGTAGAGCCGCAACGTGTCGGCGCCGTAGTCCCGGTAGATGTCGTCGGGCGCGATCGCGTTCTTCAGGCTCTTGCCCATCTTCCCGTCGTGGCGCACCACCTCGACGCCGGCGGCGAACCACGAGCCGTCACGCTCCTCGACCTCGGCGGCCTCGACGTAGGCGCCGCGCTCGTCGGTGAACGCGGCCGCCGTGATCGTGCCCTGGTTGAAGAGGCGGTGGAACGGCTCCGGGGTGGAGACGTAGCCGAGGTCGTACAGCACCTTGTGCCAGAAGCGCGCGTAGAGGAGGTGCAGGACGGCATGCTCGGCACCACCCACGTAGAGGTCGGTGCCTCCCGCCGCCGGCGCACCGGTGCCCACCATCCAGTAGCGCTCGACCTCGGGATCGACGACGGCGTCCCCGTTGGTGGGATCGAGGTAGCGCAGGTAGTACCAGCAGGACCCCGCCCACTGCGGCATCGTGTTGGTCTCGCGGCGGTAGCGCTGCATTCCCTCGCCGAGGTCGAGCTCGACGTTCACCCAGTCCTCGGCGCGCGCCAGCGGCGGCTCCGGGAGCGCGGTGTCGTGCTCGTCGAGGATGCGGGGTTCGAAGTCGGTGATCTCGGGCAGCTCGACCGGGAGCATCGACTCCGGGAGCGCGTGCGGCACGCCGTCGGCGTCGTAGACCATCGGGAACGGCTCGCCCCAGTAGCGCTGCCGGCTGAACAGCCAGTCGCGCAGCTTGTACGTGACGGCCGCCTCGCCGGCCCCGACCTCCTCCAGCCAGCCGATGATGCGGTCCATCGCCTCGGCCATCGGCAACCCGTCGAGCGAGACCGCGTCGTTGCTGGAGTGCATCCCGATGCCGTCACCGGTGTAGGCCTCGGGCCATTCGTCGGCCGGCGCGTCCTCGTCGAGACCACGGTCGCGCAGCCACGCCTCCGTGGGTTTCACCACGCCCGCCACCGGGAGGTCGAACTCGTCGGCGAACTCGAAGTCGCGCTGGTCGTGCGCGGGAACGGCCATGATGGCGCCGGTTCCGTAGCCCATCAGCACGTAGTCGGCGATGAACACCGGGATGCCCCAGCCGTTCGTCGGGTTGTTGGCGAATGCGCCGATGAAGACGCCCGTCTTCTCCCGTCCCTCGGCCTGCCGCTCCAGCTCCGACTTCTGCGCCGCGAACTCGCGGTACGACGCGACCGCCTCGGTCGGCAGCTTGTCGAGGCCGAAGGTGCCCCGCCATTCGAACGGCGTGTCCTCGGGCCACTGGTCGGGGACGATCTGGTCGATCAGCGGGTGCTCGGGCGCGAGCACCATGTAGGTGGCGCCGAAGAGCGTGTCCGGGCGCGTGGTGAAGACGTCGATGTCGACGCCGGTGTGCTCCTCGACCGGGAAGCCGACCTCGGCACCGACGCTGCGACCGATCCAATTGCGCTGCATGAGCTTGATCGACTCGGGCCAGTCGAGGAGGTCGAGATCGCCCAGCAGGCGATCCGCGTAGGCGGTGATGCGCAACATCCACTGCTCGAGCGGACGCCGGAACACCGGATGGTTGCCGCGATCGCTGCGACCCTCGGGAGTCACCTCTTCGTTGGCGAGCACGGTGCCGAGCGCGGGGCACCAGTTGACGAGTGCCTCGTCGAGGTAGGCGAGCCGGTACGAGTCGACGACCGCGCGGCGGGTGTCGCCGTCGAGCTCACGCCAGGGCCGCGCGTCGGGGTTGGCCTCGCTCTCCGGGTTCCGGCGGCCGTCCTCGAGCTCCTCGAGGAGCTCGGCGATGGGCCGGGCCCGTTCCTGGCTGTCGTCGTACCAGGCGCCGTACAGCTGCAGGAAGATCCACTGCGTCCACCGGTAGTAGTCGACGTCGGTGGTGGCGATGCTGCGCCGCGGATCGTGGCCGAGCCCCAGCGCCCGCAGCTGGCGGCGCATGTTGGCGACGTTGGCCTCGGTGGTGGCCCGCGGGTGCTGGCCGGTCTGCACCGCGTACTGCTCGGCGGGCAGTCCGAAGGCGTCGTAGCCCATGGCGTGCAGGACGTTGTGGCCCCGCATGCGCATGAACCGGGCGTAGACGTCGGTGCCGATGTACCCGAGGGGGTGGCCGACGTGCAGGCCGGTGCCGCTCGGGTACGGGAACATGTCGAGCACGTAGAGCTTGCGGCGGTCGGCGACCTCCGCGAACCCGTCCGCCAGCGCGCCGGTGGGGTTGGGCGTCCAGAAGGTGTGCTCGGCGTCCCAGCGGTCCTGCCACTTCGCTTCGATCCGGTTCGCGAGCGCGGCGTTGTAGCGGAACGCGGGGGTCTCGGGCGAGGAGGTCGAGGTCTCGGTCATGCTCGGGCGAGCGTACCGGGCCGCGCTCTCGCGACCCGCGCCGGTTGTGCTGTCCGTTCCCGGACGGCGGGAGCTCGGTTGGTGGACGCTACCGGGTCTTGCAGTCGAGCGCTCGGGTGAGCTTGGCCAGGTTGCTGTTCATGACGGTGACGTAGTTGGCGCCGTGGGAGATGTCGGCGTCGGTGAGCCCTTCGAGTGGGTCGAGCACGTCGGTCTTGACGCCCGCCTCGTGCGCAAGCGTGTCGGCGATGCGCGGCGAGACCAGGGTCTCGGTGAAGACGACCTTGATGTGATCTCGCTTCACCAGGTCGGTGAGTTGCGCGATGCGCTTGGCGTCCGGTTCGGCGTCCGGCGAGAGCCCGGCGACTCCCTGCTGTTGCAATCCGTAGCGCCGGGCGAGGTAGCCGAATGCCTCGTGCGAGGTCACGATGACGTGGATCGCGCAATCGCCGAGGGCGGTGCGGTAGCGCTGATCGAGTGCCTGGAGCTGCTGGTCGAAGCCGGCGGCGTTCCGGGCGTAGACGGCTCGGCCCTTCGGGTCGGCTCGGGTGAGCGCGTTCCGGACCTCCTTGACGATGCCTCGCATGAGGACCGGATCGAGCCAGACGTGCGGGTCGAGCGCGCTGGGATCGCCTTCCGCGACGTTCTTCGATCCCGCGTGGATCGGAAGTCGATCGAGCAGCGTGACGGTCGGACCGCTGCGTTCCTGAGCCGCCTCCTCCACTGCGGGCTGGAAGCGATGACCCATGTCGAAGACGACGTTGGCGTCGAGCACTTCGTCGATCTGCGCGGGCGTGAGCTCCAGGTCGTGCGGCTCGGCTCCCGCAGGGGTCAAGTTGGTGACGTGCACCCGCGCGCCGCCGACCCGCTCGGCGGCGTAGGCGACCGGATAGAACGCGCCGACGATGTGAACGGTCGCGGTCGCGGTCGCCGAGGAGGCCGTCGCGGCAGCCGCGGTGGCCGCGGTGGCCGCGGGGATGGTCATCGACGCGAGCAGCAGCGCGGCGACGGTGAGTGCCTTCATGGCGCCTCCTAGTAATGAGAATCACTCTTATTACCGCGCCGGGCATCACCTCCGCAAGGGAGCCCAGCCGGGAAACTGGACCGAATGGGTCACGGCCACGACCACGCTGCCGGGGAGGCGGCGTTCTCGAAGCGAGCGCGGTGGGCCGTCACGGCCGTCGCCGTCGTGCTCGGGATCCTCACGCTGGCGGGGGCCGCCATCCTGTGGCCCCGGCACGACCCCCACGGTCACCTCAACGGGCTCCACGCGATCCGTGACGTGTACGAGGCCACCACCATCTCGGTGCACCGGGGTACGTGCGGCACCGCCGGAGCCGATACGACGCAGCGCTGCACGCGAATCCGCTTCCGACTGGACCAAGGCCCCTCGGCCGGGCAGTTCCGCACCATCGAGTTCGCGCAGACGGCGAGCGCCCCGAACGTCGGCGCCGGCGACAAGGTGGTGCTGAACCACATCGAGGGTGCGCCACGGGGATTCGACTACACGTACAACGATCGGCAACGCCGCACGGTGCTCGTCTGGCTGGTGGCGCTGTTCGCCGTCGTCGTGATCGCTCTGGGCCGCTGGCGCGGGGTCGCGGCGCTGGTCGCGCTCGGCGCGAGCATCGGGGTGATCCTGGTGTTCATCCTGCCGTCGATGCTCGACGGCAACAATGCACAACTCGTCGCCGTCGTCGGGGCCAGCGCGGTTGCGTTCGTCGCGCTCTACGTCTCCTACGGCCCGAGCCCGCTGACGACGGTCGCACTCCTCGGAACGCTCTTAGCGCTCGCGCTCACCGTCGTGCTCGCCACCGTGTTCACCGATCTCGCTCACTTCACCGGGGCACAGAACGAAGACGCACTCCTCGTCTCCATCGGTGCCTCCAGCGTCAATCTCAAGAGCCTCGTCCTCGCCGGCATGGTGCTCGGTGCGCTCGGTGCCCTCAACGACATCACGGTCACCCAAGCGTCCGCAGTGGGTGAACTGCGCGCGCACAACCCGACGATGACCCGCGCCGCCCTCTACCGCTCCGGGCTCCGGATCGGTCGGGACCACATCTCGTCCACGGTCAACACCCTCGCCCTCGCCTATGCGGGAGCTTCGCTTCCACTCCTGATGCTCTTCACGCTGTCCTCGCAGAGCCTCGGCACGGTCGCCAACGGCGAGGTCGTCGCGGTGGAGATCGTCGCCACCCTGGTCGGCAGCATCGGCCTCGTCGCGGCCGTGCCGGTCTCGACAGCACTCGCGGTGCTCGTCACGAGCGACCACGAGCCCCCCGCGACACCACTGCCTCGAGCGCGGCGGCAGCACACCACGACGCCCGCCGCGGCCGCGGAAGGAGTCACGCACGAACCGGCGACCGCGGGAGGGTCAGACCTCCTCGCCCCCGTCGAGCGTGACTTCTGGACATGACCCGACGACGCGGGCGTCATGCGATACCGGGCCGGGATCGCGTGACCCGCACTGGTATCGTGGCCTCTCCTCGGGGCTGTAGCTCAGTTGGTAGAGCACTTCCATGGCATGGAAGGGGTCAGGGGTTCGATTCCCCTCAGCTCCACCCCGACCCCCGAGTCGTAACGCGGCGATGAGGGCCCGCACATCGTGGCGCCAATGGCGTGAGCGGGGTCTCAGGCGCCGAGTGCCGTGAGCCGGCCCTCGATCGCGGTCGTCATGGCGGTTGCCGTCGTGGTGAGGCGTTCGCCCAGCGCGGGGACGCTCGCTTCGTCCTTCGCGGCGGCCGTGTCGATCTTGATCACGTACACGACGCGTCCATGGCGGTACGCCGACCTGTAGTACGCCGCGTTCACACCGTCGGTACCGTCGGCGTTCTTGCCCCCGGCCTCCTCCTCGTAGAACGATTCCGGGCCGCCCGGTGCGCCGACCTCCGGGCTCGTCGTCACGGCCAACCGGACGAACGTCTTCGGATCGGCCTTCTTCTGCGCGGCGTCGTCTTGGGCCACCTGGCATTTCAGGTACGCGGCGGAGGTCCGCGACGCCGTGTACGCCTTCGCCGCGGCTTCGCTCCGGAAGACGAATGCGGAGGAGTAGGCGAAGATGGTCTTCGTCGCGTCCCGGAACATCGGCCCCGCGTAACCGCGGTCGGAGATCTTCAACGGCGACCCGAACCGGTAGCTGCAGTTCTTGGCGTCGCCGGTCAAGAACCCACCCGCCTTGCGGTACTGGGTCCAGTCCGCTCCGAGATCTTCCACGGTGACCGTCGCCGCTCGAGCGGTCTTGTCGGCTGACGGGTCCGTCGCTCCCCGCGCCGAACGAGGAGCAGCGCTTGCCGAGGTCGCCGCCACGCCTCCGTACGCGGCGACCGCGCAGATGACGGCGACGATCGAGCTCGCGATTCGTGTCCCTCTCGAAACCTGACGCACTCGGTGCTCCTCAGCTCGTCGTTCTTCGTGCCCGGCTAGTCAGAGCACGTCGAGCGTGTCGGTGAGACAGACGCCGACCCCGCCCGCGACGTCGAGCACGGCAACGCGAGCACCCCCGGGAACCTCGCTCACGAACCCGCCCTCCCTGCCGAAATGAGGTGCGGAACCGTACCCGGGGTCCGCGTGCCGGCAGCAACCGGGCCCACCGACCCGGTGTCGGAGGCAGTTCCGGCCGGTCAGGTCCGAGGCCGCGTCCGGGACGCCCCCACCAGCACGACGACCATCTGGCACGGCTCGTCGAACGGATTGCGCCATACATGGCGCGTCCCGTTCTGGACGACGGTGTCGCCCGGTCCGAGCTCGACCACCGCGCCGTCGTCGAGCTCGAGGACGACACGGCCTGAGATCACGTACTCGAAGTCCACCGTGTCGGTGGTGTGCATCCCGGGATTGTCCGGCTCCATGTGCGCGGCCATGCCCGGCAGCGCTTCCTCGAACTCTTGCAGGGCGGCGCTGACGTCGATGTCGTCGAGCCCGAGCGCAGCGTCAGGGGGGACGGTGAAGAGCCCGAACCGGAACCCACCGGGGACGGGAAAGTACGGGAGCGGGGCCGATTGCGGCTCTCGGTCCGGCAGTTCAGGAACCCGATCCCTACCCCAGAGGCGGTGAAACTCGTAGCCGGGTACCAGCTGAGGAGCGATGCCCTCGACCCCGGCATCACTCGCGAACACCGACTTGCCGTCGGGCGTGATACCCGTGACGACCCGGCGTACCTGCATGGCCATTCCCTCCCCACCCCTCGTGTCGGGGACATGTCGTGCGCGCTCTGCCGCGACATCGCTTCCGCGCCCGAACCGGTTTCCCGGCTCAGCGGAAGGTGCCGATCCCTCCGTCCATCATCAGGGTGCGACCGGTGATGAAGGTGTTCGTAGCGAGGAACGCGATGCCGTGGCCGATCTCCGTCTCGGGATCGCCGTAGCGGCCCAGCGGTGTCTGCTCGACGAACTGCTTCAACCAGGTGTTCTGCTCGAGGTTCTCGGGGGGCCCACCGAACGGTGCCAGCGCGTTCACGCGGATGTTGTCCTTGGCCCACTCGAGCGCCGCCGCCTTGGTCAGGCCGCGGATCGCCTCCTTGGCGGAGCCGTAGGCCGCCTGGTTGGGCGTGCCCTGAGTGCCGGCACCGGAGACGATGTTGACGACCGCGCCACCTCCCCGCGCCTTCATGCTCGGGTAGCAGAGTTGCATCATCCGCAGCGACGCGATCGGACCGGTCTCGTAGGAGCGCCGCATCTGATCGGCGGTCAGGTCGACGACCGGAGTGGTCGTCTCGTACGCCTGGGCGAGGTTCACCAGCACGTCGACGCCGCCGAGGTCGCGAACCACCTCGTCGATGGCTGCTGCGCACGCGTCCTGGTCGGTGACGTCGCACACGATCGCCGTCACCGCGTTCTCGGCACGCGAGACGTCGAGGTCCAGGACGACGGAGTCGAAGCCCTCTTTGGCAAGCGCACGGCAGATGCCGCCGCCCATCTTCCCCGCCCCACCCGTCAACACTGCGAACTTGTCGGCCATCGCTCCCCGTCGACTCGCGGCTCGTCACGTCGACCGGTCGGCGCGACTCCGTCAGGGGCCGAAGCTGACTACGGCAGTGGCGCCTCGCGCAACACCTCCGGGTAGGGGGTGTTCGGGCGGTGGAAGTCGAAGACGTCCGGCCAGTTGTTCCCGGCGTGGAACTTCTCGTCGGCCTTGATGTTCTTGATGACGTCGTCCGGCTGCCAGCCCTCCATGAGGTTCTTGCCGGAGAAGTCGTACACGGGGATCTGCAGCTCCAGGATGAGCTGGAGGCTGTACGCGATGCGCCCGGTCAGCACCGCGGGATCGCCGGTGATGAGCGCGAAGCCCGCTTCGACCATGGTCTCGGTTGGTTCCCAGATCTGCTTGACCGGCACGTGCTCGGAGTTGATCGCGCGGCCGCCGGCGACCTGCGGGGTGAGCGCGTTGACCGCGATGACGGGGTAGTTCTCCGCCGCGGCCGCCACCCGTCACCCGGTTGATCGCGGCCTTGGTGGCGCCGTACATGGAGCTGCCGTCGAGGGCTTTGAACGCGAACGGCGGCCCTGGGGGCAGCTCGCCGCTGAAGCTGGTGAAGTTGAGGATCCAACCCCGACCGCGCTCGCGCATGCCCGGGATCACCTGCGCCATGGTCAGCCAATACGACCAGATGTTGAGCTCGGTGTGCTTGCGAAGCTCGTCCAGCGTCCACTCGTGCACCCGCTTGAGCTCGTGTGACACCGGTTCGTTGACGAGGATGTCGAGGGGTCCGAAGGCCTCCTCCGTGCGCGCCACCAGCGTTTCACGGCCGCCGTCGGGCTCACCGAGGTCGCATGACCAGCACCTCGCCGCCGAGCTCCTCCATCATCACGCGCGTGCGCTCGAGGCCCTCCGCGGAGCGGGCGGTGATCCCGACCTTGGCCCCCTCGGCGGCGAGGCGAACCGCCAGGCCCGTACCGCTTCCCCCCTGGCTGGCACCCGTCACCAACGCGACCATGCCCTCGCACTTCCCGCTCACCCGCTCCTCCTCGGATCGTCATCCGGGCGCCGAAGCCTAGGCGTGTCCGGTCCGGCGCACCGCCGGAGAAGTGGACACGCCCGGCCGGGCATGATGCATTCCCGCACCGGAGTTCCTTCGTGTTCGGCGAATGGATCGAGAGCGGGAGGGCCGATGCCGAACGCCGACGAGATCCGAGACGGTCAGCGAGCGACGTGGGCCGGGCTCTCGGCGGGCTGGGAGAAGTGGGACGCGGTCATCATGGATCAGCTGCGCCCAATCGGCGCCGCGATCATCGAGCGTCTGGACATCGCCGACGATCAGCAGCATCTCGACGTCGCCGCGGGCACGGGTGAGCCGGGTCTGAGCATCGCCAGACTGTCGCCCAGGGGACGCGTCGTGCTGACCGATCTCGTCGCCGAGATGCTGGCCATCGCTGCCCGACGCGCTCGGGAACAAGGGGTCGCCAACGTCGAGACGACGGTGTGCAGCGCCGATGATCTGCCGTTCGACGACGCCAGCTTCGAGAGCGTGTCGGTGCGTTTTGGCTACATGTTCTTCCCCGACATGGCGAAGGCGACGGCCGAGTTCGCGCGCGTGCTGGCGCCGGGCGGGCGTCTCTGCTCGTCGGTATGGGTCAAGCCCGAGGAGAACCCGTGGACGACGATCGCCATGCAGGCGATCGCGACCGAGACGGCGGTCGCGCCACCTGAGCCGGACGCACCGAACATGTTCCGGTGCGCGGCCCCGGGACGTGTCAGTGCCCTGTACGACGCCGCGGGGCTGCGCGGTGTCGTCGAGTGGGACGTCGACGTCGAACTCGTGACGCAATCACCCGCGCAGTATTGGGAGATGATCAGCGAGCACGTCTCGCTCGCGGTTGCGGCGCTGCAGCGGGTCGACGAAACGGCGCGGGAGCGGATTCGCGCGAACGCGATTGCGAAGGTGAGTGCGTTCGAGAAGAACGGCAAGGTCCGGGTTCCGGGCGTGGCACGGTGCATCGTCGGAACGAAGCCGTAGCGCGATCGTCGAGGTGCGAGGAACGGGCATGGGTACGTCACCGAAATGGGCGGTGGTGGCGGTCGACTTGGACGGCACGCTGATCCACGGGACGACGACGTCGTTGCACCTCGGAGCATGGATCGGCCATCGCGCGGTCATCGAAGAGCTCGAGCACCGCTTCACCGAGGGCGAGATCGACAGCGCTGACGTCGCCGACGGGGATGCGCCGTACTACGAGGGTCGTTCCATCGCAGAAGTCGCCGACGCGATGACGCGGGCGCCGTGCATCGATGACATACGCGAAGGGGTCGAACAACTCGCGTCACGCGGAGTCGATGCGTTGCTGTGCACCGTGACGTGGACCTTCGCGGCTCAGTGTGTGGCCGATCGGTTCGGGTTCTCCGCGGTGTCCGGCACCGTGATGCACGTCGACGGCGACGGACTTCTCGCGGGCCGGGTCGCTCGGTACTTCGAGCCAGAAGACAAAGTTGCCTTCGTGCGCGACTACTGCGAATCGCGCGACCTCGGCATGAACCAGGTCGTCGCTATCGGCGATGGTCGATCCGATCTCCCCATGTTCGATGCGGTGGGGTTCTCGGTCGCGCTCAACGCTTCGCCGGCAGCGCGCGCCGCCGCGTCGGTGTCCGTGGATAGTCATTCCTTTCTCGACGCACTGCGCGCCGTCCCCGGCCTCCTCGACGACTGACGCCGATCAGCCTCGAGCGATGAGGGCCGAGTCGTCGGTCCGGGTGGCCCGGGGCCGGGCGCCGCGCCATGATGGGTGCCGAGCGGGTCGGGAGTCCGTTGCACCTCCCCGCCGGCGCTCGGGCGGCGGCGACGACCTGGGCACTCGGTGGAGACGTCAGGACCTCTCCGGGAGGGAACCCAGTGACCGAACGACGAATCGTGGTCCTCGCGTTCTTCGCCTTCCTGGCCGTCGGGGCGGCCGTCATCCTCGTCGTCGCCTCGCAACCGGTCTCGCACCCCGCGATCCAGAGTGGGCGCGGCGCCTCGACCACCCAGCCGCACCGCGCCACGACGAGCTCGACCACGCCCGGCACCCTTCCTGGACCCCCCGCCGACGTGAAGGGCGAGTCGGCCACCTCGGGCACCGCGAAGCCGGCCCCCGCCCCGGCACCTGCGATCACGCCCGCGCCCGCGACGGCACCGCCGATCGCGACGCCGACCGCGGTGGTGCCCGTCGACGCAGCCGCCTCCCCCGCGGCGCCACCGACCACTGCACCCCCGGCCACCGCACCGTCTCGCACGGCGCCGCCCACCGTGGCACCCCCGACCACGGCGCCCCCCGCGACGGCCGCGCCGACCTTCCCGCCTCCGACGACCGGTCCGCCGCCGCCGCCGCCGAAGAAGGAGAAGCCGAGCCCGCCCGGCCACATCGACAAGTGACCGTGCTGGTCCCCGGAACGAGCGAGCCGGTCGAGCACGGCTCGACTCGACCGGGTCCCGGGCGTCTCCCGGGCGTGCCGCGACGCGGCGGCGGGTTAGGGTCCGCGCATGACGATCGACCTCACCGGTGGCGTGGACCCGTCCAGCGATCACTTCCTCGCCGGCCGGCCCGACAACCCCCAGTTCCGCGAGAGCGCGTCGGCCTGGATCTCCGACGACGCGGGCCTGCTCGGGCTCCCGCGGATGGGCATCGAAGCAGTGGCGGAGTCGTGGGACAAGCGCGACCTCCAGGTGAACCTCGGGTTCCCGGACGGGCGCACGGTGGTCGTTCGCGAGTCGGGCGAGGGCCGCTCCCCCGTCGACGCCGACGGTGTCTGCCGCACGTTCGCGGCCGGTGGCCTCGAGTTCCGTCACGTCGAGCCGTTCAAGACGTTGACCGTGACCTACGACGGCACTGCGCTCGACACCACCGCGCATGCACTGGCGCGGGGTGATCTCGATGCCCCCCGCATCCAGCTGCGCGTCGACGTCGAGCTCACCATCGCCGCGCCGCCCTGGGTGCCGGGCACGATGAACGAGGACGCCGCCGAGGTCTTCCACGAGGGGTTCGCGGGCGCGTTCATCAGTCCCCGCTACGAGCAGCTCTGCACCTCCCGGGGCACCGTGCGCGCCGGCAACGACGAATGGTCGTTCACCGGCACCGGCCTGCGCATCCACCGCCAGGGCGTGCGCGACGTCGGCGGCTTCTGGGGCCACTGCTGGCCGAGCGCGCTGTTCCCGAGCGGGCGCGGCTTCGGGGGCCTCGCGTTCCCCGAGCGGCCCGACGGGCAGCCCACCTACAACGAGGCGTACGTCTTCGACGGCGAGCACATGATCCCGGCCGTCCTGGTCGACGCGCCGTGGCTGCGGCGCCTCCAGCCGTTCGGCGAGGACGTCGCCGTCACCTTGCGGACCGCCGACGGCGACGTGCGCATCGAGGGCGAGACCATCGTGTCGGCGTGCATGGCCGGTGGCACCCACCACGAGTTCGCGCCCGCGCTCCAGCAGGCCGGCGTCCGCTACCGGTGGGACGGCGAAGAGAGCTACGGGATGATGGAGCGCTCCATCCCCGTGGGCCAGCTCGAGGATTGAGCACGGCTCCGTCTCAACGCGTCATCCGGCCAAGGGCTTGACCCACGTGTCGACGAACTCGTGGGTGGCGTCGATCTTGCGCGAGAGCTCGGTGCCGGCGTTCGCGCCCGCCACGCCGCTGTCGTCGTCACGCGCGTCGGTGAACCACGGCACGCACATCAGCCCCGTGATCCCGAGCGCTTCCGCACGGGCGACCACGTCGGGGGTCGGCGGGTCGTAGAGCCCGATGACGATCTCGAACGGTTCGTCGGCCCGTCCCGCGGCGGTCAGGTGCCGACGCAGGTCGCCGATGCGCCGTTCCGCTTCGTCGAGTGGGTACGCATTCCCGATCCACCCGTCCCCGACGGTCGCGGCCCGCCGCAGCGCCGGCTCCGACTGCCCACCGACCCAGATCGGCACCGGGGTGCTCGGGGCCGGTTCGATCTGCAGCGGCCCGAAGTCGTAGTGCTCGCCGTGGTGCTCCACCCACCCGCCGCGCCACAGCTCGCGCAGCGCGGGGATCATCTCGTCGAGTCGTCGGCCGCGGTTCGAATACTCCTGGCCCGTCTGTTCGAACTCCTCGCGCATCCACCCGGCGCCGAGCCCGAGGTGCACCCGGTTCCCCGAGATCACCGCCGCGGTGCCGACCGCCTTGGCGACGGTGAAGATGTCGCGCGCCGGCGCGATGTAGACCGCAGTCGCGAAGTGGATCCGCTCGGTGGCTCCCGCCATCGCACCGATCGTCACCCAGTTGTCCGGCCACGCGGTCTCGGGCGGCCAGATCGGTGATCCGTCGCCCGAGTACGGGTACGGCGTCGTGAGGTCCCGCGGGTAGAAGACGTGGTCCGACATCAGCATGCCGTCGATCCCGGCGGCATCGGCCGCCTTCGCCAGCGGGACGTAGTGCTCGGGCGGTGAGAACGCGGTCGAGGCCCAGAACTTCATGGTTTCCCCCGTGTTGTCGATCGGCTCTTGATCCTGGCAGGCTCCACGCGTCCCGGTCGAGACGAGGAGACCCAGTGGCCCAGGTCGAAGTCGAGCGCGACGGCGCGGTGATGATCGTCACGCTGAACCGCCCGCACCGCAAGAACGCGATGACCCTGACCATGTTCGCGTTGCTCGCCGACGCCTGGGAGGAGGTCACGGCCGACGACGACATCCGCTGCGTCATCCTCACCGGCGCCGAGGGCGACTTCTCGTCCGGCATGGACCTCCGTGCCCTCGCCGGTGACGTCGCCGAGCCCGACGCCATCGACACCGAGGCCCGCATGAAGGAGGACCCCGGCTTCATCTACCGCGGCCTCTTGAAGACCTACCGACCGACCAAGCCGGTCATCGCCGCGGTCGAGGGTGTGGCCGTCGCCGGTGGCACCGAGATCCTGCAGGGCACCGACATCCGCGTCGCGGGCGAGAGCGCGCGGTTCGGCGTGTCCGAGGCGCGCTGGTCGCTCTATCCGATGGGCGGATCGGCGGTGCGCCTGCGCCGGCAGATCCCCTACGCGGCCGCCGCCGACATCCTGCTCACCGGCAAGCACATCCTCGCCCCCGAGGCCAAGGCGCTGGGCCTGGTGAGCTACGTGGTCCCCGACGGCACCGCGCTCGAGAAGGCGCGCGAGGTCGCGGCGCAGGTCGCCGCCAACGGACCGCTGGCGGTGGAAGCGATCCTGCGCACGCTGCGCGCCACCGAGCTCATGAGCGAGGAGGAGGCGTTCGCCTTCGAGCAGCCGATCGGGATGGCGGTGATGGCGTCGGGCGACGCCAAGGAGGGGCCGAAGGCCTTCGCCGAGAAGCGCACGCCGAACTTCCAGCGGAAGTAGCCGTGGCCCTCGACGCGCGGACGCCGGTGCTGGTCGGGGCCGGGGTCGCGCACCAGCGCTTCGACGACCCCGCCGACGCCGCCGAAGCCGTCGCGCTCATGACCACCGCAGTCCGACGTGCCGGTGAGGACGCCCGGGCCCCGGCGCTGCTGAGCGCGGCCGAAGCCGTGTTCGTGCCGCGCGGCTCGTGGCGCTACCGAGACCCGGGCCGCATCGTCGCCGAACGCATCGGCGCGGACGCGCGCACGGTCATCGCCGAGCTCGGCGTGCTGCAGCTCACCGCGTTCACTCGTGCGTGCCGTGCCATCGCGAGTGGCGATCTCGACGTCGCCGTCGTCGTGGGCGGCGAGGCGAAGTACCGCGACCTGCGCGGCCACATCCTCGGCACCGCGCCGACCGACACCGTCCAGGCCGAGGACGTCGTGCCCGACGAGGCCATCCGTCCCGCCGATGAGATCATCCCGGCGCCCGAACGGGCGGCCGGCTTCATGAGCGCACCGCTGATGTACTCGGCACTGGAGACCGCGCTGCGCTCGTCGCTCGGGGAGTCGGTGGCCGAGAACGCGAGCGCGACCGCGAACCTCTGGTCGGCGTTCAGCGAGGTCGCGGCCTCGAATCCGGACGCGTGGCGCCGCGACCCGGTGACGCCGGCGTTCCTCGAGCACCCGTCGGCCAAGAACCCGATGCTGGCGGCGCCGTACACCAAGTGGCACTGCTCGCAGTGGAACGTGGACCAGGCAGCCGCGTTCGTCCTGTGCTCCACCGAGGCGGCCGACCGCGCCGGCGTTCCCGCCGAATGCCGCGTGTACCCGCTGGTGGCGGTCGAATCCAACCACATGCTCGCGATCTCGCGGCGGGCACAGCTCCACCGCGCACCGGCCGCGCGCCTCGCGGCCGAGCGCATCGCCGACCTCACCGGCATCGACGTGGCGGCCAGCACGGTGGCCGACCTCTACAGCTGCTTCCCCTCCGCGGTCCGCATCCAGGCCCGCGAGCTCGGCCTTCCGCTCGACGACGGTCACTCGCTGAGCGTCGGTGGCGGCATGACCTTCGGCGGCGGCGCGCTCAACAACGCCACCTTCCAGGCCCTCGCCCGCATGGTGCCGATGCTGCGCGATGCGCCGGGAACCACGGGTCTGCTCACCTTCATCAGCGGCATCATCACCAAGCACGGCACCTCGGTGTGGTCCACCACGCCGCCCGAGGAGGGCTTCGCCTTCGCCGACATCAGCGAAGACGTCGCCGCGGCCACGCCGGCGCTCGACGTGGTCGGCGACCACCGCGGTCCCGCCTCGATCGACGCGTACACGGTGGCCCACGAAGGTGGTGAGCCTCGCTACGCGACCGCGCTCGCGCGCACGGGCGACGACCGCCGCGTGGTCGTGCGCTGTGACGACCCCGAGGTCGCGGCCGCGATGACGGGCGAGGAGTGGTGTGGCCGCGAGGTGACCGTCGACGGCGACCGGTTCCGCCCGGACCGGTGAACGACCCGGGCCCGCCTGCCGACGGTCGACCGGCGAGGGTTCGGCCGGTGCTCGCGGGTGCCATCGTGTTCGTCTGCTCGGCCGCGGTGCTGATGCTCGAGATCCTCGCCGGGCGGCTGCTCGCGCCGTACGTCGGCATCAGCCTGGAGACCTACACGTCGATCATCGGCACCGTGCTCGCCGGCATCGCCCTGGGCGCGTGGGCCGGTGGCCGGGTCGCCGACCGCATCGACCCCCATCGGCTCCTCGGGCCCGTGATCGCGCTCGGCGGCGTCCTCGCGCTCTGCACCGTGCCCATCGTCCGACACCTCGGCGGGTCGACCGGCGAGGGCGTCAGCGCGTCGACCCTCACCCTCAGCTTCGCCGCGTTCTTCCTTCCCGCGGTGGTGCTGAGCTCGGTCACCCCGATGGTGGTGAAGCTGCAGCTGCACCAGCTCTCGAGCACGGGCGGGGTCGTCGGCCGGCTGAGCGGCATCTCGACCGCGGGCGCGCTCGTCGGCACCTTCGTGACCGGGTTCGTGCTCGTGGCGACGACGCCCACCCGCACGATCATCGACGCCATCGGCATCACGCTCGTGGTGCTCGGTCTGGTGCTCACGGTCGCGCTGTGGCGACGCCACACTCCCGTCATCGCGCTCATCGTCGTGTTGGCCGCCGGTGGGTTCACCTGGAGCGTCACCAGCGCCGAGCCGTGCCAGGTCGAGAGCGCGTACTACTGCATGCGGGTCGAGCACGATCCGTTCCGTGCCAGCGGCCGCATCCTCTGGCTCGACAACGTGCGTCACAGCTACGTCGACCTCGCTGACCCCGAGTACCTCGAGTTCGACTACACGCGCTCGTTCGCCGATGCGGTGAACACCGCCTTTCCCGCCGGCCGCCCGCTCGACGCGCTGCACATCGGGGGCGGCGGGTTCACCTTCCCGCGCTACCTCGCGGCGACCCGGCCCGGTAGCCGGAGCACCGTGCTCGAGATCGACCCCGCGGTGCTCGACCTCGGGCGCGACGAGCTCGGGTTGCGCACCTCCCGCGCCTTGCAGGTGCGGATCGGCGACGCCCGCCTCGGCATCCGTGACCAGCCCGACCACTCGCGGGACCTCGTGGTCGGCGACGCGTTCGGCAGCCTCTCGGTCCCGTGGCACCTGACCACCCGTGAGTTCCTGCGTGAGGTCGACCGCGTGCTCCGGCCCGAGGGCGTCTACGTCCAGAACGTGATCGACTACCCGTCGTTCCGCTTCGCACGCGCGCAGCTCGCGACGCTGCGCGAGCGGTTCGAGCACGTGGTCGCGGTCGCGCCCCAGTCGGTCTTCGACGACCAGGCGGGCGCGAACGTGGTGCTGGTCGCGTCGCACCGCCCGATCGACCCCACCCAGCTTCGGCGCCTGGTGGCGGTGCACGGCGATGTCGTCGTCGACGGTGCCGCGCTCGACCGGTTCATCGACCACGCGCCGGTGATCACCGACGACTTCGCGCCCGTCGACCAGTGGCTGCGGGAGGACTCGGCACCGTGAGCCCGATGCCGGCTGCGAACAGTTAGGCGCGCTCGGTGGTCGCGTCGGCGGCCCGGCGCGCCTCGCCGAGCACTGCGTCGGTGTCGGCGCCGAGCACCGGAGCGGGGCGGGGGTGCGCCCGGCGGACGCCGTCGAACGTGACCGGCGTCGGGCATTGCAACAGGCGCCCCTCGGACGGATGGTCGATCTCCTCGAGCAGACCGACGGCACGGAAGTGGGGGTCGTCGAAGAGATCGTCGACGCGGTTGTACGGCACCGACGGGATCCCGGCCTCGGTGAAGCGCGCGAACCACTCCGCGGTGGTGCCGCCGGCGAGGTGGTCAGCCACGAGCGCGTACAGCTCCTCCAGGCGCTCGGTGCGGTCGTACAGCGTCGCGTACCGCGGGTCGTCGGCGAGCTCGGGACGGCCGATCATGGTGAAGAAGCGCGCCCAGTCGCGGTCGGTGTAGACCACCGCCGCGAGGTGACCGTCGGCGGTCGGGAACGGCCGGCGCGCCGGCGACGACACACGCGGGTAGCGCGCGGCGCCCAATGCAGGCACGAACGTCCGCCCCCAGAGGTGCTCCACCAGCCCGAACGACGCCAGCAGCTCCGCCATCGGCACCTCGATCACCGCACCGCGGCCGTCGAGCTCACGCTTGCGCAGCGCGGCGGCGATGGCGAACGCGGCGGTCAGCCCGGCGATCTTGTCGGCCATCGCGTTGGCGGCGTACGTGGGGGCACCGGCAATCCACTCCTGCGCGCCGGCGATGCCCGACACCGCCTGGACGGTGTCGTCGTACGCGGGAAGATCGGAGTACGGGCCGCCCTCGGCGAAGCCCACGATCGCGCAGTGCACGAGCCGCGGGTTGACGGCGGTGAGGGTGGCAGGATCGGCGCCGCAGCGCTCCGCTGCGTCCCGTCGCATGTTGTGCACCACGACGTCGGCGCTCCGGGTGAGCTCACGCAGCTGGGTGCGCCCGGCGTGGGACTTCAGATCGAGCACGACGCTGCGCTTGCCCCGGTTGCAGTTGAGGAACACCGCCGCCATGCCCGTGTTGACGCGCGGGCCCAGGTCGCGCGCGAGGTCGCCCCCGGGCGCCTCCACCTTCACGACGTCGGCGCCGAAGTCGGCCAGCAGCAACGTGCCGTACGGGCCGGAGACCACCGTGGTGAGGTCGACGACACGCACACCCTCGAGCGGGAGACCGGACACCGGCGGATCATACGCGTGCCCCTCTGAGCCTCGGCTCCGCCGCCTCCGTCGCACTCTCCTCGCAAACGGTCGACTCCGCTGCGCCGTCCCACTCTCCGAGACGGCTCCGCTGCGTCTCCTAGATTCGGTGCATGCCCGATGTGATGGACGGCCGGGTGGTGCTGATCACCGGCGGCAACGCCGGGATCGGCAAGGAGACCGCGGTCGCGCTGGCCTCGATGGGAGCGCGGGTCGTGTTCACCGCGCGCGACGCGGCGCGCGGCACCGCTGCGCGTACGGAGATCCGCACGCGCAGCGGCAGCGACGAGGTCGAGGTGATGGCGCTCGACCTCGCCCGCTTCGCATCCGTCCGCGACTTCGCGAAGCGCTGGGGTGACGAGCACGACCAGCTCGACGTCCTGGTGAACAACGCCGGGCTCATCCTCAACTCCCGACGGCAGACCGACGACGGCTACGAGATGACCTTCCAGGTGAACCATCTGGGGCCGTTCCTGCTCACGCAGCTGCTGCGTGACCAGCTGGTGGCCGGCGACGACGCACGCGTGGTCAACGTCGCCTCCGACGCCCACTCGAGCGCCCGCCGGGGTCTCGACTTCGACGACCTGCAGTCCACGCGGCACTACCGGGGTTTCCGCGTCTACGGCAAGACCAAGCTCGCCAACATCCTGTTCACACGCGAGCTGGCCCGGCGCTGGGCGGGCACCGGCGTCACCGCCAACGCGGTGCATCCCGGGTTCGTGGCCAGCAGCTTCGGTCGCGACGGCGACACCGGCCGATTCGGCGCGCTGCTGTTCCCGTTGCTGAAGCCGTTCGCGCTGTCCCCCGAGCAGGGCGCGCGCACCCAGGTCTACGTGGCGTCCGCCCCCGAGCTCGCCGGCATCACCGGCGGGTACTGGGTGAAGTCGGCCCCCGCCACGCCGAGCGCGGCGGCCCAGGACGACGCCGCCGCGGCGCGGCTCTGGGAGGTCAGCGAGGAGCTGGTGGGCTGATCAGGTCAGCGACTCGCACTCGGGCGCCGCCTTGACCGCGGCTCCGGCTTCTTGCCCTTGTCGAGCTTGCCGATCCCGCTGAAGCTCGACACTCGAGTCCTTGGTCGGAACGCTCAGGCTTCGGGCTTCAGCGTCGGGAAGAGGATCACCTCGCGGATGCTCGTGACCCC
>DATBBL010000054.1:0-5072 GCA_036271015.1 Acidimicrobiia bacterium
GTCGACGACGACGACCGCAAGATCAACTCGCCGATGGGCATGGTGCTCGACGCGGTCCCGGTGATCCCGCCGGACCTCCGGCCGATGGTGCAGCTCGACGGTGGCCGCTTCGCGACCTCCGACCTCAACGACCTGTACCGCCGGGTGATCAACCGGAACAACCGGCTGAAGCGGCTCCTCGACCTCGGCGCGCCCGAGATCATCATCAACAACGAGAAGCGCATGCTGCAGGAGGCCGTCGACGCGCTGTTCGACAACGGCCGCCGCGGGCGGCCGGTCACCGGCCCCGGCAACCGCGCGCTCAAGTCGCTCTCCGACATGCTGAAGGGCAAGCAGGGCCGGTTCCGCCAGAACCTGCTCGGCAAGCGCGTCGACTACTCCGGCCGTTCGGTCATCGTGGTCGGCCCGCAGCTCAAGCTGCAGCAGTGCGGCCTGCCGAAGCAGATGGCGCTCGAGCTGTTCAAGCCGTTCGTCATGAAGCGGCTCGTCGACCTCGAGTACGCGCAGAACATCAAGTCCGCGAAGCGGATGGTCGAGCGCGCCCGCCCGCAGGTGTGGGACGTCCTCGAAGAGGTGATCAAGGAGCACCCGGTGTTCCTGAACCGGGCGCCGACGCTCCACCGCCTCGGCATCCAGGCCTTCGAGCCGGTGCTGGTGGAGGGCAAGGCGATCCAGATCCACCCGCTCGTGTGCACCGCGTTCAACGCCGACTTCGACGGTGACCAGATGGCGGTCCACCTGCCGCTCTCCGCGGAGGCACAGGCCGAGGCCCGCATCCTCATGCTGTCGGCGCACAACATCCTGTCGCCGGCGCACGGTCGCCCGATCACCGTCCCCACCCAGGACATGATCATCGGCGCCTACTACCTCACCGAGATCACCGACGACGCGCCTGCGACGCGGGCGTTCTCGTCGCTCGACGAGGCGGTGCTCGCCTACGACGAGCGTCTCGCGCCCTCCACGCCGGAGGACGACCGGCTTTCGTTGCACGCGAAGATCAAGGTGCGCATGCCGGGCGCCCGCTTCCCGGCGGACCAGTTCCCGGAGCGCGACGAGGAGCACCCCGACGCCATCGTGCTGCGACGCAGCGGCAACAACGGCGATTCGAGCGTGCTGGTCGAGAGCACCCTCGGCCGGTTCCTCTTCAACGAGGCGTTCCCGGCCGACTTCGCGTTCCACAACGACGCGGTCAAGAAGCGCGACCTCACCGAGCTGGCCAGCCGGCTGGTGGAGAACTATCCCCGCGCCATCGTGGCCGAGAGCCTCGACAAGCTCAAGGATCTCGGCTTCGAGTTCGCGACCCGTTCCGGTCTCACCATCTCGATCTCCGACGTGCGGACGCCCGCCAGCAAGGCGGCGCTGCTGGAGAAGTTCGAGGCCGAGGCCGACAAGGTCGAGGGCCAGTACGACCGCGGCGTCATCACCGACGACGAGCGGCGTCAGAAGGAGATCGAGGTCTGGAGCGAGGCCACCGCGCGCGTCCGTGACGCGATGCAGGCCGAGATGCGCCAGGAGAAGTTCAACCCGATCGACATGATGGTCGGCTCGGGCGCCCGAGGGCACGTCATGCAGGTGCAGCAGATCGCCGGCATGCGTGGCCTCGTGGCCAACCCGCGCGGTGAGATCATCCCCCGCCCGATCAAGTCGAACTTCCGTGAGGGCCTGTCGGTCCTCGAGTACTTCATCTCCACCCACGGTGCCCGCAAGGGTCTCGCCGACACCGCGCTCCGGACCGCCGACTCCGGCTACCTGACCCGGCGTCTGGTCGACGTCGCGCAGGAGGTCATCGTGCGCGAGGACGACTGCGGGAGCACGCGCGGCATCTGGATCGAGAACGTCGACGACGACCCGGAGACGATCCGCATCCTGGAGACGAAGCTGCTCGGGCGCCAGCTGACCGACGACGTGACGCTGTCGGACGGCACGAGCCTGTCCCGCAACACCGAGATCGGTGAGGTCGAGGTCCGTCGTCTGGCGGCCGACCCCGGCGTGTCGCGGGTGCGGGTCCGGTCGGTGCTCACCTGTGACTCGCTCAGCGGTGTGTGCGCGGCGTGCTACGGGATGATGCTGGCGACGGGCAAGCTCGTCGACCAGGGCGAGGCGGTCGGCATCATCGCCGCCCAGTCCATCGGCGAGCCCGGCACGCAGCTCACCATGCGGACCTTCCACACCGGCGGCATCGCGGGTGAGGACATCACGCACGGTCTGCCCCGCGTCGTCGAGCTGTTCGAGGCCCGCACGCCGAAGGGCGCCGCGATCATGGCCGAGAGCTCGGGCGTCGTCCGGCTCGGTGAGAACGAGAAGGGCGAGCGCGTGCTCACCATCGTCGCCGACGACGGCACCGAGGAGGAGCACGTGGTCATGCGCCGCACGCACCTCTTCCCGGGCATCGCCGACGGTGTCGAGGTGGTGGCCGGTCAGCAGCTCACCGGTGACTCGAAGACCCCGCTCGACCCGAAGAAGATCCTCGAGGTCAAGGGCATCCGCGAGACCCAGCAGTATCTCAGCGACGAGGTGCAGAAGGTGTACCGCGAGCAGGGCGTGTCGATCCACGACAAGCACGTCGAGGTCATCGTCCGTCAGATGCTCCGCCGGGTCGGGGTGTCGGAGTCGGGAGACTCCACCTACCTGCCGGGCCAGAAGGCCGACGCCCGCGAGTTCGCCGACACCAACCGACGGTTGGTGGCGGAGGGCAAGCAGCCGGCCGAGGGTCGTCCCGAGCTCATGGGGATCACGAAGGCGTCGTTGGCCACCGACTCGTGGCTGTCGGCGGCGTCGTTCCAGGAGACCACGCGGGTGCTCACCGAGGCGGCCATCGAAGGTCGTCGCGACGGGCTCCACGGTCTCAAGGAGAACGTGATCATCGGCAAGCTCATCCCGGCCGGCACCGGCATGCCGCGCTACCGCGACATCGCCACCGCCGCGCCCGACTACGAGCCGCTGCCGTTCTACTCGTCGGACACCGACATGGAGTCCGACCTCGACCTCGCCGCCTGGCTCGCCGACACGAGCAGCACCACCGCGTCACCGGCGGTGCCGGAGGCGGCCGGGTTGAGCGTGGCCGGCCTCGGCAACGTGATCGAGGCCCCCGCGGCGGCCGAGGAAGTGGTCGAGGAGGTCGTCACCGGCCTCCCGGTGGCCGACTTCGACGCCGAGCTGGGCGGCGCAGCCGGGAACTGACAGCGGCCGGGTGCCGGCGGAACGGGCTAGACGGGAGCGCCGAAGGCGGCGAACCCGACCGTCCGCCGGAACTCGAAGCCGAGCGACTCGTAGACCCGGCGCGCCGGGTGGTTGTCGGACGCGTGGTGGAGGAACGGCTGCTCTCCACGCGCCTCGATGGCACGGGCCACGAGCGTGGTCAGACCGGCCGCGAGTCCTCGCCCGCGATGATCGGGACGAGTGCACACCGCGCTGATCTCGCAGAAGCCCGGCAGATGGAGGCGTTCCCCCGCCATCGCGACGAGCTGCCCGTCCTCGAAGACGCCGAGGTAGCCGCCGAGCTCGACCGTCCGCATCGCGAAGGGTCCCGGTCGGGTGAGCTCGACCAGCGCCATCATCTCGGGCGCGTCTGCGGGCCCGAGGGAGCGAGCGTCGGGCACGTCGACCGCGGCCAGCTCGCGCAGCACCATCTGGTGGCCGACGCCCCCGCCCAGCCGGGTCCAGCCCGGCGGTGGCTCCGGGAGGTCGGGCCGGAACAGCACCGCGGGGCGCCCCGGCCCCGCCAACGCCGCCAGGTCGTGCCAGGCGTCGTCGTCGAAGTGCTCGACGGCGCCGAACACCGACACGTCCGGCCGGTACCGCCGGGCGGTCCCGGCGACGTCGGCGAAGCCGGCGTGGTGGGTCGTCAGCGCGTGCCACACCGCGTTGTCGAGCGGCGAAGGCTCCACGGTGGTGCCACTCCCTCCTCCCCGCGTGCGCCGGCCCGGCCGATCCTACGGATGCGTGGCGGTGGCCGGGGCCGAACCGCTATCCTGGACGGTCGGCCCTTCGCCGGCTGTGTCACCCGCCCCGGTGGCATTCCGGCCGCCCGCAATTTCGCTCCATGAATCCACGCGCGTAGGAGTCTTGTGCCCACGATCCAGCAGCTCGTCCGCAAGGGGCGGGAGACGAAGCCCGAGAAGTCGAAGACGCCCGCGCTCAAGGGCTCGCCCCAGCGCCGCGGCGTCTGCACGCGCGTGTTCACCCACACGCCGAAGAAGCCGAACTCGGCGCTGCGGAAGGTCGCGCGCGTCCGGCTCACCTCCGGCATCGAGGTCACGGCCTACATCCCCGGCATCGGGCACAACCTCCAGGAGCACTCGATCGTGCTGGTCCGCGGCGGTCGGGTGAAGGACCTCCCGGGGGTGCGCTACAAGATCGTGCGCGGCGCCCTCGACGCGAGCGGTGTCGCCAACCGCAAGCAGGCCCGCAGCCGCTACGGCGCCAAGAAGGACGCCTGATGCCTCGCAAAGGACCCGCACCGCGGCGCGACCTCATGCCCGACCCCGTCTACCGGTCGGTGGTCGTCACCCAGGTCGTCAACAAGATCCTCCAGCGCGGCAAGCGCTCGATCGCCGAGAAGATCGTCTACGACGCGCTCGGCGACATCGAGAAGCGCGCCGGCGGTGACCCGGTGGCGGTGCTGAAGCGCGCGGTCGAGAACGTGCGCCCGGCGCTCGAGGTGCGCAGTCGGCGCGTCGGTGGTGCCACGTACCAGGTGCCGGTCGAGGTGCGGCCGCGCCGGGCGACCACGCTGGCGATCCGCTGGATCGTCGGGTACTCGCGCCAGCGGCGTGAAAAGACGATGGCCGAGCGGCTGGCCAACGAGCTGATGGACGCCAGCAACGGAATCGGTGCCTCGATCAAGCGCAAGGACGATCTGCAGAAGATGGCCGAGTCGAACAAGGCGTTCGCTCACTATCGGTGGTGATGGGGTTGTCTCGGGTCGTGCTCAAGTACTTATTGGTCTGACGCTGCCCTGACGTCGGGGCGGCGGTCGCCGGTGCCGGCCGGCACCCGCTCGTGCCGGCCCCTCCATCCGAGCGAGCCCCTGCGGCTTTCGCCTTCGGCGAAAGCCGCCCCACCGGGGCGGG
>DATBBL010000055.1:0-3191 GCA_036271015.1 Acidimicrobiia bacterium
CTGCAGGAGCACCCGCCCGCGGTCGTCGAGGAGGCGGGCGCCGCGGACGAGGAGCCACAGCGCCTGCTCGGCGGCCCGCGCCCGCGGCGCCAGCAGCTCCTGATCGAGCTCGAGGTAAGCCACCAGACCGGTGGGCCGACCGGTGGGCGGGGACGCGCCCACCCCGGCGTGGCCGACGAGCCGGTGGAGCACGGCCTCGGTGCCGACCAGCACCGGCACGTCGGGGACCGCGTCGGTCGACGCGTCGACCGACGCCACCTCCACGCGGGGCAGCAACGCGGCGAGGTCGTCGCGCACGCGCGTGATCCCCGGGCGGACGGCGCGGAACGTGCTGCCGTGGCAGTGGAGGCACACCGTCGGACGCGTGGTGCCGCAGTGCGCGCAGACGAACCCGTCGTCGCGTTGCTCGACGGTCGCGCCGCACCGTTCACACCGGGCGAGCTCCCGACACGTCCGGCACGCGAGCAGACGCGCCCGCCCGCGGCGGTTCAACACGCACACCGCTCGCTCGCCGCGGCCGACGGCGTGACGGAGCGCGTCGGCCAACGCCGCGCTCAACACCCCGTGACCCGGTTCCTCGTCACGCTGGTCGACGACCTCGACCGGCGGCCAGCCGCCCGCACCGCCGACCGGCTCCCCCACCGCGACCAGTACGTCGACCGTCGGTGCGGGCGTGAGGACGCGCACCGCCGCCCCCGCGCGGCGCGCGCGTTCGACGGCGACGTCGCGCGCGTTCCAGGTGGGCGCGCGCTCGTCCTCCAGCGCCTCGTCACCCTCGTCGACGACCACCACCGCACAGAGATCGGGCAGCGGGGCCCACACCGCGGCGCGCCCGCCGACCACCACGCACGCGCCGGCGCGGGCGCGGTCCCAGTGCGCGGTGCGGACCGCGTCGGCGTGCTCCGAACCGAGGGTCACGACCTCGCGGCCCTGGCGCTCGAGGTGCGACGCGAGCTGGGCCGCACGCGCGGCCGACGGGTCGATCACCAGCGTGGAGCCCTCCGGCGCGATCGGGACCTCGACCGCGGCGCGCGGCCCGATCAGCGCGAGCTGCTGCCCGTGCAGCGGCGCGCCCGGGTAGACGGCCTGCTCGACCTCGACCGCGCCGGCGGCGACGACGTTGGGGGCCGACGCCGCCCGGAGGAAGCTCGCGAGCGGGCCCGCCCACCGCCACGCCGCCCAGCGGCAGAGGTCGACGACCTCGGGCGGCGGACCCGCGCCGACGACCGCGAGCACGTCGCGCAGCTCGGTCGCCTCCGGCTCGGCGACGTCGGCGTCGAGCACCCAGCCGCGCACCCGTCGTCCGTGGAGCGGCACGCGCACCACCGTGCCGACGCGTACCGCGCCGGCGAACCGGTCGAGCAGCCGGAACGGCAGGGAGTAGTCGAACGCGCGATGGATGGCCGGGACGTCGGGTTGGACCCGGACGACCGTCACGCGAAGATCAGGCGATCGCCTCCGCCGCCTTCTTCAGCACCTCGGCGTGGTCGGTGCGCTCCCAGGTGAAGTCGCGGTCGCTCCGACCGAAGTGACCGTACGCGGCGGTGTTGCGGTAGATCGGCCGTCGCAGGTCGAGACGCTCGATGATCGCGGCGGGGCGGAGGTCGAACACGTCGTGCACGAGGCCGGGCAGCTTCTCGGGGTCGATCTGCGCGGTGCCGAACGTCTCGACCATCACCGACACCGGGTGCGCCACGCCGATCGCGTACGCGACCTGCACCTCGCAGCGCGACGCGATGCCGGCGGCGACGACGTTCTTCGCCACGTGCCGGACCGCGTACGCGGCCGAGCGGTCGACCTTGGTCGGGTCCTTGCCGCTGAACGCGCCACCACCGTGACGGGCCATGCCGCCGTACGTGTCGACGATGATCTTGCGGCCCGTGAGCCCGCAGTCGGCGTGCGGACCGCCGAGCTCGAACGCGCCGGTCGGGTTGACGAGCACCTCGTAGTCGTCGCCCGCGAACTGCTCGGGCACGGTGGGCCTGATGACGTGCTCGATGAGGTCGTTGCGCATCTGGCCGTCGATGTCGATGCCGGGCGCGTGCTGACTCGAGATCAGCACCGTCGACAGCGCCACCGGCCGACCGTCGTGGTAGACGATGCTCACCTGCGTCTTGCCGTCGGGCCGCAGGTAGTCGAGCAGGCCCTCCTTGCGCACCGCGGTCAGCCGGCGGGCGAGGCGGTGCGCGAGCCAGATCGGCATCGGCATGAGGTCGGCGGTGTCGTCGCAGGCGTAGCCGAACATCATTCCCTGGTCGCCGGCGCCGACCTCGTCGTAGTGGTCGGTGAGGCCGTCGCGGATCTCCTTCGCCTTGTCGACTCCCTGCGCGATGTCGGGCGACTGCTCGTCGATCGACGTGATGACCGCGCAGGTGTTGGCGTCGAACCCGTAGGCGCTGCTCGAGTAGCCGATGGCGCGCACGGTGTCGCGCACGGTGCGCTGGTAGTCGATCTGCGCCTTCGTGGAGATCTCACCCGCGACGACGACGAGGCCGGTGGTGCACAGGGTCTCGCAGGCCACCCGGCTCTGCGGGTCCTGCTCGAAGATCGCGTCGAGGACCGAGTCGCTGATCTGGTCGGACATCTTGTCGGGGTGACCCTCGGTCACCGACTCCGACGTGAACGTGAACGTGCTCATGACGTGCTCTTCTTTGAGGAGGTCTTCTGGTTCAACAACCGTGCGACCTTATCCAGGATCACACCGGCAAGATCAGTTTTGGGGAGCAACGGGAGCGACTCGATGCCCCCGTCGGCGTCCAGGATGACCGCGCGGTTGGTGTCGACTTCGAATCCGGCGTCGGGTTGCGAGATGTCGTTCCCGACGATGAGGTCGAGCCGCTTCGCTCGCAGCTTGTCGGTGGCGTGCTCGACGAGCGCTTCGGTCTCGGCCGCGAAGCCGACCAACACCTGATGCGCCGGCTTCTCGCGCCCGAGGTCGACGAGGAAGTCGTGGGTGGGCTCGAGCACGATCTCGGGGATGCCCTCGTGCTTCTTCAGCTTGCGGTCGGGCGGTTCCTTCGGGCGGAAGTCGGCGACCGCCGCCGCCATGACGACCACGTCGGCCGCCGGCGCGCGTCCCATGACCGCGTCCTGCATCTCGACCGCGGTCTGCACCGACACGATCTCGACGCCTGACGGCGCGGGACGACCGATGGTGGTGACGAGCGTGACGTCGGCCCCGCGACGCGCCG
>DATBBL010000056.1:0-24301 GCA_036271015.1 Acidimicrobiia bacterium
GGACTCGACGAACAGGAACTGCGAGAACACCGCCGCGACCTCGACCATGCAGGTCGTGTCGTCGTACACGATGAAGCCGCACGCGCCCATGCCGCTGCCCACCGATTCGACGCCCTCGTACGACAGCGAGGCATCGAGCTCCCCGTCGCGGATGACCGGGTTGGTGACACCGGGGAACACCGCCTTGATCGTGCGGCCGGGTCGGGGACCGCCACCGACGGCGGTGATGACCTCGCGGAGGCTGGTGCCCGGCTCGACCTCGTCGACACCCGCGTGCACGACGTCGCCCACGACGGTGCACACCACGTTGCCCGGCGTCTGTCGGGTGCCATGACCACGGAACCAGTCCACCCCGCGCACGAGGATGTGCGGGACGTTGGCGAGGGTCTCGACGTTGTTGACGAGGGTGGGGTTCGAGCCGTCACCGGCGTCGGAGAGGCCGCCGTCGGCCGGTGCCACCGAGCTCCATCCCAGCTGCGGCGTGGTCGCGAACAGGCCGTGCTGGTACGGCGGGAGGACACGCGGGTACGGCGGGTTGCCCTCGATCACCTCGAGCAGTGCCTTCTCCTCCCCGTAGAGGTACTCCTCGGGACCGGCGACGACGACGAGCTCGCAGTCGCGACAGATGCCCGCCTCCTGCATCTCGACGATCGCACGGGTGACGCGTTCGCGCTCCTCCGCGAAGCTCTCCTTCAGCGCGAGGAACGCGCGCTCGGCGTCGACGACGAACGCGGCGATGAGCAGTCCTTCGACGACCTGGTACGGGTTGGCGCGCAGCAGGGCGCGGTCCTTGAACGTCCCCGGCTCGCCCTCGGCACCGTTGCACACCGCGTAGCGCCGCGACGCCGGCTGGGAGCGGACGCTCGTCCACTTGGTGGCGGTGGGGAAGCCGGCGCCGCCGCGACCGCGGAGCCCGGCCCGGCTCACCAGTGCGATGGTCTCGTCGGCGCCGAGGTCGATGGCCCGCTGGAGTCCGAGCCCGCCGATGTCGGTGGCGAGGTATTCGTCGATCGAACCGACGGCGCGTTCGGGCAGGAGATAGCGATCGGTCACGTGGGTCATGATGCACCCTCGACCGTCGGAACGTCGCCGGTGGCCGACCGCACGGTGGCGCGGGGCTGGGGTCAGCGCTTCTTGGTCTTCCCGGCGCGGCCCTTCCCGCCCGTGCCCTTCCCGTCGTCGACGAGCTCGCGCCAGCTCGTGGCCTCGATCGTCACCCCGTACCGCTTCGCGGCCGCCTGGATGCGCTTCCAGGCGCGGTCGCGCTCGGTGTTGCTGACCCCCTCGACCTGGTCGAAGCGGGCGATCGCGTTGCGGACGTGGCGGGCGTCGGTGAGTGGTTCCTTGCGCTCCTTCGGGAACGCGAACTGCGATGCCGGCAGGTCGTTCTGCTCGGCGGTGCTGAGGGCCTGGCTGCGGCGGGCGGCCTTCTCTTTGGCGGTGGCCATGGGCGTCTCCCCGTTCGGGCACCGGCAGAAGCTGTGCGTCTACCCGGTGAGCCGGACGGACACGCATCGCGTGACGACGAATCGGCGGGGAGTCGGCCGGCCCCACAGTGGGTAGAGGCGCGGTGCCGACCGGTCGGCCGCAGGATCGGAGGCGACGATGCCCCAACGCGAGCTGGAGCTGGCCGTGGGCCCCACCGGCACGATCCACGGCGACCTGGTCGTGCCCGACGGCGCTGGGGGCGTGGTGCTGTTCGCGCACGGGAGCGGGAGCAGCCGTGGCAGCCCGCGCAACCAGGAGGTCGCGGCGCGCCTGCGACGCGAGGGCCTGGCGACCCTGCTCTTCGACCTCCTGACCGAGAGCGAGGAGCGGGCCGATCGCGACACCGGGCACCTGCGGTTCGACATCGAGCTGCTGGCGCAACGCGTCGAGCTCGCGGTCTCCGCGGTCGTCGACGACCCCGTCACCAGGGCCCTCCCGATCGGGCTCTTCGGGGCGAGCACCGGGGCGGCGGCGGCGCTGGTGGCCGCGGCCCGCGATCCGGCGCCCATCGCGGCGCTCGTCGCCCGTGGTGGCCGTCCCGATCTCGCCGGTGACGCCCTCGAATCGGTGCAGGCGCCGACGTTGCTCATCGTCGGCGAGCGCGACCGCCAGGTCCGGGAGCTGAACGAGGCCGCCGGCGCACGCCTCCGCTGCCGTCACCAGCTCGTCGTGGTGCCACGGGCCACCCACCTGTTCGAGGAACCCGGTGCCCTCGAAGAGGTCGCGCGCCTCGCGGGCGACTGGTTCACCACCTCCTTCGCCGCCCGAGCTCCTTCGCCGCCCGAGCGGGCGCGGGCGGGCGGGGCCCCCGATGAGGGTGCGGCGGCGAGGTTCGGGTGGCACCGGTGATCGGTGCACGCGGGCCGGCCGAGCCCGTACGCTGAACCGGTGATGGCCGAACGGAGCGCCGAGGGCGAGGACGGGGACGCCGACCTCGAGTTGGGTGCCGACGTCGAAGCCCTCGTCGAGGACGACGACGACGAGCTCGAGCTCGAGCTCGACGAGACCCGTCACTACCAGCAGGACCCCAACCACCTGGCCGAGAACGCGCGCGACGAGGACGAGCAGGAGCAGGACGACGAGCTCGAGCTCGACCAGACCGAGCTCGACGAGCTCGGCCTGACGCTCGACGACCCGCACCAACCCGAATCGGAGTAGCGCGCTCCCTTCGTGGTCAGCAGCAGACGGAGGGATGCAGCACGGGCTCGAACCCGGCGCGGAGCGCGGCGACGGAGGTCGGCGGGGTGAGGACCCGGACCTCCCCGCGCACCGGTCGCAGCTGCGGCGCGTTCCAGCCCTGGTGAGCGAACGCGAGCGTCCGGTCGCCGCGGACCAGACGGGCTTCGTTGGTGCCGACGACGATGACGGTGCCGTCGGGCAGGTCGGAGAGGGGAGCGGACCACACGCGACGGTCCCGCGCCCGCTCCAGGCCGGCGCCGCGGTGCAGTCGCTCCCGGCCGAGACGCCGGTTCAACCCGGTCGCGGGGAGCGGTGCGTCGAGGGCGAGCGCGCGGCGGAGCGCGTCCTGGTACGAGCGGTAGGCGGCCGGCCGGCACGTGGCGCACGGCCGGTGTCCGGCGGCCAGGGCGACGGCGTCGTCGAGGAAGAACAGCGGCGTCCAGCGGCGCGGGTCGGCGAGCGGTTGCCGCCGATCGCGGAACGACGTGACGCACGTGATCCAGTGGTCGCCGCGGTGGTGGTGGACGAGCGCTCCGCTCCCGTCGACCAGGCACCCGCGGTTGCCGGTGAAGAGGCCGCGCGCGGCGACCGCGTGGAGGTCACCCCACGGATCCACCCGGTTGCGACGCGGGTGCGGTTCAGGCGGCATCGTGGAAGACGAGCCCAAGCGCGTGGCGCCGACCCGAGCGCACCGTGCTGACACCGTGGCGCATCGGTGCGGACGACCATCCCCGCGCCGAACGCACCGGCCGGTCGCGCGTCGTGAAGACCACCGCGTGGCCGCGCGGGATCGTCGTGGCCGTCGCCCGGGACTGCGCACGCGGGCGTTGCTCGACCACGACGAACTCACCTCCTGTGAAGTCGTCGCCGGGTTCGTCGAGCCCGACGACGACCTGCAGCGGGAAGACCAGGTCCCCGTAGAGGTCGCGGTGCAGGGCGTTCCAGTCGCCGCGCCCATAGCGCAGCAGCAGCGGCGTCGGTCGCTCCTGCCCGGTGCGGTGGCACGCGTCGAGCCAGTCGCCGAAGGCGTCGGGCCACGGCGCCGGCCGGCCCAGGCGCTCGTACCAGGTGCGGGCGACGACGAGCAGGTGCGGCCAGCAGGCGGCGCGCAACGCCGCGACCGCCGGGGGCAGCGGGTGGTCGAAGTAGCGGTACTCGCCGCGGCCGAACCGATGTCGGGCCATGTCGACGGTGGACCGGAAGCGGGCGTCGTCGTCGTCGTAGAGCTCCACCAGCGCCGCGCACTCGTCGTCGGTGAGCACCGGGCCGGTCGGCGCGCAACCGATCCGGTCGAGCTCGTCGCCGATGCCCGGCCAGTCGAGCGCGGCGACGCGCCGGCGCCAGCTCGCGGTGTTCACGCCGCGGACTCCATCTCCAGCAGGTCGCGCTTGAGCGCGGTGCCGCCGCGATAGTCGCCGACCGAGCCGTCACTGCGCACGACGCGGTGGCACGGGATCACCAGCGGGATCGGGTTGTGGGAGCACGCGCTCGCGGCGGCGCGGACGGCAGCCGGGCGCCCCGCGCCGCGCGCCGCCACCGTGTAGCTCTCGGTGCGTCCGTACGGGATGGTGCGCAGGTGCTCGAGCACGTCGCGGCGGAAGCCGCGCGCGAGCCGGAGATCGAGCGGGAGGTCGAACGTCGCCACCGTCCCGTCCAGGTAGCCGTCGACCTGCCGGGCCGCGGTATCGAGCCGGCCCGGGGCGCGCAGGACGCGCGGGCTCACCGAGTCGGCCAGCTCGGCGACCACGGCATCGAACCCCTCGAGCGCGAACGCCACCCGCAGCAGGCCGCGTGGGGACGCGGCGAGGAGGAGCGGCCCGATGCGGGTGTCGATGGTGGTGTAGGCGACGTCGAGCAGGCCCTCGTCGTCGGCGCGCGCGACGAATCGCTCGTGCAGCGACGAGGGGACCGGCGCGGCTGCGCCGTCGAGCAGCACCGCGGGGTCCACGTCGTCGAGGCGCTCGGTCATGGTCGGTCCTTCCGGAGTCGGGTGCGGAGCCGGGCGATGCCGTCGGACACGTTGCGGCGGGCGGCCGCCTCGCTGGTGCCCATCGCCCGGGCGATCTCCGGATACGGGAGATCGCCGAGGTGGCGGTAGACGACCGCGGTGCGCTGCTTCGGCGCCAGCGCGTCGAGTGCGGCGCGCAGCTCGTCGCGACCGTCGGAGTCGGTGACCTGGGGTGTGGTCAGGTGCTGGTCGGGCACGCGTTCGGTCGGGACCGGCCGCCGGCGCGCGGCTCTGAGAACGTCGACGGCGCGATTGTGGGCGATGGTGACCAGCCAGCCGCGCACGTTGCTGTCGGGCTGTAGCTCGGGGTAGGCGCGCATCGCGGAGACGAACGTGTCGATCCACGCGTCCTCCGCGTCGGCGGGGTCGAGGATCGCCCGGCACACGCGCATCACGGTCGGGCCGTGCTCCTCGACGACCTGCTCGAACGGTGGTCGCGACCCGCGGCGCGCGCTCGTCGCGCGAGCCGCGGTCATGCCAGGCCGGTTTCGCGGACCGTGATGCTGAGCCGGCCCGGGGGGAGGTCGAGCCCGGCGGGGCCGGTCCCGTCGAGCACCTTGGGGACCCCGTGGTAGATGCGCCGGTTGCGGCCCCAGAACACGAGCAGGTCGCCCGAGGCGAGCTGGACGTCGGTGAAGGGCGCGGTGCGGCGGTCGGTCCCAGCCATGCGGAACACACAGGTGTCGCCGAGGCTGATGGTGACCACGGGGGCCGACGACGGCTCCTCGCCGTCCTGGTGCAGGCCCAGCCGGGCACCGGGCGCGTAGAGGTTGACGATGGCGGCGTCGGGCTCGAACGGGCTCCCGGCGCCCTGATCGGCGCCGGTGTCGGCGACCGCGCGCCGGGCGAGGGCGGCGAGGGCGGGCGGCAACGGCTTCACCGGGGCCCCGTCGGTGTCGTCGGCGGTGCGCGAGTAGGCGTACGGCTGCCAGTGCCAGCCGAGACACACCGACTGGACGGTCATCAGGTGGCCGGTGGGGACCCGCGGGTGGCGGAGCCCGGCGGGTGGGCGCGCCCACTCGCGGAACTGCTCCACCAGGGTGCGCTGCTCGGGCGGGGTCAGCCAACCGCGCACGTGGGCGACGTCGGGCAGCGGTCGGGTGGTGCGCGGCGCGACGGGGGAGGCCTCCGGGGCGAGGTCAAGGTCGGCGGGGGCACCGAGACCCAGTGCCAATTGCCCGACGCGCCCGGTCCCCGGCGCGGGCAACGTCGTGGGAACGCCGCTGAGGCGACTGCTCCGCATGCGCCCGCGTGCCGACGGTGACGTTCCGCTCATACCTGGTGAACGATCCTCACACTCGATCTGTGAGGTTACGGCAGCCGTCTCGCTCGGGCGGGGTGGATCCCCGCCCGAGCGCAGTCGCGCTAGCTCGCCGGCTCGAGCTCTCGGACGAGCCGGAGGAGCAACGCCCGTTCGAGATCGCCGACTTCGACCAGCTCGAGGCCGGCGGTGACGACGCCGTTGTCGTCCGCGACCGCGTGGCGAACCTCGCCCGTCACCCGGATGCTGGCCCCGTGGCGTGCGCCGAGGCGCAGGTCGAGGAGCACCCGGTCGCCGACCGCGAGCTCGCCGCCGCTGCTGTGCAGCCCGACGCCCGTGGTCGAGAGGTCACGCACGAAGCACTCGGTGTAGTCGCTGTCGGAGACGTAGGGACGGTCCCTGTTCGGGTCGTCGACGAGGTAGCGGCTGGTCCAGCCGGCGACCCGGGGCGCGTCCCGGCGCCGTTCGCCGCCCCGCCACGTCTTCTGTTCCGGGTTCTGCTTCCGTGTGAACACGTGCCGCCCCTGGCTCGGTCGAAGTCCTTCCCGGAGTGATCGGCCGTTCGAGCGCGAATCTCGAGCCGTCGTGACCCCTGCCACTGTCGGCCAGGGTCCGCGTCCGCCATGGCTGCCATCGGCAGCCGGGTCCTGGTGCTCCTGCCGTAGCCTCCACGCCGACACGAGGAGGTACCCATGGCGGGACGGCTGGAGGGCAAGGTCGCGATCGTGACCGGCGCGGGAGGGGGCATCGGGCGCGAGCACGCGCGGCTGTTCGCCGCCGAGGGCGCGGCCGTCGTCGTGAACGACGTCGGCCGTCGCACCGGTGCCGACGCCGCCGCGGTCACCGCCGAGATCGAGGCGGCCGGTGGAACCGCGGTGGCGGACGCGACCTCGGCGACCTGGGACGGTGCCGGCGCGATCGTGCAGCACGCGATCGACGAGTTCGGTCGCCTCGACATCGTCGTGAACAACGCCACCGCGGCGCGCAACGCCGACCTCTGGCGCGTCACCGAGGAGGAGTGGGACCTCGCCCTGGGCGTGAACCTCAAGGGGTACTTCGCGATGATCCGCGACGCGGCGCCGCACCTCTGCGGTCAGGGTTCCGGGGTGATCGTCAACACCAGCTCGGGGTCGGGGTTCGGGCATCCGTCGGCCGTGGCGTATGCGTCGGCGAAGGAGGGCGTGGTCGGCCTGACCCGCACCGTTGCCCGTGAGCTCGGGCGCTTCGGTGTGCGCTGCAACGCCATCCGCCCCTTGGCGCTCGGAGTGTCGACCGAGGAGTACGGCGAGCACACGTCGAAGTGGGCGACGCTCATGTCGATCACGATGGCACCCCGCGGCGCGCATCTCGCGTTCAACGTGGCGACGCCGGAGACGCACCCACCGGCGAAGATCTCACCGATGGTGGTGTGGCTCTGCACCGACGCGGCGCGGGGCGTCAACGGGCGGACGTTCCACGTCGCCGGCGACACCGTGTCGCGCCTCAGCGAACCGGAGCGCGAGCGGGCGATCACCAACGCCGGCGGTTGGACCCTCGACGCGCTGGACACCGTCGCGCCCACCCACCTGGTCGAGGATCTCACCAACGACTACCTGCTCGAGGACCACCCCGAGCTGCAGGTGTTCGAGCCCTGACCCGCTCCGCGTGCCGAACGGCGCGGCGTCAGATGCCGCCGAAATCCTGGACCACCCAGAGGCGCCCGTCGCCGGACCGGAAGTACCCGATCCCCACGATGTTGTAGTTGCCCGAGACGATGTTGGCCCGGTGCTCGGGCGAGTTCATCCAGGCGCCTTCGACCTGCTCGGCCGACATCCCGACGGTGCCCACGAAGATGTTCTCGGCCATGGTCCGGAACCCGCCGTAGTCGGCCGAGCTGACCAGGCCGCCCAGGTTCTGGTGCTCCAGGCTCCCGCTGTTGGCCATGCTGTTCGCCCACGTGCCCGCCTGGTTGGCGAGCTTCGGGCTCCACGTCAGCGGCGGCAGGCCGTTCGCCGCCCGGTCGTGGTTCACGTCGTTGAACAGGCCCGCGGCGTACGGGTCGCCCGGACCGCCACTCGACGTGTTCGCGAAACCACAGGACGCGAGCCCCAAGCCGAGGACGCCCGCCATCACCACGACGGCGACGCGCTTCCGCACCAACTGCTGCACCCGCATCCAGGCCCCTTCCGAGCGGTGTTCGAGGCATCAAGCGTCGACGACCCGTTTCGGAGGACCCTTGTGGCAGCTTCAACGCTCCATCATCTCGGCCCCTGGGCGGCTCACCGGTACCGGGAGCGATCGACCTCGACCCCCGGCTCCCCGGCCTCGGCCAGGTAGCGCCAGACATCGGGGCGGGAGCCGTCGAGATCGGTGAAGCGGTAGGCCTGCGCCAGCTCGCCCGAGCTCACCGACTGCTGGTTCCACCGGGCCCGCTCGGGATCGGCCGCGAGGGCGGCGACCGCCCGGCCGACGAACCGCGGCGATTCCGACAGGGCGAAGTCCGGCGGCGCCACCGGGAGGCCGCGCTCACCGCGGTCGGGGTCGACCGCCTCGCCCCAGTGGGCGTCGTCGACGCCGAACGCGTCGAGCATCATCTCCGAGCGCAGGAAGCCGGGCGTGATCGACACCGCGGTGCCGCCCCGCGCCGCGAGCTCGTGGCCCTGGGAGAAGGCGAGCCGGTTCACCGCCACCTTGGCCAGGTCGTAGTACACCGAGATGCGGTAGTTCGACGCGTTGTACCGCGTGGTGCCGTCGGTGACCTCGACCAGCAGGCCGCCCGGACGGTCGACGACCAGCGGCAGCAGGAAGCGCGACGTCACGAGGTGCGTCTCGATCGCCAGGCGCAGGATCCGCAGACCGTCGTCGAGGTCGTACTCCCAGATCGGCGTGTTCCACTGCGCCGGTCCGCCCTTGAGCAGCTCACCGCCCCAGATGTCGTTGACCAGCACGTCGACGTGGCCGTGCTCGGCCCGCACGCGGTCGGCGAGCGCCCGCACCTGCGTGTGGTCGAGGTGGTCGACGGCGACGGCGATCCCGCGCCCACCGAGTGACGTGACCAGGTCGGCGGTCTCCTCGATCGTCTCCGGCCGGTCGTACTCCGAGCGGGTCGTGTGCGTCGTGCGCCCGGTGCAGATCACGGTCGCGCCCGCCTCGCCGAGGGCGGCGGCGATGCCGCGGCCGGCGCCTCGGGTCGCACCGGCGACGACCGCGACCCGGCCGCGCAGCGCCTGCGCATCCGGTGTCCACGTCATGCGTCGTGCTCCCCTCCCGCGACGAGTGTCCCACCGGCGAGATCAGTGCCAGCGCAGGATGGCACCGAGGCCCTCGGTCGGACCGCCGGCCTTCGGGACGAGGCGCACGCCGGCCCCGGTGCCGAGCGCGGCGCGGATCGCGACGTCGACGAGCCGGCCAGGCTCGGCCTCGGTGATCCCGAGGCCCTCCAGGAGCTCCGGGGTCGCGACGACGGGAGTCGGGTCCGGACCCGACCACGCCCGTCGTTCGTCGTCGGGGTCGTCGTGGACGAGCAGCACGTCGACCCGGCTCTCGCTGAGCGCCGCGAGCGTGGCGTCGACACCGTCGGCGGCCCGATCGTCCTGCCCGGACTCCTCGCGGAACTTCTCCAGGGCCGCCACCGTCGTCCGGGCCGCGGCGTCGCGCACCCAGCGCCGGACCTCGGACTGCATCCGTTCGGTGTCCACCCCCGGCGCGCGGCCGCCGGAGATCTCGTGCAACCGCAGCAGCAGACGATCGGGGAGATGCGCTTCGAGCAGCTCGACGGCGCGCACGTCACCGCCGACCACGATCACCTGCGCGCCGATGTCGTCGCTCACGCCCCGGACGGCATCGGCGACCTCGTGCGCATGGCTCTCCCAGGTCCGCTCGGCGCGCTGCTGGATCTTCCGCTGCCGCCAGCCCCCGGGCTTGATCTTGCGGATGGGCTCGGAGTCGTCGGGGTCGGGGTCGACGTCGACATGCTCCTCGGCCGGTCCGACGCCGAAGGCGGCGATGTCGGCGCCGCGCCGGTCGGTGAGCACCACCACGTACGGCACGGTGTCCTGGCGCCAGCGGAGCAACGGGCCGAGGACCGGGAGCCGGTCCCAACGCCCGACGTCGGCCGGCAGCGGTTCGGGACCGTGCTCCACGTGCAGCAGTCCGCCCGCGGTGGCGAACGCGGCGAGGGCGGGGCCGAGCTCGTGGGCGGGGCCGACGACCGGCGTCACGTGCTCCAACGCCTCGGGATCCGCGCCGCGCGACGCCAGCTCGCGCCGGAGGTCGTGCCAGTGCAGATCGGCGAACTGCGCCGCGTGGTCGAGGTCGCCGGGCGTGTTCAGGTAGACCGAGACCATCGGTCCCGGCTGCTCGGCGAGCGCCCGGACCTCGGCCGCGTGCACGCCGACGGGCAGGTGCTCGCCTGAGGTCTCCATCCGGGGGTGATGCCCGTCACCCGGGGTCGCCAATCGTCGGCGCTTTCGCGTGCCCGGCGGCGCCGTCGGGCGACCGCGTCAGCGCGCGTCCGGCGCGATCGACCGGAGGGTGGCGGTGAGCGCGGCGGCGTCCTCGTCGGAGTACGACATCCGTCGGCGCTCGGTGTCGGGCGGGTCGTTCACCAGCCCGGTCGCTGGCCGCCACGCGTGGCGGGGGCGGATCGGCCGCGACACGAAGCCGCCACCGCAGTTGGGGCACACGTTCTCGAGCGCATCGACGCAGGGCTGGCAGAACGTGCACTCGTAGCTGCAGATGCGCGCGTGCGCGGCGTCGGGTGCGAGGTCCACGTCGCAGCGTTCGCAGTTGGGCCGCAGTGCGAGCATCGTGACTCCCGTGGGTCGACCGTCGTCGGGGTGTCGCGGCGCGCCAGCGCGACGCCCACCTCGACGCGGCGATCGCGTCGGGGCAGGCGTCGCGCCACCGGTCACGAGGGCGGGGCGAAGAACTCGAGCGCGATGCCGTCGGGGTCGCGGAACGACACGCCGGAACCATACGCCGCATCCTTGATGCGTCCGCGCGCGATGCCGAGCTCGTCGAGGCGCAGGGCCCACTTCTCGAGCTCTTCGCGGTCCGCGCAGCCGAAGGCGACGTGGTCGAGACCGACGCGGAACTCGCTGAAGTGTTCCGGCGGTGCCGCGGTGCCGTGCTGGTGCAGCCCGAGGAGCGTCCCGTTCCCGAGCAGGTACACCGAGTGGTGCATGTCGGGCTCGGTGTCCTCGTCGAGCACCGACTCGGCGTCGAGGAGCGACTCGTACCAGGGCCGGCTGACGGAGAGGTCGCGCACGGTGAGGGCGACATGGGTGAGCGGGGGGAATGCGGTCATGGGAGTGCCTTCCTGATGGGGGTGCGTGCGGTGACGCGATGACAGACTGAGTATCCGTGGGCAGCCCGGACGAGACCATGACCGCGACACCGCGCCACCTTGCCGCGACACCGGACTTGCGTCCGTGACCGACACGGACGCGCCCGCGCTCCTCCAATCCGCGCTCGAACAGCTGCGACTCGAAGGCGCGATCTTCTTCCGCTCGGAGCTGAGCGAGGGCTTCTCGTTCGAGTCGACCCCGCAACAGCTCGCCGATGCGCTCCATCCCGGCGCGACGAGCATCATCCTCTTCCACATCGTCGCCCGCGGCACCTGTTGGGTCGCGGGCGAGGACGGCGTCCGTCACTGGGCCGAGCAGGGTGACGTGATCGTGGTGCCCTACGGCGACCACCACGTCATCGGCGGCGAGTCGCCCGCGGAGCTCGTCTCGATCATGACGCTCCTCGATCCGCTCCCGTGGGAGCAGCTCCCGACCATCCGGCACGGCGGCGGCGGTGCGCGCGTCGATCTCGTGTGCGGGTACCTGCACTCGGAGGACCCGCTGTTCGATCCCGTGCTGCGCGTGTTCCCGTCGGCCTTCGTGGTGCGCCTCCCCGACGGCGCGGCCGCGGAATGGGTGCGGGCGAGCGTCACCTACTCGATGCAGGAGCACGCGCCGCCCACCAACCTCAGCGGCAGCCCGCAGGCGATGCGCCTTCCCGAGCTGGTGCTCATCGAGGTCCTGCGGGTGCACCTGGCGTCGGCGCCCGCGGTCGACCACGGCTGGCTGGCGGCGCTGCACGATCCGGTGCTGGCCCCCGCGCTGGCCCAGCTGCACCGCGCGCCCGAACGGCGCTGGACGGTCGCCGAGCTCGCCGCCGAGGCGGCGGTCTCCCGCTCGAGCCTCGACGACCGCTTCCGTCAGGTGCTCGGGCGCTCACCCATCCGTTACCTCACCGAGTGGCGCATGCACCTGGCCGAGGACCTGCTCGCCAACACCGACAGCGGCGTGGCGGCGGTGGCCCGCAAGGTCGGCTACGACTCGGAGGAGGCGTTCAGCCGGGCGTTCAAGCGCGCCCACGGCGCGTCGCCCAGCCACTGGCGCATCGCCCGGCAGTCCACCGCGACCCGGTGAACCGGGAGATCCTCGTGGCGCGGTTGCGCGCCGCCGGGTGCGTGGCCGCCGACGAGGAAGCCGCGTGCATGCTCGCCACCACGCGCGACGCCGACACGCTCGAGGTGTGGCTCCGGCGCCGGGCCGATGGCGTGCCGCTGGCCTGGATCACCGGATGGACGACGTTCTGCGGCGCGCGGATGCACATCACACCCGGGGTCTACGTCCCGCGTCAGCAGACGGAGGCGCTGGCGCGCCGAGCCGCGCGCGTGCTCCCGCGGTCCGGCTTCGCCCTCGACCTGTGCACGGGTGCGGGCGCGGTCGCCGCGTACCTGCGCCGGGCCGCACCGGACGCACGGGTGATCGGCATCGACCGGGATCCGCGCGCCGCTCGGTGCGCGCGCGACAACGGCGTCACCGCAGTGGTGGGTGACCTGGCCGCGACGCTGCACCGGCCGCAGGCGGTCGACGTGCTCACCGCGGTCGCACCGTACGTCCCGACCGGTGCGCTGCCGCTGCTACCCGCCGACGCCCGGCGTCACGAGCCGCTCACCGCCTTCGACGGCGGACCGGACGGCCTCGACGTGGTGCGGCGGGTGGTCGACGACGCGGCCCGGCTCCTGCGCCCCGACGGCTGGCTGGTCGTCGAGGTGGGTGGCACCCAGGACGACGGGCTCGCGCCGGAGCTCGCCGCGCACGGCTTCGGCGACGTGACCGTGTGGCGCGATGCGGACGGCGACCTCCGGGGTCTGGCCGCGCGCCGGGCGTGATCCCGCGAGGGCGGGTCAGCTCCCGATCGGGCCGGTGGCCGCGATCTCGTACTGGAGGAGGTCGGCCGCCAGGACCGGGACCGCGTCGGGCGCCTCGGGCCGCGGCTCGCGCATCCGGGCGAGGTGCGGCGCCAGGTGCTCCTTGCTCTCCCACCGCTCGAACAGGTACACCCGGCCCGGCTCGAGGGGATCGGGACTCAGCACGTAGTCGATGCAGCCCGCCTCGGCCCGGGCCTCGCGCATGCCCGCCTCCCGGTCGGCGAGGAACTGGACCCGCCGGGCGGGATCGACCTCGAAGGTGCCTGCGATGATCAGCATCCGCTCAATCTCGCACACCCTCGCCGCCGCCGGCCGATCTCCGTAACCGTTGTGTTACGGTAACGGCACCGTTACCGAAAGGGAGCCGCCCGTGGCCGTCACCATCGTCCGGTACCGGACCCGCCCCGAGCGGGCCGACGAGAACCAGCAGCTGGTGGAAGCGGTGTTCCGGGAGCTGCGCGCCACCGCCCCGCGCGGCCTGCGGTACGCGAGCTACCGCCTCGACGACGGCGTGAGCTTCGTGCACGTGGCCGCGGTCGACGACGACGCCGGCGCCAACCCGCTCACCGGGACCGCTGCGTTCGGCGAGTTCCTGCGCGAGCTCGGTGACCGGGTCGACGACGGGCCGCACCCGTCCGGCGCGACGTTGGTGGGGGAGTACGACGCCTCGGCGGAGGTGGGGACGCATGGCTGACGGCGATGGCACGCGCGACCGACCGTGGGTGCTCCACACCCCGAGCGGCGGATCCGAGTACACCGCGTACCGCGACGACGCGAGCGAGCCACCGGCCCTCGTGGTCCAGGTCCGCACGACCGAGCTGCGGTACCGGCTGCAGTGCCTCGACGACCTCCACGCCATGCTGCGGGCAGCCGGTGACTGGGTGCCACTGGGCAGCGCCGACGAGCAGAAGCCGGCCCAGCCCGGCACCGTCGAGGCGTGGGCGCGCGCCGACGACAACCCCGTCGGCGGCTGGTACGGCCTCAAGAAGGGGTTCCGGGGTCGCTTCGCCAACTACGTGCCGCCGGTCATGGAGCATCTCGGTCGGGCCGAGGTCGAGCACAACGCCCGCAACAACCGGATGCGCGCCACCTCGTGACCGCGGCGGCGCGGGACCCGTTCGAGGCGCTCGGGGATCCCAACCGGCGTGCCATCGTCGAGCTGCTCGCCGCCGGGGGGCGGTCGGTCGGCGAGGTCGCCGACGCGTTGCCGATCAGCCGTCCCGCGGTGTCGCGGCACCTGCGCCTGTTGAAGGAAGCCGGGCTGGTGGTGGAGGAGCCGCAGGGCACGCGCCGCATCTACCGTCTGCACGATGAAGGCGTCGCCGCGGTCGAGGCGTTCCTCGCCCAGGTGTGGGGCGACGCGGTGACCCGGTTCCGCCTCCTGGCCGAGAACACGTCGCCCGGCGCGAGCGGCCGCCGCCGGTCGTGACCCTCGACCCGCTGCGGCTCACGTACCGGATCGAGTGCCCGCCCGAGCACGCGTTCTCGGTGTGGACCACGCGGCTGTCGGCGTGGTGGCCCCGGAGCCACACGACGTCGGGTGATCCCGACGCCACGGTGGTGCTGGAGCCGCGCCTGGGCGGGCGCATCTTCGAGCGCGCGACCGACGGCCGCGAGATCGACTGGGGCGAGATCACCGCCTGGGAACCGCCGGCGCGGTTCGGCTACCTCTGGCACATCGGCCGGAGCCGGGAGGACGCCACCGACGTGTCGGTGTCGTTCGTCGACGACGGCGACGGCGCCACCCGGCTCGAGATCGTCCACTCGGGCTGGGACCGTCTCGGCGCGGACGGTGCGCAGTTCCGGCGCGCGAACACCGCCGGCTGGGACGGCATGCTCCCGGCGTTCCGCCGCGCCGCGGAGGCCGACGCCTGAGCGGCAGCTGCTTGCACCGGCCCTGGTGACGGGCCATTGTGATCCGGTCGAGGGGAGGGAGGGCGATGGCTCCGGACCGGTACGACGCGGTCGTGATCGGTGCCCGCTGCGCGGGTTCACCGACCGCCATGCTGCTCGCCCGCCACGGCCACCGCGTGCTCCTCGTCGATCGCGCGACCTTCCCCAGCGACACGCTGTCGACCCACGTCGTCCACCCACCGGGGGTCGCCGCGCTCGACCGGTGGGGCGTGCTCGACCGACTGCGCGCCACCAATTGCCCGCCGATCGACACGTACAGCTTCGACTTCGGGGCGTTCACGCTCGCCGGGGCCCCCGGGACCCCGGACTCGCCGGTCGCCTATTGCCCACGCCGGACCGTGCTCGACCAGCTGCTCGTCGACGCGGCCGCGGAGAGCGGCGTCGAGGTCCGCGAGGCCTTCACCGTCGACGAGCTCGAGTTCGACGACGGACGGGTCGCCGGCATCCGCGGCCACGCCTCGGGGAGTGGACCGGTCGTCGAGCACGCCGACGTGGTGGTGGGGGCCGACGGCCGTTTCTCCCTGGTGGCCAAGGCGGTCGGCGCCGAGCAGTACCACGACCGCGGCCCCATCCTCTGCGGGTACTACTCGTACTGGAGCGCGCTCCCGGCCGACGGCACGTTCGCGGTGACGGCCCGCCCGGAGCGCGGCTGGGCGGTGGCGCCCACGCACGACGACCTCACGTTGGTCGTCGCCGGCTGGCCGTACCGCGACCGCGATCGGTACAAGCACGACGTCGAGGGCACGTACCTGGGGACGTTCGACGCCGCGCCGGAGTTCGCCGAGCGGATCCGGGACGCCACACGCGAATCGCGCATCGCCGGCACCGCGGTCGAGAACTACTTCCGCAAGCCGTTCGGCCCGGGCTGGGCGCTCGTCGGCGACGCCGGGTACAACAAGGACTTCATCACCGCGATGGGCATCACCGACGCGTTCCGCGATGCCGAGCTGTGCGCCGACGCACTCCACCGTGTGCTCAGCGGCGCCGAGCCGTTCGACGACGCGATGGCCGCGTACCAGGCGGTCCGCGACGAGCACGTGGTGCCCATGTTCGAGTTCACCTGCCAGCTGGCGACCCTCGATCCACCCCCTCCCGAGATGCAGCAGCTCCTCGCGGCCATGCGCGGCAACCAGGACGCGATGGACGGGTTCGCACGGGTGAACGGAGGCGTGACGTCGCCGGCCGAGTTCTTCTCCGAGGAGAACATCGGCCGCATCCTCGGCGCCGCCGGTTGACGCCACCAGTCAGCACGCGCGCAGCGCCACCTCCACCTCGATCTCCACGGCACCCCCGCGCGGCAGCGCGGCGACGCCGATCGCCGAGCGGGAGTGGCGGCCGGCCTCGCCGAACACCTCGTGGAGCAGCCGGCTCGCTCCGTCGACGACGGTCGGTTGCTCGACGAAACCCGGCGCCGATGCGACGAAGCCGAGCACGGTCAGCACGCGCTCGATGCGGTCGAGATCGCCCAGGTGTGCCCGGAGCACCGACAGCGCGTTCAGCGCGCACCATCGCGCGGCCTCGGCGCCCTGCTCGACCGTGAGGTCACGGCCGACCACGCCGCGGTGCACCAGGGCGCCATCGTGGTCGCGGGGGAGCTGGCCGGAGGTACGGGCGCGCCCGCCGTGCACCACGACCGCGTCGAGCGGATCGTGCGGAGGGTACGGCCCGGGAAGGGCGAGACCGAGGGCGTCGAGACGTGCCTGGACCGTCGTCACCGGCGCATCATGCAGTCACCGCTGGTCGCGCGGCCAACCACACGCGGGCGCTGCATACAGTGTGCCGCTGCTCGGCGACGCCGAGCGAAGGAGACGCAGGGATGTCGGGCAAGGGTCGAGTCGTGCTGGTCGGGCTGTTCGTCGTGGCGATGGTCGTGGGGGTGTCGCCCGCGATGGCGCAGTCGGGAGCAGCGCCGAAGGCAACCGAGGTCGGTGTGACCGCGAGCGAGATCCGCATCGCGGTCATCGCCGACGTCGACAACCCGTTCGCGCCGGGCCTGTTCAAGGGCACGGTCGACGGGGTGAAAGGCGCGGCGAAGTACATCAACAGCAAGGCGGGCGGCGGCGGCATCGCCGGGCGCAAGCTGGTGGTCGACTTCATCGACTCCCACCTCAACGCCAACGACAGCCGCAACGGCGTGATCACCGCGTGCCAGAACGACTACGCGATGGTCGGGAACTTCATGCTGTTCCTGAGCAACGTCGACGACGAGGTCAACTGCAAGGACCAGGCGGGCGCCGCGACGGGCATCCCCGACCTCGCCAGCGTCGCCACCGGTGTGCCCCAGGCCTGCTCGCCGGTGGCGTTCCCGGTGAGCCCGGCCCAGCTGGTCTGCAGCACCAAGGACCAGAACCCGCAGACGTACAACGGCAACCAGTTCGATTCGAAGTACCTGCTGAAGAAGAACAAGAACGATCTCCACGGGGCATTCCTCTTCGGGAACGACACCAAGGACGCCCAGCGCGGCGGTGAGGTGCTCATCGACACTGCGATCAAGGCCGGGATCAAGTCGGACCAGACGGTCGGTGTGTCCGGACGTGACCCACAGAGCGCGTACACGCCGATCATCAACAAGATGAAGAACGATGGGTCGAACTACTCGTACAACTCGTCGTCGGCCGCGAGCGCGATCCTGGAGCGCAGCGAGGCGCAGCTGCAGGGACTCAACAACGTCACGTGGGTGTGCACCATCGCCTGCTACGACAAGTCGCTGAAGGCCCAGGCCTCGGTGATGGAGGGCCAGTACGTCACGATGACGTTCCTGCCCTTCGAGGAGGCGGCGACCAATGCGACGCTCGCCAACTTCCTGAAGTACGTCGGCCCGAGCAATGCCGACGGCTTCGCGGTCTATGGCTGGACCGCGACCCTCGACTTCAAGCAGGCCGTGGAGGCCATCGTCAAGAAGGACGGTGTGAACGGGCTCACGCGCGCCAACCTGCTGAGCACCGGCATCGACGCGCTCACCAGCTTCAACGCCGGCGGGATGATCGGCAACGTCGACATCAAGAACAAGGTCCCGACGCCGTGCGCGGCGCTGGTGCAGCTGAAGAGCGGCAAGTTCGTGCGCGTCGCGCCGGCGAAGAAGGGCACCTTCGACTGCAGCAAGTCGAATGCGGTGCAGGTCAAGGCGAACCTGATCGGCCAGTGAGGCATATCGCAGTCGACGACGCGCCACGCGGCCGTCAGCCCATGGCGGTCATGCCCCCGTCGACCGGGATCACCGCGCCGTTCACGTACGACGCCTGGACCGCCGTGAGCGCCACGATGACGTGGGCGACCTCCTCCGGCCTGCCGTAGCGGCCGGCCGGGACGTTGCGCCGGGCGTAGGTGTCGCGGTCGGCGGCCGGGATGGCGGCGGTCATCCCGGTGAGGATCGGGCCCGGGCACACGCAGTTGGCGGTGACGCCCCGGCGGCCGAAGTCGACCGCCAGCGAGCGGGTGAAGCCCACGAGCCCGTGCTTCGACACCGTGTACGGCGACGTGCGCCGCGCCGCGACCAGCCCTTCGGTCGAGGCCACGTTGACGACCCGGCCCGCGTCGCTGGCCAGCAGGTCGTCGAGGCAGGCCCGCACCACGAACATGGCGCCGGTGAGGTTCACCGCCAGCGTGCGGTCCCACGTGTCCGGGTACCGGGGGTCACCGAGCGTCCCCCCGCTCGCGATGCCGGCGGCGTTGACCACGACGTCGACGGGTCCGTGCTCCCCGTGGACCCGCTCGACGCCGGCCGCGACCGACGCCGCGTCGCTCACGTCGACCGGCGGGTCGCCCGCCACGTCGAAGACGGCGACGTCCACCCCTTCGGCGCGCAGCAGCTCGGCGGTGGCGCGGCCGATGCCGCTGGCGCCCCCGGTGACGACCGCGACCCGGCTCACGCGCCGGCCCGCGTCACGTGCCGCCGTGCTTGCCCGACCGGAACGTGGCGGGGCGCTTGTTGAGGAAGGCGTCGATCGCCTCGCGATGATCGGCGGTCTCGATGCTGATGGCCTCGAACGCGACCGACAGGTCGTAGAGCTGCGAGACCCGCATCTCGAGCTCCTTGTTCACGAGCCGCTTGTTGAAGCGGATCGCCACCGCGGGCCCGGAGGCCAGGCGGTGGGCCATCGCCATCGCCTCGTCCATGAGCGACTCGGCGGGGACGACGTGGTTCACCAGCCCGAGCCGGTCGGCCTCCTGTGCACTCACCAGGTCGCCGGTCATCAGGTACTCCTTGGCCCGATTGGGCCCCATCAGCAGCGGCCAGAGCACCGCACCGCCGTCACCCGTGACCATGGCGGCGCGCACGTGGGGGTCGGCGATGCGCGCGTGGTCGGCCATGTAGACGATGTCGCAGAACAGCGAGATGGTGGCGCCGATCCCGATGGCGTCACCGTTGATCGCGGAGATCAACGGCACCCGGACCGCGAGGATGTTGCGCGCCATGCCCACCGACTCGATCAGCAGCCCGGGGTGGCCGTCGGGGTAGCTGACGTTGTCCTCCATGCTGTTGAAGTCGGCGCCCACACAGAAGTACTTGCCCGCGCCGGTGAGCACGACCGCGTTCAGCTCGTCGTCGTCGACCATGTGCCCGTAGAGCTGCTTCAGCTCGAGGTGCATCACCGGGTCGAGCGAGTTGCGGTGCTCGGGCCGGTTGAGCGTCGCCACCAGCACCCCGTCGTCGTGGAGCTCCGTGCTGATCGTCGTCAGTCCGTAGCGGTCGCCCATGCTGCGCGCGTCTCCTGGTCTCGTCAGTGGCCGAGCGGCGGGCACTCGAGCGCCGCCGCCATCTCGTCGAGCTCGTCGATCAGCGCGCGGGGCAGCGGGATGCCGTGCGCCAGGCGCTCCTCCCGGCGCTGGGCCTCGAGCTCGCCCGGCACCATGACCCGATCGTGGCCGGGGGCCAGCTCCGACGCGTGGACGTCGTCGATCAGCCGGTCGACATGGGCCCGGAACCGGTCGACGGGCAGGAAGCGCGCCACGTCGAGGACCACGAAGCTCGCGCCCTTGGCGATGCGGTCCCAACCGATGAGCTCCGAGTCGCTCTGCTCGGTGGCGCCGAAGCTGCTGTCGGCCAGCAGCCCGGCCATGATCTCGACCAGGAGCCCGATGCCGAAGCCCTTGTGGCCGCCGAACCACTGCAGCTGCGAGATCGACGCCGCGTTGGGGTCGGTGGTGGGGTAGCCGTGCTCGTCGTTGGCCCATCCCTCCGGGATGGACGCGTCGCCGCGCTTGCGGGCGAGGAGGATCTTGTTCCCGGCCGCGGCGGTGGTGGCGATGTCGTAGACGATGTCGGGGTGGGCTCCGGCGGGCACCGCGTAGGAGAACGGGTTGGTCGAGAACAGGCTGGTGGTGCCACCGAAGGGCGGCACGATCATGGCGCCGTTCTGGAACGCCATGGCGAAGCACCCCTGCGCCGACGCCCGCATGGTGTAGTACGCGAGCGCGCCGAGGTGCGTCAGCTCGCGGACCGACACGGTGGCGACGCCGTGCGCGTGGGCCCGCTCGACGGCCAGGTCGACCGCCGCCACCCCCGCGATCTGCCCGAAGCCGAGCCCACCGTCGAGTCGCACCGTCGAGCCCTCGTCGGCGAGCGTCGTGACGTGGGTGTCGGGACGCAGGTGGCCGCTGCGCACCCGGCCGAAGTAGAGCGCCATCAGGTGGGAGCCGTGGGAGTCGACGCCGCGCAGGTCGGCCTCGACCAGGTTGTCGGTGATGACCGGCGCCTGGTCGGCGGGCACGCCCAGCGCGACCAGCATCCGTTCGAGATGGGTGCGGAGCGTGGTGTGGTCGACGACCGTCGTCGCCGCGGGGTCGAGTGTGGTCACGCGGAACGCGGCGCGGTGCCGTCGCCCAGCCCCTCGAGCCCGAGGAACCGGATGGCGTTCCCCCGCACGATCTTGTGCACGGTCTCCGCGTCGAGGTGACCGAACAGCTCCTTCGCGACCTGGTGCGTGTTGGGCCAGGTGCTGTCCTGGTGCGGGTAGTCGGTCTCGAACGCGATGTTGTCGCGGCCGACGCGGTCGAGGTTCTCCACGCCGACGCCATCCTTGAAGAAGCAGCTGACGACCTGCCGGTAGTAGTACTGCGAGGGCGGTTCGCTGACGTTGCGCTGGCTCTGGCTCCACCCGCGGTGGACGTCCCAGACGTCGTCGACGCGCTCCAGCACGTAGGGGATCCACCCGATCTGCGCCTCGGCGTACAGGAGCTTCAGCCGGGGGAAGCGCACCAGCACGCCGGAGAACAGGAAGTCGATCAACGAGAGCGCGCTGTTGGCGAACATGTTGACGGCCTGCACCGCGTCGGGGGCGTCGTCCGACGAATTGATCGTCTTCGTCCCCGACCCGATGTGCATCGCCACCACGGTGTCGGTCTCCGCACAGGCGGCGAAGAAGGGGTCCCAGTAGCCCGAGTGGATGCTGGGCAGGCCCAGCCACGGCGGCAGCTCGGAGAACGCGACCGCGCGCACACCGCGCGCGGCGTTGCGGCGGACCTCGGCGGCCGCGAGCTCGACGTCCCACAGCGGGATCAGGCACAACGGGATCAGGCGGCCGCCGCTGCCCGCGCACCACTCCTCGACCTGCCAGTCGTTGTAGGCCTCGACGCAGAGCCGGGCCAGCTCCTTGTCCTCGCCCTTCAGGAAGATCTGTCCGCAGAAGCGCGGGTAGTTCGGGAACGCGAGCGACGCCTCCACGTGGTTCATGGTCATGTCGTCGAGGCGCGCCTGCGGCTGCCAGCACCCGGGCCGCATCTGGTCGAAGGTGATGGCGTCGAAGCCGATCTCCTCCGCCGGGTAGCCGGCGGCGGCGATGAGCCGCTTCACCGAGTACTGCTGGTCCTCGTAGAACCACCACGCGACCGGGTCGCCCTCCGTGCCGGGCGCCTCGCGGTACGTGCCGCCGTCGAGCACGGGGGTGCCGGGAGGGGCCATCACGATGTGCGGGCCGACGTCGCGGTACTTCGCCGGGAGGCGCTTGGTCCACACGTCCGGCGGTTCGACCACGTGGTCGTCGAGGCTCACGATCCAGGGGATGTCGGTCATCGTGGTGTGTCTCCTGCGATCGTCGTGCGGTGCAGCGAGCGCTCCTGGCCGCCGGTGTCGCCGACCACCGCGTGCTGCACGCAGCGGTTGTCCCAGATGAGGAGGTCGCCCGGTTGCCACCGGTGACGCCAGGTGTACTCGAAGCGGGCGAACTGGGCGTACAGGTGGTCGAGGAGCGGTTGGCTGTCCTCGATCGACCAACCGTCGAAGTGGCGCGTGTAGTTGTCGTTGACGAACAGCGCGCGCCGGCCGGTCTCCGGGTGGGTGCAGACGACGGGGTGCGAGTTCACGATCTCGTCCTCGGGCATGCCGCTGTCGATCGCGAGCTGGGTGGCGTAGTGCACCGCGCGCAGGCCGTCGAGCGTCTCCCGCAAGCCGGGGGAGAGGCCCTCGTAGGCCAGGTAGCCGTTGGAGAACATGGTGTCACCGCCGTAGCCGGGGATCACCCGGCCCAGCAACAGGCTGACCGACGGCGGCTGCTTGGCGTAGGTGAAGTCGGCGTGCCAGGTGACGGTGATGGGGTTCGGGTCGTACACCCGCATGATCTCGGGGTGGCCCTCGATCGGCGGCACGTACGGGTGCGGCTCGATGCGGCCCCACCGCTTCGAGAACGCGACCTGGTCGTCGGGCGTGATGTGCTCCTGGCCCCGCACGCAGATGACGAGGTGCTCGAGCAACGCCGCGTGCAGCGCGTCGAAGGTGGCCTCGTCGACATCGGTGGACAGGTCGACGCCGGTGACGATCGCGCCGAGCGCCCCGGCCTGACGCGAAAGCTGCAGCTGAGCCATCTCCACCTCCAGAAGTTAGAACGGCGACGGGAGACGATCCATCGGGAGCTCGATCACCGACGGGCGAGTGTTGCCGAGCGCGTCGCGGAGCGCGGGACCGACGTCGGCGCCCTTCGCCAGTCGCACCGCGTCGGCACCGAACGACTCGGCGAACCGCACGAAGTCGGGATTGCGCAGCTCGGTGCCGAGCTCCCGGCCGCCGAACCGCTCGCGCTGGTCGCGGTTGGAGTTGCCGTAGGCGTTGTCGTTGTAGACCACGGTGATGGTGTTGATGCCGTACTGCACCGCGGTGGCCAGCTCGGTCGCCGCGAACAGGAAGCCGCCGTCGCCCGTCGCGCACACCACGGGGACGTCGGGCCGCGCCACCTTCACGCCGAGGGCGGCGGGGAACCCCCACCCGAGGGTGCCCATGTACGACGTCGACAGGTAGGTGCGCGGCGCGTACGCCGGGTAGAGCATGTGGCTCATGTAGCCGATGGTGGTGGTGCAGGGGACGAGCACCCCGTCGTCGGGGATCGCGGCGCGCAGCTGGTCGACCATCGCGCCCTGGGGCCCGACGGCGCGGAGCTCGTCGTCGACCTGCTTGCGGAACGCCTGCACCGCGTCGGCGCGACTCGGCGCAGGTGGGCGCACCTTCTGCACCTGCTCGAGCAGCAGCTCGAGCGTCGGCGCCGCGTCACCCACCACCGCGATCGGGTTCCCGAAGTGGCGGCCGATCTCGGCCGGGTCGACGTCGACGTGCACGACCGTCTTCTCGGCCGCCACCTTGTTGCCGAGGAAGTGGGTGCCGACGGCGACGATGACGTCGGCGTCGTCGAGCAGCGGCTGCATCCGGCGGTTCACCCACACCGATCCCGCCGCGAGCGGGTGGCGGTCGTCGATGGCGCCCTTGCCCTGGCGCGTGGTGACCACCGGCGCCTGGAGGTACTCGGCCAGCGCGGTGAGCGCGGCGGTCGCGTCCCCGAGCACGACGCCACCTCCGGCCCAGACCAACGGGCGCTCGGCCGTCGCCAGCGCGCGCGCCGCGGCCTCGATCTGGTCGGGGTCGGCCGGCAGTCGGACGTCTTCGGCCGGTTCGAGCAGGGTGATTTCGGCCTCCTCCGAGAACGCCTCCGGCGGCATCTCGATCTCCACCGGTTGCCGGCGGCCGCGCTGCACGCGGGCGAAGGCTTCGTGGACGGCCTCGGGGATCTCGCTCGCGTGGAGCGCCCGTCGCTGCCACGCGGTGATCGGGCGCACGAGGTCGAGCTGGTCGTCGATCTCGTGGAGCAGGCCGAGCCCCTTGCCGATGCCGTCGCGGTTGATCTGCCCGGCGACGAACACGACCGGCGACGACGCCGCGAACGCGGTCGCCAACCCCGCGCCGGCGTTGTACACCCCCACCCCGGGCACGACGAACGCCACGCCGGGGCGGCCTCCGCCGCGGGCGTATCCGTCGGCGAGGTAGGTGGCGCCCTGCTCG
>DATBBL010000057.1:0-4462 GCA_036271015.1 Acidimicrobiia bacterium
ATTGCTGCTCCTCCCCGCGGTGTGGATGGTGATGGTGGTGGCGGCGTACACCGCGATGTTCCATGCCCTCGGCGTCAGCGGGTTCGAACGAGCCTTCGAGATGAGTGGTTCCTCGCTGTTCACGCTCGGCTTCGTGCGACCACCCGACCTGCCCACCAACATCCTGGCGTTCTTCGAGGCCGCGACCGGGCTCGGGCTCCTCGGTCTCCTGATCGCCTACCTCCCGACCATCTACACGGCCTTCTCGCGGCGCGAGGTCCGGGTCGCGCAGCTCGAGGTGCGGGCCGGACAGCCGCCGGCGGGGGTGAACGTGCTGGTGCGCGCCCAGCAGATGGAGCGCTTCCACCTGCTCGACGACTTCTGGCGCACCTGGCAGGAGTGGTTCACCGAGCTCGAGGAGACGCACGTGTCGATCGGTGTCCTGAGCTTCTTCCGCTCCCCGGTGGGGCACCGGTCGTGGGTCACCGCGAGCGGCGCGGTCCTCGACGCGGCGTCGTTGCGGCTCGCGGCCGTCGACCTCCCGTTCGATCCCGAGGCCGGCATCTGCGTGCGGGCCGGCTTCTTCGCGCTCCGGGCCGTGGCCGACTACTTCGGCCTCCCGTACGACCCCGACCCGCACCCCGGCGACGCCATCAGCATCACCAAGGACGAGTTCCTCGAGGCGTGCGACCAGCTCGCGGCGGCGGGGATCCCGATGCGGGCCGACCGTGACGCCGCCTGGTTCGACTTCACCGGCTGGCGGGTCAACTACGACCTCCCGCTGCTCGGCCTGTCCGGCTTCGTGATGGTGCCGTATGCGCCGTGGTCGTCCGACCGGTCGCTGCGCTACCAGCGGGCGCGGATGCGGTCCGGTCGGCGGCGCGTCATCGACCCGCCGAACTAGAGCAGGCCGCTCTCGGCCGCGTCGTCGCGATCGTCGAGGCGGATGAACCACTCGAAGCCGAAGGCCCGCTGGAACACCGCGTCGTCGAGGCTGAGGAAGAAGGAGTCGTCCGGGATCTGGCTCGGGTGCGCGGCCATGGCCGCACGTTTGCGATCGAGCGCGGTGGCGACGTCGATGCGCGTGGTGATCGTCGCGTCGGGCACGCCGAGGTCCATCGCCTCGGGGTCGGGGGCGTCGACGCCGTCGGGGACGCTCTCCTGCATCAGGTCCGCGAGGTCGAGGTAGTACTCCCGGCTGACCGTCGCGGCGTAGACGCGTGGCGTCCCGGCGAGCTCGGCGGCACGCACGCCGACGTGGTGCACCTGGATGTGGTCGGGATGCCCGTACCCACCGTGGTCGTCGTACGCGGTGACGACGGCGGCGTCCTCCTCGCGCAGGATGTCCGCCAGCAGCGTCGCCGCCTCGTCGACGTCGGCGCGGTCGAACGCGCCGGGCCGGTCGTTGGTGGGCTCCCCGGCCATGCCCGAGTCGCGGTAGGGGAGGAACTCCACCCGCGCCACGCCGAGCACCGCCGCCGCGGCGCGCGCTTCCACCTCGCGCCGATCGGCCAGCGCCTCGTCCGGGGCGAGCACGCCGTCGGCCACCTCGCCGAGGTCGCCCCGGGTCGCGAACACCAGCACGGTGCGGTGGCCCGCCTCCGCCGCGAGGGCGAGGGTCCCGCCCACGAGGATGGCCTCGTCGTCGGGGTGCGCGTGGAAGGAGACGACGGTACCGGGCATGCCCCCGATGGTCGCACATTGCCCGCCAGCGGTTGGTAGCAGGGGGGCCGGACGGCTGCTACCGTTCCCCGGCAATCGCTACACGCAACACGCGCGAGCAGTAGGCAAGGAGCAAGGCGTTGGCAACAGGCAGTGTGAAATGGTTCAACGCGGAGAAGGGCTACGGCTTCATCTCCCGCGAGGACGGGCCCGACGTGTTCGTCCACTTCTCGGCCATCCAGGGCACCGGCTACCGCACCCTGGAAGAGGGCCAGCGCGTCGAGTTCGACGTCGGCCCCGGCCGCAAGGGTGAAGAGGCGCAGAACGTCCGCGTCGTCTGACGCATCACCCGCCGGCCCGGTGAAGAGGCCGCCACCCTTCAGCCGCGTCCGAGGAGCGGCAGGATCCCGGTGAGGTCGCGGATGCGCGCGACCGGAACGCCGGAGGAGTCGGCGGGTCTCGTCGCGTCCGGCCAGTGCCCGTCCCGCTCGAGATAGGCCGGCCGCATGCCCGCCGCCCGCGGGCCCTCCACGTCGGGGGCCCAGGTGTCGCCGACGAAGAGCACGTCGGCCGGATCGAGGCCGGCCTGTTGCAGCAGGTAGCGGTAGATCCGTGGGTGGGGCTTGCGCGCCCCCGCCCACGCCGACGACACCAGGGTGTCGAAGCGGCCGGCCAGTCCCGCCTCGGCGATGGCGGGCTCGAGGTCCCAGTCCCAGTTGGAGCAGATCGCCAGGCGCAGGCCGTGGCCCCGGAGGTCGTCGAGCACGCCGGGCACCTCGTCGTAGGCCTCGAGCACCCGCGCCGCCCGGCCCGCCTCGAGGTCGTCGAGGATCTTCTGGTGCTCGCCGGGGTGCACGTCGGCCGCGTGGAGCATCGCGAGGAGCCGTTCCCGCTGCCAGGCCAGGTAGTGGTCACGGCTGCGGGACTGCTCGACGTGCTCGTGGCCGTCGATGTCGCCGCTCCACCACATCTCGTGGAGGTGCTCCGGGATGGTGTAGCCGTGCCGGGCCAGGATCTCGCCGAGGCCGATCGACGCGGTCGCCCGCGCCACGGTGCCGAAGAAGTCGAGGACCACGGCCCGGACCGGCCGTGCCGAGGGGGGCACCGGGAGATTCTCGCGCGACCCGTGTGACGTGCGACCCATGTGCTCAACTGGCGGTCTCCGGCCGCCGACGAAAGCCATTGATGGCGACGCACTTCGAGATCCCGCGGCTCGGCATCCTGGCGCGGCATGCGCTCCCGAACGTGATCGAGGGCACCCTGATCCCGGTCGGGCTGTTCCTCGTGATGCTGCAGGTCCTCGGGCTCTGGGGGGCGATGGCGGTGGGCCTCGGCTGGTCCTACGTCGCGATCCTCCGGCGGGTGGTCGCCCGCCGGCGCGTCCCCGGCATCATGATCCTGGGTTCGGTCACCCTCACCGCCCGCTGTGCGCTGGCCTTCGCCACCGGGAGCTCGTTCCTCTACTTCCTCCAGCCGACCCTCGGCACCGCCCTGGTGGCCACCGCCTTCCTCCTGTCGGTGCCGTTCGGCCGGCCGTTGGCCCAACGCCTGGCCGCCGACTTCTGCCCGATCCCGCCCGACGTGATGGCGAACCGGTACGTCCAGCGGTTCTTCCTCCAGATCTCGCTGCTCTGGGCGTTCATCGGCTTCCTGAACGCCTCGGTCGCGCTGTGGCTCCAGTTCAGCCAGTCGGTCGGCACCTTCGTGCTCGCCAAGTCGCTGACCTCGGCAGGGATCACCGTGACCGCCATCGCCATCTCGACGTTCTGGTTCAAGCGGTCGATGACCCGCCACGGCGTGCTGGCGGCGCGTGCGATCCCGGCACGGGTCGGGGTCTCCGCCTAGCCTCCGGGGGCATGATCCTCGTCGTCGACGACGACCTCGACCTCATCGACGTCGTCCGCACCGCGCTCGAGCGTGAGGGGTACGCGGTCGACGACGCCGGCGACGGCGCGACCGCGCTCGACAAGATCGCCGACGACCAGCCCGAGCTCGTCGTGCTCGACCTCGGTCTCCCGAAGGTGCGCGGACTCGACGTGTTGCGCCAGGTGCGCGCCGACAACGCGGTGCCGGTGATCGTGCTGAGCGGGCGCAGCGACGAGGCCGACCGCATCATCGGGCTCGAGCTCGGCGCCGACGACTACGTGGTGAAGCCGTTCTCGCCGCGCGAGCTCGTGGCGCGCGTGCGCTCGGTGCTGCGGCGCTCGCGCGACGAGCGTCGGCACGTCAACCTCGCGTTCGGCGACCTCGTGCTCCACCTGACGACCCGTGAGGTGTCGGTGCGCGGGGAGCATGTCGAGCTGCGCCGCCGCGAGTTCGACCTGCTCGCGTTCCTGTGTGCGTCCCCGCGCCAGGTCTTCACGAGGGAGCAGCTGCTGCGCCACGTGTGGGACTCGGAACCCGAGTGGCAGGGCGTCGGCACCGTGAGCGAGCACGTGCACCGTCTGCGCGCCAAGGTCGAGCGCGACCCCGCGCGCCCGTGTCACATCGTGACCGTGCGCGGCGTCGGCTACCGCTTCGTCCCGTAACCAACGTGGTGGAATGCGCGGTCAGGCGGCGCCGTCGAGCACGGTGTGCACCGCGTCGAGGAGCTCGGCGCGGTGGAGCGGCTTGGCGACGAGCGGGGCGCCGCGCAGCGACGGTGACCCCGCGGGCACGAATCCGGACACGAACAGCACGCGGGTCGACGGCGACGGCGCTCCCACCGTGCTGGTCGTCGACGACGAGTCCGACGTGCGGTCGCTGGTGGCCGAGATCCTGCGCGGATCGGGCTACCGGGTGATCGCCGCCGCCGACGGTGACGCCGCCATCGCCCTGCTCG